>NZ_CAWUDG010000010.1:0-178956 GCF_963920885.1 Anabaena sp. CCY 0017 | reverse complement strand
TTAGGGGGATCAGATCACTTGTGTGTACACCGTAGCCCCGCAAGCGAGGAGGGGGATTGACTTAAGTGAGTGCTTTTCTAGCTGTTGCCTGATTAATTGGTAATTCAACCAAAAACTCTGTACCTTTGCCGATTTCTGATTGACAGTAAATTTTGCCTTTGTGTTTTTCTGTGACAATCTGATAACTAATAGAAAGTCCTAATCCTGTGCCTTTACCGACAGCTTTAGTGGTAAAAAATGGGTCAAATAGTCGCGAAATTAGTGTTGGATCGATGCCAATTCCATTATCAGCAACGCGAATACAAATCCAGTTTTTATTGAGTAGGGAAGTAGAAATTCTGATCTCGCTGGGGTTTGCAGTTATTTCCTGAAAAGATAGTTTGGCGTTTCGCTGTTCTAAGGCATCAATGGCGTTGGAAATCAAATTCATAAATACCTGATTCAACTGACCGGGATAGCATTCGATGGCAGGTAAAGTATCATAAAATTTGCTGACATGAATGCTAGAGTTCTCGCCGGAAGGCTTCAAGCGATGTTGCAAAATCATTAAAGTACTGTCGATACCTTCATGAATATTTGCTGTTTTAAAGTCGGCTTCGTCTAGGCGCGAAAAGTTGCGTAAAGAGGTGACAATTTCACGAATACGCTCTGTACCAACTTGCATAGACTGAAACAACTTCGGTAAATCATCGAATAGAAACTGTATTTCGGTCTTTTTTAAATATTCTTTTAACTCTGGTGCAATCTCAGGATGATGATGCTGATAAAGTTGTACACAACGCACTAATTCTTGGGTGTATTGTTGAGCGTGTTCTAAGTTGCCATAAATAAAATTAATCGGGTTATTAATTTCGTGAGCGACTCCTGCTACTAATTGCCCCAAGCTGGCCATTTTTTCAGCATGGATCATTTGCATTTGAGCAGTGCGTAGTTCTTTGAGTGCTTGGGCGAGTTGATTCGCTTCTTGACGAGTTTCACCTAGTAAACTGCATTGTTCAAATAAGTTGGCTTGATACAGCGCTACGCTGATTTGAGCAGCTACTTGAGTGACAAATTCTGAGTCTGTTTCTTCCCAATCACGGGGATGACTGCATTGATGAACACACAAGAACCCCCACAATTCCTCACCTTCTTTTAATGGCACAACAATCTGGGCTTTGACTTGGAATCGCTCAATAATATCTAAATACGGTAGTTTGGAACCAACGCTATTGACATCAGATATTACTTGCACTTCTCCTTGGCGATATTGCAGTGCGTATTGGTTACTGAAGCGATAATCCTGCACTTTGACGGCGAGGGTGGAATCAAATGGGGGTAAGACATCCTCAGTGATAAATTGACCAGTGGAAAAATTCAGATCAGGGTCAAAACGGAAGATGGCAACTCGATCTGCTAAGAGCGATCGCCTGACTTCTTGTACA
This sequence comes from Anabaena sp. CCY 0017, assembly GCF_963920885.1. Classification (NCBI taxonomy): domain Bacteria; kingdom Bacillati; phylum Cyanobacteriota; class Cyanophyceae; order Nostocales; family Nostocaceae; genus Anabaena; species Anabaena sp. CCY 0017. The sequence continues at coordinate 177,532 of NZ_CAWUDG010000010.1, read as the reverse complement.
GTAGTTCTTAAGATTGTCTCCAAATGCAAGGATTCCCGAATTTTGACGACTAAATCAAACAAAATCCGGCGCTGTTCCGCAGACTGCTGCATTTCATCGGCACGGTTTTGGATTTGCAGCATCATTTGGGAACTTTGCAGGGCTACTCCTAATTGACTGGCAACTTGTCCCAAAAATTCTACTTCCACACTATCCCAAACACGCGGTGCAGAATGTTGATAAGCTGCCAGCAATCCCCAGAGGTGGCGACCAACAAAAATTGGTGTCAAGGCATAAGCACGAATCCGGAATTGCTCCAAAATATCTAGGTGACAGCGTGAGTGTCCGGCTTGGTAGATGTCGTTGACTGCAAAATTGTCGTTGTTGCGGTAGCGACCGCCTTTGGTGTCTTGCAGGTGGGTGTCTTCCCAAGCGAGGTTTTTGCCAAAAGGATTGATACTGTCCCACTGTGCGTCTACCACACCGAAATTACTGACAAATTCACCACTCCAGTCTTCGTTAAAGCGATAAACGGCAACTCGCTCGACACGCAGCATTTTACAGACTTCTTGACAGGTGGTTTTGAGAATTAAGTCAATATTCAGGGAAGAACGAATTTTACCGACAACTTCTGTGAGTGTCCGTTGTCGGGCGATCGCATCTTGGAGGGCTATGGCTTGTTGTTTCGATTGAGTTAAATTCTCGGCTTGCTGAATTGCTACTCCTAATTGCGCTCCCACCTGTCCCAAAAATTCCACTTCGTAGTTTACCCATTGCCGTGGGCTAGAATGTTGATAGGCTGCTATCAGTCCCCACAGTTTTGGGCCGATGAAAATCGGGGCTAAGGCATAAGCCCGAATTTTGAATTGTTCTAAAATGTCCAGGTGACAGCGTGAGTGTCCCGCTTGGTAAATGTCATCGACTGCAAAACTTTCGTTATTGCGATAACGCCCACCTTTGGTTTCTTGGAGATGGGTGTCTTCCCAAACTAAATTTCTGCCAAAAGCATTGGTTCTATCCCACTGTGTTGGCACACCAAATTGGCTGACAAATTCGCCACTCCAGTCTTCATTGAAGCGATAAACTGCCGCCCGTTCTAGTTTCAAGAGTTTGCAAAGTTCCTGACAGGCAATATCTAAGATAATTTCGGGGTTCAGCGATGAGCGAATATTCCCCACTACTTCCATCAAAGCACGTTGCCGAGCGATCGCATCTTGCAGTTCTGCGGTGCGTTGTTTGGTTTGTTCGAGGATTTCGGCTTGTTGCATAGCTACGCCCAAATAACTGGCGGCTTGGGCAATGAATTCTACTTCGTGGTCATGCCATTGGCGAGGGCTAGAATGTTGATAGACTGCAAGTAGTCCCCAAAGTTTTGCACCTATGAAAATCGGGGCGATCGCATAAGCCCGAATCTGAAACTGTTCCAATATCTCAAGATGACAACGGGCGTGTCCAGCATTGTAAATATCAGCCACGGCAAAGGGGTCATTTTGGCGATATCGCCCTCCTTGAGTTTCTTGTAAATGGGAATCTGCCCACACCAAGTCCTGCCCAAAGGCTGTTAATGTATGCCAAGGAGATTCTGCAAAACCATAACTATTAATGAAATTTCCACTCCAATCAGGATTAAAGCGGTAGATTGCCACTCGCTCAATCTGCAATTGCCGACAAATCTCTTGGGAAGAACTGGAACACAGAGATTCGAGGTTAGCAAACGCCCGCACCTTAGCCAAAATTCTGGTCAAGATTTTTTGGTACTGAACCGCTATCTGTAACTGTTGTTGAGATTCTTGGAGGTCTAATCTGTGGGAAATTTCATAATCGTTGATAGTCATAGAGTTTAAGGATAATGGAATACTTACTTTGAGTGTTCCCTTTTTTTGGTGGCTTTTTCCAATGTTCCCTTTTTTTTGGTGGATTTTTCTAATGACCGCTAAAATGGGCGCAGTCAACGCGTATAGTTTTGTACTTCCACTGGTACGTTAATTGTTGATGGCACACGAGAATCAGCGATTGCTTCCCCAGCCACTAATTTTAATGGCAAAACACCCGCCCACACAGGTAAAGCATAATCGGCTTCATCATCTAAGGGTGCGCCTGTCCGCACTTTGGCAGATGCTTCTGTTAAAGGTAAGGAAAGCACCAAAGTTCCCTGCATTTCTTGACGGTTGGGTGTACGCACATTTGACCATCGTTTTGGCATTACATGATTAGTAAAGGCTTTGAGGGCTGCTAATTTTTCTTCAGCATCTTTAACGATAGTGGCGGTTCCAAATACTACTATTGAACGGTAGTTCATGGAATGATGGAATGCAGAACGCGCCAGGACTAGACCATCTAATAGAGTCACAGTCAGGCAAACTTCGATACCAGCTTGGAGCGATCGCAACATTCGACTAGCTGGTGAACCATGAATATATAATTGGTCTTCTACCCGCCCATAAGCAGTAGGAATCACATAAGGCTGATTATCTACCGCAAATCCCACATGACAGATTAACCCTTCATCTAAAATGTCATAGATTACCTGACGGTTATAATTTCCCCTTTGAGGTACGCGCTTAATTTGACTGCGTTGTGTAGGGCTTAACTGTTCCTGATTAATTTCACTCATGATTGTATTTCCACTAAACTACTTCCAACTAAAACTCTCTCTTCCTGATTTCTCTGTGTTCTCTGTGTCTCTGTGGTATGCGCTGCGCGCACGCTACGCGAACGTTTAATTCCTGAATTTCTTCCAGTTAAATCCCCAAATCAAGCTGCATAGCATTACTTTCTGAAAAACCCAAACTGGAATAGACTGGTTTCCCCAATGGCGAAGCATTCAGAACTACTCGCGTACAACCAATCGCTTTTAAATGAGCAACTGCACTATGAGTTAATTTCTCCGCAATACCTTGTCTGCGATAAACTGGTTCAACATAAACGCCCCAGATGTATCCGAATTTTCGGTACTCGGCTGTCATGACATTTGGGTACAAACCAGAAAATAATTGACAACTTGCAGAACCCACTATTACATCGTCTACTTCTGCCACAAAAGCTTGATAAAATAACTCCTGACGAGCTTGGGCGATAAACTCAAGGGTGATATCCAAATAATTAGAATTCATCGCTGCATCAGGAACGCCAATATCTTGCCACATTTGGTAAAAGTGCTGTGCAATTAGTGCGTCTTCTGGGGGAATTGCTTTTCTAATAGTGATTTGTTGTTCTGTCAGCATCATTATGGGCGTTGATTTCAACCACTGTTAGCGTAATTTCCCAAGTGGTATTAGACAAGAGCCACTTTTGTGATTTAATACAAGTCCACTTTTATGGCTGGATTATGGATTTAGCGATCGCCTTGAATAGTAATTCCCCTCTACCTCTGCATCAGCAGCTATATCAAGAACTGCGTCAAGCCATACTCAATGGGCGATTGTCGCCTGGAGTCCGGATTCCTTCAACGCGATCGCTAGCCAAATCTTTGAATATATCTCGTACTACTGTGACCCAAAGCTATGAACAACTTTTGAGTGAAGGTTATTTAACCACAATTTCGGGTTCTGGAACCTTTGTTTGCGCTCAACTTCCCGATGATTTGCTGCATTCCACACCCATAGAATCGAGCCAGACAATTACCCGTTTACCAGTTAAATTAAATCGCTATGGGAAAATTTTAGCTGACACTGAAAATCTGCCGAGAATCGCCGCACCTGATACCGAGATTAACTTTCGCTACGGACAACCAGCCATAGACCAATTTCCCCTCAAGCTGTGGCGCAGATTACTATCGCGATACTTTTACACTAATTTGAGTTGGCTGGATTATTCTACAGAACCCTTGGGTTACAAACCGTTGCGAGAGGCGATCGCTTCTTATCTATCCCGTTCCCGTGCTGTTAAATGTGACACAGATCAAGTGCTGATTGTCAATGGGACTCAGCAAGGACTCGATTTAATTATGCGGCTATTAATTGAGCCTGGGGATATGATTGCACTGGAAGATCCTGGTTATATGAGCGCACGTTTGATTTTTCAGACTCAAGGGGCTGAACTTTTGCCGATTCCTGTGGATGACTCCGGCTTGATTGTCAAAGAACTAGTCAACTATAGCAGCAAACCCATCTCACTTGTATATGTCACACCTTCCCACCAGTTCCCCACCGGAGCAATTTTATCTTTACCTCGCCGTTTAGAACTATTAGCTTGGGCGCAACAAACTGGGGGATTGATTATTGAAGATGACTATGATAGTGAATATCGCTATGGTGACAGACCAATTCCAGCTTTACAAGGCTTAGATCGTAGTGATTCAGTGCTGTACATTGGGACTTTCTCCAAAGTGCTGTTTCCCGGATTACGGATTGGTTATTTAGTATTACCGAAGAATTTAGTGGCTATATTCGCTCGTGCTAAGTGGTTAAGCGATCGCCATTTACCAATTCTAGAACAGCAAACACTTACAGACTTCATCACCGAAGGACATTTAGAACGTCATATTAGAAAGATGCGATCGCTTTATGAACAGCGTTGTCAAGTCCTAGTTAAGGCGTTAAATGTTCACCTGGGAGAAAGAGTAACTATTTTAGGAGAAAAAGCAGGAATCCATTTAATGGTAAAAATACATAGCGATCTCAGCGATGAGGAAATCATACATCGTGCAGCCCAAATAGGTGTAGGGATTATGTCTGCTAAACAGCAGTATCTTAAAGCTAATCATACAGGTGAGTTTATTTTCGGCTACGGTGAATTAACAGAACCACAGCTAGCCGAAGGTATTCGGAGATTCGCTCAAATCTTTGCTAGTTAAGCTAGTAGGACAAGTTTTTTTATCAGTTGATATCTTAGAGAAAGATAGACAAGTAGCTGAAATTATCACAGAGATTAAAGCCATTTTGGGAAGTTAAATCAGGAGAAATTTAGATGAATTTTGAGGATATTGCTCAAGCACGTCAAGAAATGTGGGGTAATTTTCCCAGGGATATCGTTTAATGACAACTATCAAAACTATTTGGTTAGGACTTACGCATTGACAATAAATACCAAATATATGTAACACTAAAAAGCACATATTTCGTAGGGGTTTAGCAATGCTAAACCCCTACCGCATGGATATATTTACTCAAAACTCACTAATTTTAAGTCAAATATGCTGATGTCAAGAATGGAAAGGACAACCACCAGCAGTTAATTAGTCTAGAAAGGTATTGTTATCAAAATAATGCTCTAAAGACTCAATTCTTAAATCTTCAGTGACGCGAGCAATACTCATCCCAGTAATTTCTATTGTTTCCCCAGTGGGTTTATAATCTTTGTAACTACCAGTAAATGTTCCCCAATGTCGCCACTTAAAGGTAACATTCGGTGGACCAGCTAGCACTTCTGTTAATTCCCACAAAAAGCCGTTGGGAAAAGCATTGTGAAACAGTTCAAATGAACTTTCAAAAGTTTCGTTTTTAGAACTATAATGCTCAGTTTCACTAATGAATAAGTTATAAGTACCTTCTTTTACTACCTCTTCAGCAGTGTACTTCTCTCCGCCGTTGCTACTCATTCTAAACTGATCAGCGACAATTGACAGCCATTGTTGCGGATTGATTTTATGAGAAGCTTCCATTTCAAAGGTACGAACTAAGTTTTGCGCGATCGCTTCTAAAGAACCTTCTGGATGGTTAAATTTGCTTTCTTTGTGCAGAAATTCATTTGTGTAAGAATAATCAGGTCGTTGTCCTTCCCGCCATTCTACTCCTTGATCATGAGCCAGTACGGCTTCTCTATCTTGCACCCAAAGTGGTAATTCTGTCATTAAATTTAGCTTGATACTTGCATCAATTTTCAGAATAAAATTTTTTATTTGTAGATAAATATCAAAATCTAAAAAAGCAACAAATATTTATAATTAATGCCAAAATCAGATGATTTTGCAGAATAGCTTTTCTGAAATTAGGAATATGAATAACATCCAAATTCTGGTTTTTGACTTGCGTTCAAACCTCCCCTCTCCTTAGTAAGGAGAGGGGCTGGGGGTGAGGTTCTGTATTTTATTAAATCCGCATCCCTTAAACAAAAAAATAGGGCGGGAAAAACCCACCCCCAAACCAGATATCTGACTAAATTTTCTACGCAGTTACTTCTTCTTGCTTTTCTTGAGTTTGCAAAGATGCGTAAAGACGATTCAAGGCATTCACATAAGCTTGGGCGGAAGCAACGATGATATCTGTGTTCGCCGCATGACCAGAAAACACTCTAGAATCATGTCTGAGTCGAATAGTTACTTCTCCTAAAGCGTCAATTCCTTCTGTAACTGACTGCACAGAAAACTCAATTAACTCATTAGGTACATTCACTACCCGGTTAATTGCCTTGTAAACAGCGTCTACTGGGCCAGTACCAATGGCCGCATCAGTCAATTCTTCACCGTCTGGGGTGCGGAGGGTGACTGTAGCTGTGGGACAAGCATTATTACCGCAGGAAATTTGCACCAACTCGACGCGGAACAAATCAGGAGTTTGTTGAATTTCATCATTAACAATAGCTTCCAAATCCCGGTCAGAAATTTCTTTCTTTTTGTCCGCTACGTCTTTGAACCTGACGAAAGCTTTATTTAATTCGGTTTCTGATAGTTCAAAGCCCAATTCTGTCAACCGACTCCGGAAAGCATTTCTGCCGGAATGTTTGCCCAATACGATTTGATTGTCTGTTAAACCAATCAATTGAGCATCCATAATTTCGTAGGTGAGCTTGTTTTTCAACACCCCATCTTGGTGAATTCCAGACTCGTGAGCAAAGGCGTTTGCGCCTACGATAGCTTTATTGGGTTGCACTAACATTCCCGTCAAATTAGAAACCAAGCGGGAGGTTTTATAAATTTGACGCGTGTCAATATTAGTGAGTGGTTCTTCAGAATCTTCTGGTCTTCCTAAGAAGGGATTGAAATATTGTCGCCGGACGTGCAAAGCCATTACCAATTCTTCTAAGGAGGCATTTCCAGCTCGTTCACCAATGCCGTTGATGGTACATTCTAATTGTGTTGCACCATTTTTGATAGCTTCTAGGAAGTTGGCAACTGCTAAACCTAAATCGTTATGTCCGTGGACGGAAATAATTGCTTGATCAATATTGGGGACATGATCTTTAATCCCCTTAATCATTGCCCCAAATTCACTGGGGGTCAAGTAACCTACCGTGTCAGGAATGTTAATTGTTGTTGCGCCAACTGCGATCGCACGTTCTAATACTTGATAAAGAAAATCAGGGTCAGAACGCGCTGCATCCATTGGCGAAAATTCCACATCTGCCATGAATGACTTAGCATAAGCTACCATTTCTTCGGCGATCGCCAACACTTCAGCCCGTGATTTCCGCAACTGATACTCTAAATGAATATCAGATGTCGAAATAAATGTATGAATTCTGCCGTGAACGGCTGGTTTTAAAGCCTCGGCTGCGGCTTCAATATCGGCTTTAATGGCTCTAGCTAAACTACAAATTACCGGGCCATCTTCTGTCCCTACAAGTTGGGCAATTTTCTGCACCGCTTGAAAGTCTCCCGGACTTGCAAAGGCAAAACCAGCCTCAATTACGTCTACCCCTAACCGAGATAATTGTTTAGCGATCGCCAACTTTTCATCTATATTTAAAGTGGCTCCGGGACATTGTTCTCCATCTCTGAGTGTCGTATCAAAAATGATAATTTTCTCGGCTTTGTTGGTCATTTTTCCTCCTGGTTGAGTTTTTGTTGAATCTTAAAATATCTTGAACCTTAGTTTTTTTACTCTTAAGATTTGTAAATATTTGCTAAGATTTCTAACCTTCGACTTTTTCTATACTGTCTCTGATATCGTTCAAATCAATATATCTGTCAGTAGCATTACGTAGCTCTCTCGCTATCATGCCTTCTGTAGACACTACCGTAATGTGCGTATTTTTTGAGCGTAATAGTTCGATAGCCCTCTCAAAATCCCCATCACCACTGAATAGAACTACTCGGTCATATTGATCTACTGTATTAAACATATCTACGACAATTTCAATATCTAAATTAGCCTTTTGGGAATAGCGACCCGATGAGTCATCATAATATTCTTTCAGAATTTTAGTTCTGACTGTATATCCTAAGCTAATCAGAGCATCTCGGAAACCTCGCTGATCTTGAGGGTCTTTTAAGCCAGTGTACCAGAAGGCATTAATTAATGTTGTGTCTGATTGCTCGTGTTTGAAATACTCTAAGACTCGTCTTGGGTCAAAAAACCAGCCATTTTTTTGTTGAGCATAGAACATATTGTTTCCGTCTACAAAAATAGACAGACGATTCATTGGGGAACCCATAGAAAAATACACCTAACAAATAGAAAAGTAATTAGTTTGGACAATAGATTATAGCAATTCTCAAATGATAAATTTGCTAAAATCCCTATAACAGAGTTTTATGTATAGCTTTTATCTTACCTCTTACACCGCATAAAATTGGCTAAAATATTGGACTTAAGGTGTTGGGACTTAAACCTTTTGATATCTAGCAGTTTAAGAGAGGCCTTCTGATCAAAATCTATCAATAAAATTGACTGATTAACATGATTAATAGCATTTTTAGCTATATGACTGTCAAGTTTACTTCTAAAGAGGTAAGGCATAGGTCTTGAGGTAGGATATGGATAATCACCATCTCTCAACTTTTAAGTTAATAAAAGTATCAACTTGATGAGAGTAGATGCTCATTCTTGTACAAAATGTGTCTGTAGCACTACAATAAACCCTTCATAGAATAATTCGAGGAGGCCTATCCGTTAGATAGAGAAAATAAAATCCCACTCTAACTGAGTGCTGAAGTAGTGCATTTCCCACTCCATTCTGTAGCACAATCACAGCTTTGAACTCATTCAGAGAATAAGTTGGGCAAGATTTGGGCTAAAGTTCTACTAAGTCGAAATTTATTACCCCAACTTTGGTCAAAAATAGAAAATACATTACAAAAGTATAAGTTTGTCATTTAAGTCTTATTTCAATGTATTGGTAGTAAAACTAGCCCTGAATAAATAAATAAAGTAGTAGTACGCAAATTAACTATTAACACGATATGGCAGAAGAACCTACATCTACCTTAACCAAAAAAAATGTCTTTGCTGCCAAGTTAGCCTCAATTAAGCCGACAAAAGTGACTCAAACAGCATCACATCAGGCGAGGCAAGTGGCGCGTTTAGGTCATCTACTGACGGGGATTTCCGCCGTGGGTGCAGCATGGCTGACTGTTTCTGGTTGGGGTTTGGTTCAAATCATGGAAAATCAAGCGCTGTCAACATTTTTTCAACTGCGTGGGTCAATCATACCTCCAGAAAATATCATCATTTTGGCAATTGATGATCAATCGATATCAATTCCCGAACAGTACTATAAAACAGATCCGGAACAGTATGCCTACTTAGAATCACTGAAGTCTTTTCCTTTCCAACGCTCGGCTTATGCTCAAATCATCGAAAAGCTAGCTCAGGCGGGTGTTGGGGCTATTGGACTGGATGTGGTTTTTGATTTACCCAGTATTTATGGAACTGCTGACGATCGCCAATTTCAAGCCGCATTACAAAAATATGGCAGTAAAGTTACCTTAGCAGCCCTTTACGAAAATTTTGAGACGCACCAAGGAACCTTTATGCAACTAAGGTTGCCTCATGAGGAGTTTCATACAGGTACGGTGTCAATGGGTACGGTGAATTTTCCCCTAGAGATAGATGGTAAAGTTCACCGATTAGCTAGCGAGTTTTCTCGGCTATTAGAGGCTGATGATCTCCAAGCAGCGAATACACCTTCCTTTGATGACGCAGTGCTAGTAACGGCACAAATCGATTATCCACAGCCCAAAGGCGATCGCATCCATTTCTGGGGTGGTGAAGGTACATTTAAGACGATTCCCCTGTGGTATGTACTTGACCCGAATAACTGGGATACTTATTTAGAACAGGGCAAGATTTTTGAAGATAAAATCGTTCTCATTGGTGCTACGGCTAAGTTAGCCAATGATTTTCATTCCGTACCGATAGTCCCCACTCCGGGAAAAATGTCAGGAGTGGAGATTCACGCTAATGCGATCGCCACTTTAATCACCGGTAAAGCGATCGCCCCAGCCTTTAGTAATCCACCCCTGCAAAGTTTATTTGTCCTGGTACTCGTTGGGAGTACAGCATTGCTGATCACCCGCAGCAAGCGTGGTATTTCTAGAGCTGTTTCTGGTATCGGGTTAGCGACTGTCTGGGGCGGTGTGAGCTATTTTGGCTTGGTTTATGGTCAATTAATTTTCCCTACAGCCATTCCGATGATCGCGATCGCCTTCAGTGGTTTGTCCTACTTAGGAACCGAAGTCGCTAAAGAAAAACTCAGAACCCGCCGACTCGTAGACATATTTCATCGATATAAAACTTCTCCCATAGTCCAAGAAATTATCAGCCAACAAGATGATCTGCAAGACTTACTTGACCAACGAGACATAGCTGTATCCGGAAAAATACTGTCAGGACGCTATAAAATTGTCAAAGTTCTCGGTTCAGGTGGATTTAGCGAAACCTACATTGCTGAAGACATTCAACGACCGGGAAACCCTCATTGTGTAGTCAAGCAACTAAAACCAGCCAATACTAAACCTGAAGGATTAGAACTGGCTAGACGTTTATTTAAATCAGAAGCCCAAATACTCGAAAAATTAGGATCACACAGCCAAATTCCTCAGCTTTTAGCTTATTTTGAACAAGACGAAGAATTTTATTTAGTACAGGAATATATTATTGGCCATGCGCTGAGTCAGGAATTACGGTCAAAAAAGGCGATCGCCGAAAATACTGCAATTGAAATTGTCCGAGAATTATTGCTTATCTTAATATTTCTTCATAAAAACGGCGTAATTCATCGAGACATCAAACCGACTAATATCATCCGGCGACACTCAGATCATAAACTTGTATTAATTGATTTTGGTGCAGTCAAAGAAGTCACCATCGCACCACCGCAAGATTCCGAGCAAAACCCCTTCACAATTGGGATTGGGACTAGAGGTTATGCACCGAGCGAACAATGTTTTGGCCGTCCTCAATATAACAGTGATGTCTATGCAGTCGGGATGATTGGAGTTACAGCCTTAACTGGAATCTCCCCCCACGAATTTCACCGGGACGATCAGGGAAAATTATTATGGAGCGATAAAGCATTAGCCAGCCACGCCCTAGTCAAAATTTTAACAAAAATGGTGGTAGATGATACTAAAGAGCGCTATCATTCTGCATCAGAAGCTCTCAAGGACATTGACGAATTCCTAAATTCTCAAAACAGCAACTCTGCACCACCCGGTTATTCATCTTTAGACTCATCAGATATTCCCACCAAACTTTGGTGAAGAAAGTGCTGAGTGCGTAGGGGCGGGTTTAACGCTCTTTTATAACTCTGATGAAATAAAAAAAGAGTAGGTTGGGTTGAAGCCTTGTGTAGGCGTAGCCTTCTCGTAGAGTAACCCAACGAAACCAAGGATTGTGGGTGTTGGGTTATGCCTTCGGCAAACTACGTTAACGTTCCTCTACCCAACCTACGTCTGAGTGGGTAGGGGCGGGTTTAAGCAGTCAGTCTGTGATTCGTCGAAATCCTTAGTAAACCCGCCCGTACAGGAGTTAGGAGGGCTGTTAGCGGGGCGTTTAGCCCGTGCTGAGTTAACCCAAAGATAAAAAATCCTCGGCTGTAGTAGGATGAATACCTATGGTGTCATTTAGCTCTTGTTTAGTAATTCCTTGACGAATTGCCACACCTAAAGTTTGAATAATTTCGGCAGCATTTTCACCCAGTAGATGAGCGCCCAAAACTTGTTGAGAATTGCCATTTACTACTAACTTCATCATAACTAACTCTTCCTCTTCCAATAGCTGAGACAAAAGAGGTTGGAACTGAGTAGAATAGCATTTTACAGCATCACCAAATTTTTCCCGTGCTTTAGCTTCCGTCATCCCTACACCAGCGCCTTCAGGACGCGAAAAAACAGCAGAAGGCACATAATCATAATTCACTGTTTGCGGTTTATTCCCAAAAACTGTATTAGCAAAAGCCATACCTTCCGCCTTCGCTACTGGAGTTAATTGCATCCGATTAATGCAGTCTCCCACAGCAAAAATATTTTCTTGGGTAGTGCAGTAATATTCATTTACCTTAATTTCACCTTGTTCACCAACTTCGACATTAGCCTTTTCTAAACCCAGATTCTGAGTATTAGGACTAGAACCAGTAGCCACCAGAATAGTATCTGCGGTCATAGTTTCTGCAAAGTCGCCAGTAGTCGTTAATAGCCAACCGTCATCTAAATGAGTGATTCCTTCAGCAGTGCTATTAGTATAAATTTTAATTCCGCGTTTGCTTAAACCCTGTTGTATACCAGAGCGAATATCATCATCAAACCCTGATAGCATTATCTCATCTGTTTCGATGAGTGTGACTTTGCACCCTAAAGCGTGCATCATGCTAGAAAATTCAGCCCCAATATAACCACCGCCAATAATTGCTAACCGTTTGGGTAAATAGGGTAAATGAAACATGGCGCGGTATGTAATGGCGTATTCTATCCCCGGAATATTGGGTTTATCAGGTTTTCCCCCTACAGCAATTAAAATTTTATCAGATGTAACTTGGTGTCCATTTAAATCTAAAGTATGAGCATCAACAAAAACAGCACGTTCTTTAATTATTTCAATTCCCGCTTCTCGCAACTGTTGACAATAGGAGTAGTTAATGTGTTCAATATGTCGGTGTACGGATTTCATAAATAGTGTCCAGTCAAAATACCGTTGACACTTACTCCACCCGTAGCTGTGTGCCATTTGGTTTTCCTTAGCAAAATCGGCGGCGTAGACAATTAGTTTTTTAGGAACACAACCCCGATTTACACAAGTACCGCCAATGGTTTCTTGTTCAGCCATAGCGACACGGACACCATAGCTAGCGGCTTTTTTTGCTGCTGCTAATCCCCCAGGCCCAGTACCGATGACAAACAAATCATAATCAAACGTCATAAACATCTGTTCCTTCGTAACTGTTTGAAAAGCAGAGCCATTTCATCTCTTATAGTTATTTAGTTCAGGTTTTATCTACTACCTTTGGGTGGATCAAAAATGCATAAATAATAGAATGTATAAACTATTATTAGTATTCACCAATTAAAAAGATTTTGTAAATTTATGACTTAAGTATGATCATGAATCTTACTAGCGATAGGGATTGTGAGATAAGATGGGTTAGACTTTGCATATAGAAATAACCACAAATATAAAATGCCAGTTCGAGCAGTGCGAGGATAATAAAGATGTATAAGTTAATGCAAAAAATGCAGAATAAGATTCTCAAAAAAATCGATACTATCCCATTTATCCGATATCAAGAGGATCTGGCTTATCAAACCGCAGTAAAAAACCATATAATAAATCTACCTCTTCTGAACAAGGCTGACTCGGATATATTAGAAGATATCAAAGAAAAAGGCGTTGTAATTACTTCATTAGCAGACTTGGGAATTTCATCTACATCTAATATACTCGCCGCAGTCAAAAACCTGCTCCCACAAATACCGCCAAATATTTCTATCCAAAAAAATGAATTTGTTGTTCATGCTAGTTCCCAACAGCTAATGGAGTATCCAGAAATTTTTTTCTGGGGACTTGAAGAACGTTTACTCAATATTGTAGAAAATTATCTGGGTTTACCAGTAGCCTATAATGGCGTTTATTTTCGCAGAGATATTGCTAATAAAATTGAGCAAGGTTCTAGATTATGGCATATAGATAGAGAAGATAGAAAAATTCTCAAAATTATCATTTACTTAAATGATACTAATGAGCAGACGGGACCATTTCAATATATTCCCCCAGATTTAACCTCAGAAATAGCCAAAGCTTTAAAATATACATCTGGCTATATTCAAGAGTCAACCATGAGAGAGTTTATCTCTCCAGAAAATTATAAATCATGTACAGGTTCTGCTGGCACTGTAGTTTTTGCTGCGACTGGGAGCATTTTTCATCGAGGAAAAGTACCGATAAATTCTGATAGATTTGCTATATTTTATGACTATAGTTCTAGACGACAAAAGAAAAGATATTATATGGCTAATTCTCTACCGCAGCAAGATTTATTAATGTTGTCGCAAAATCTCCCAAAATATAAAAAAGAGTGTATTTCTTATTAGGAAATATCTAGCAATTTTTACAGAAGTTGCAGACACAAAGATCCCCGACTTCTTCAAGAAGTCGGGGATCTGAATTTTTCGGTGTTTGCAATGATTAAAGCGTTATGTCTTCCTGGGGATTAATCGCTAATCGTAAAACTGATAACGCTAAAATAATCAAAAATAAGACTAAGCCAATAGTGCAAGCATAACTAATTTCTAAGTTGCTAAAGGCTTCTTCATATAAATAGTACACAATAGTTTTAGAGCTATTTAATGGACCACCTTGGGTCATAATAAAAACTTCTTCAAATACTTTAGTGGCAGAAATCGCCGAAATTACCGCCACTAGCGCTAAATATGGTTTCATCAAGGGTACGGTAATATCCCAGTGTTTGCGGATACCATCTGAACCATCAATTGCTGCGGCTTCATAGACATCAGCCGGAATTGATTGCAACCCCGCTAAATAAATTACCATGTAATAGCCGAGTCCCTTCCAGACGGTGACAGCCATGACACTCGCTAGAGAAATTGGGACAACACCCAGCAGCTTCTCTGGACTAGTTAACCAGGGAATTCCTTCGGGAAAAATATTCAAAGTTTGGAGTAACTGATTGAGTAAGCCGTTTTCGGCATATAGCCATTTCCAAGCTATACCAGCAACTACCATTGATATCACCACCGGGGTGTAGTAAGCTGCTCTAAACCAATTCATGCCTCGCAGTTTCTGATTTACCAAAATTGCCAAAACTAAGGGAGCCATGACTAAAATTGGTACAACACCCACAAGATAGATGAAAGTATTTTCTAAGGTTTTCCAAAAAACTGCATCTTTCCACAAGCGGAGAAAGTTACCAAAACCTATCCATTGCGGTGGTTGAGAAAGGTCTTCGTAGCTGGTAAAGCTGAGGTAAAACGCTTGTATTGCTGGCCAAAAAACCGTTAAAACTAAGAGAATTAAAGCTGGTAGTAAAAATAAGTAAGGAGTCAGTCTTTGTTTGATAAAATTCCAGTTTTGAGGCTTAATCTTATTCATAGAGGCATTTTAAAGGTTCAACTTTCTTGAGGATGTAGGCAGATTTAAGCTTCAATATTTTCAGGGTATTTATTTAATAACACGGAGATCAACTGTAATGGAATCTGAGAACAATTTGCCAATTGAGCATCAAAATGTACCAGTCAATCACCGTGGGTTACATGAATTTTTGTACAGTTCCGACGATGAACACAATACCACTGAAGTGGCGGTAACGCCTGTATTCGCCAACAATGGGGCGGAAATTATGCCTCTGGAGATTTGGCGCACGGCTGATCAAAATGCCAAAATTGCTGGAGTTTATGCGGTTTTGGATGCAGACAACCAAACCCAGTATATTGGCTATTCCCGCAACGTCTTGCTTTCCCTCAATGCTCATGTTAGCCAATACGGTGAGCAAAAATGCGCCTTTGTGCGTGTGCAAACCTTTAAATTTCCCAAGCGTCAAGAAATGGAAGATTTGCGAGATGCTTGGATAGGAGAATTGGCAACTACACCTCCTGGGAATGCTTCTGAAGGGGGAATGTGGGCGAGTACTGTAGGCGAGGCGGCTAAGGCGGTAATGTCAGAAACGGAACGCCAAGCTTATGAGGAGAAAAAGTTAAAGTTGCGGAAAGCAATGGCTGATTCAACTTTGTCTAAAGAAATAGAAAAGGTGGATGCGAGTGTAGCAGAACGTCAGCACCAACTAGAAGCGGCTGTGAAAAACGATGACTGGAGTTCAGTTATTAACGCGCAGACAGAAGAAACTAAATCTTAAAACCAAGAAATACCCCACCCCAAACCCCTCCCCCTTCGGGTTCACCAGTCGCCTACGGTGGGAAACCCGCCTACAGCGCTGGTTCACCGCAAGCGAGGAGGGGCTTTGAAATCATATATTTTTTAAATCAATACCTTATACCAATCTAATGTGAAGTTGCATATAATTAGGAGGCTGAAACCCTTTTCAATTCAAGAATCATTCTGTGCAGCTTCATATAAAAATGTTATTAGCCATTTTTTGTAGGTTGGGTTAAGCAACAGCGCAACCCAACGCATTTGTTGGGTTTCATGCTGATTGCTCCGCAACGCTACCGCGAACAACCCAACCTACGAATTAAGGCTTTTTTCAATTTGGCTAAGGTATTATTAAATTAAATAAATATTTAAATAGCAGCAATGGCACAAACTTGTAAACCAATAGGTGTGTTAATAATCACGGATTCTACACCAAAAACTTGGGCGATGGAGTTGGGTGTGAGTACTGCTGACGGTGTGCCAACTTCCCAGAGATGCCCTTGTTTTAATAAGGCAATGCGGGAACTATAGCGGGCTGCTAAATTTAATTCGTGTAAAACTGTGACAATGGTTAAATTCTGTTTGTGATTAAGATTTTTGAGTAGTTCTAAGAGTTGTAATTGATAGTTGATATCTAAATAAGTGGTGGGTTCATCTAATAGTAATACTTTCGGTTCTTGCGCTAGTGCTAAAGCTAAAAAAGCCCGTTGTCTTTCACCTCCAGAAAGTTGTTCGACGAGGCGAGCGCTCAATTTTTCTAATTGCGTTTCTTGAATTGCCGCTTCAACTTTTTGCCTGTCTTCAACGTTTAATTCCCATTGCCACCAAGGCTGGTGAGGAGTGCGTCCTAAACTTACTAATTGGCGCACTGTCAAACCCACAGGAACCGTTTGTTGTTGCGGTAACAATGCCAGTTTCTGCGCCACTATATTAGGAGGTTGAGAATGAATGGCTTTACCATCAAGTAGGACTGTGCCTTGCTGTGGGGCAAGAATCCGACTCAGCAATTTCAGGATTGTAGATTTACCAGAACCATTCGCACCAACTAAGCTTAACCATTCTCCTGTTTGTAGGGACAGGTTAATGTCTTGGATAATCGGTAATGCAGTATAACCACCAGTGAGATTTTGCAGTTCTAGAGGCATTTTAAATCAGTGAACAGTGGTCAGTAAACAATTATCAAGATTGAAGAAAACCAGCATACTCGGAGACTTCAACACAATTATCTTTGATAACTGTTCACTGATAACTCTTAAAACGGAGAGGGAGGGATTCGAACCCTCGTATACGTTCCCGCATAACAGACTTTCCAGGTCTGCGCCTTCAACCACTCGGCCACCTCTCCAGGGGCAACGAATTATAAGCATACTATGAAATCCTAGAAAATGCAAATATATAATTAAGCAGACTAAATTAAAGCTGAAAGCTCACATTCTCAATCTAAATCAAGATGTCTCAGAAATATACGATTAAAGTCCGCGATCGCGCCACTGGCGAAGAATACAGTCTCCAAGTTCCAGACGACCGCTACATTCTCCACAGCATTGAACAGCAAGGGGAAGAACTGCCTTTTTCTTGCCGCAACGGGGCTTGTACAACGTGCGCTGTGCGGGTGCTGTCTGGAGATATTTACCAGCCGGAGGCTATTGGGCTATCCCCTGCGTTACGCCGTAAAGGTTACGCTTTGTTATGCGTGAGTTACGCCCGTTCTGATTTGGAGGTGGAAACTCAAGATGAGGATGAGGTTTATGAACTTCAGTTTGGACAGTATTTTGCTAGGGGTAAAGTCAAGGCGGGTTTACCGTTAGATGAGGATTAAGATTTTGTTCACGCAAGGGTGCAAAAACGCAAAGAGTTTTTTTGAGGTCTGGGTGCGGAAAATTGTCCTTTTTGGTTGCTTGCTTTTGCTAGTGAGTTGTCAAGCTAATAACCAGGCTGCAAGCAATCTGGTTGAGGTGAAGGTGGCGCGGGTAGTCAGTGGACAAAGTTTGGAAGTTGTAGGTATGGCTGAACAACCAAATTTGATTTCTCGCGTCCGGTTGGTGGGGATTGATGCACCAGATTTTGGACAACGCCCTTGGGGAGAGGAGTCTAGACAAGTTTTAGCTACTTTGATTGGTGATCAAGAAAAACCTGTAATTCTGGAATTTGATCTAGAAGCTAAAGATCAAATTGGTCGGACTTTGGCTTATGTGTGGAGAGATCAGCAGTTATTGAATGAAGAAGTAGTTAAACAAGGATATGCGATATTTGTGGGGCGATCGCCTAACCATAAATATGACCAGCGCTTGGAACGCGCCCAACAATGGGCTAGACTCATGGGAAAAGGCATCTGGAACCCAGAAAATCCTCTGCGTCTCCCTCCTGCTGAATTTCGCCGTCGAAATCTTTAGCCCGTGCTGAGTGAATAGTGGGTAGGGGCGGGTTTAAGCAGTCAGTCTGTAGTTCGTCGAAATCCTTAGTAAACCCGCCCGGACACTGAGTGAGGAGTGATAAATTTGGGTTTGGTGTTTCACCTAATGACTAATAACAAATGACTAATTTACAAATTTTTCTAGATATTGCGACAGAAGCAGCTTTGGCTGCGGGTGCGGTTTTACAAGGGTATTTGGGTAAGTTGGAAGATGCTATTACTGAAAAGGGTCGTCCTGGTGATTTAGTCACTGTTGCGGATCAGGCTTCGGAAGCGGTGATTTTGGAAATTTTGCGTCGCCACTTTCCTGAACATTCTATTTTGGCTGAGGAATCAGGCAAATTAGGCAATCAAGATAATCAGTATCTCTGGGCAATTGACCCCTTAGATGGTACAACTAACTACGCTCACCAATACTCGGCTTTTGCTGTTTCTATTGGGCTATTAATTGATGGTGTGCCGCAGGTTGGGGTAATTTATGACCCTTTTCATAATGAGCTATTTCGGGCGGCTACTGGCTTGGGCGCAACACGTAACCGTCATTCTATCAAGGTTTCAGAAGTATCTGAATTGAGTAAAAGTCTACTGGTAACAGGATTTGCTTATGACCGCCGGGAAACACCGGATAATAACTATGCAGAATTTTGTCACTTGACTCATCTCACCCAAGGCGTGAGGCGTAGCGGTTCGGCCGCTCTGGATTTGGCTTATGTTGCTTGTGGGCGTGTTGATGGTTACTGGGAACGGGGAATTTCTCCGTGGGATGTGGTCGCAGGTGTAGTTTTATTGCAAGAAGCTGGGGGTAAAGTTACTGCATACGATGGTAATGATTTTAAAATTGAATCTGGCAGAATTCTAGCTACTAATGGTAAAATCCATAACAAGCTGAGTCATGAATTAGTGGAAGTTCCGCCTTTGTCGAGTTGGAAGTGAGGGAAATTAGGAAAACTAATAACTGATACCTAACTATTAACTACTGATAAAATACGGATAAATCAAAGTAAACTAGAAAAAAGCTCAAGCTATTTTGGTGCAAAACCGCTCTATGTCTTTAAAAATAGATCGTGGATTGTTTAAACATGATTTGACAGATTATCACGCAATTTTGTGTGTTTCCATTGACGCAGATGTGAAGAACATACGTAAACGTTATCTGCAAATTGCCCGCCGCTTGCACCCAGATAGCAGCGCGATTACCTCTGCTGAGGATAAACAACTAGCTAATGAATTATTATCCAAGTTGGTTAACCCAGCTTATGAACATCTTTCAAAGGAACGTGTTCACGCGGAATATATTATAGTTCTATCTCAAATGGGCAGGCGGCTGGCACAAGAATCTACTTCGCTTGAATTGAATAGCGACTTGGCTAAACAACTTGTTAATGCCCCGAATATTGATTATTTTTACAAAAATGCGATCGCTAAAATAGCTACAATCCAATATGAGTCGTTACAGCAATCAATTCAAGTTATAGCCGAAGTCAGCGAGTTAAATTTAGTTTACCTGATGCGGACTGCGATCAAAACTCCCACGGCCTTACTATCATCGGTGAAATCTACCAGTAATTCAGGTACGTCACAGCCAAATACAGCACCCCCACCCCCACCCCCAGTAGTAAAAGAAGATTCGCCTTTAGATCAGTATGTTCGCCGTGCTGAAGGTTTTATCAACAAAAAGCAATTTTCTCAAGCCAAGGTGGAGTTACAGGATGCTCTGAAGCTAGAACCTAAAAATAGTTACTGTCATAGTTTGATTGGCTTGGTATATTTTAAGCAAAATCAGGTGAGGATGGCCAAAATTCATTTTGATAATGCTTTGAAATTAGATCCCACCAACGAAATAGCGTTGTCATGGAAACCTAAAATAGAAAAGGCTTTAGGGACACAATCGAGTGGCTCGAAAGTCACTTCGCCTCCTCATGATGGTAATAATCAACCAGATAAGTCTGGAGGTGGGGGTTTGTTTGGTGGTTTTTTTGGTGGGAATAAAAAATAATGGTGTATCAACCAGCAGCGGGAGCCAGGGATTTATTACCTTTAGATGTGGCTCAAAAACGCTGGATTGAAGATCGGTTACAGCAGGTTTTTCATCGTTGGGGATATCACAGGATTATCACTTCTACGTTGGAACGGATGGATACTTTGATGGCGGGAGAAGCAATTCAGCGCCAGATGGTGATTCAACTGCAAAATGGTGAAGATGAAGAATTAGGGTTGCGTCCAGAGTTGACAGCTTCTATTGCTCGTGCCGTGGCTACGCGCATGAATGATGTCACCTATCCGCAACGGCTATACTACAATGCCAATGTTTTTCGCCGTACCTGGGAAAACAGGCACAATCGCCAGCAAGAGTTTTATCAATCTGGGGTTGAGTTGTTAGGTGTGGGTGGATTGTTGGCAAATGCCGAAGTTTTGCTATTGGCGAAAAATTGTCTGGCTGCACTGGGTTTGCAGGATTGGCATTTAATTTTAGGCGAAGCGGGAATTACGCGATCGCTCCTTGATGCCTTTCCAGTGAATATCCAAGCTCAAGTCCGCAGTGCGATCGCTCATCTTGACCGCATAGCCATAGATAATTTACCCCTGAGTGAGCAACTGCGCGATCGCGCCAGAATCATGATGGATTTACGCGGTGATAGCGCAGATGTCTTGCAAAAAGTCAGTAGTCTTGGTTTAGATCCAGAGCAACAAGAGATAGTAAATAATCTCAAATCTGTGGTAGAGTTATTACAATCAGAAGGGGAGTTTCCTTTAATTCTTGACCTGAGCTTAATTCAAACCATAGACTACTATACTGGTATAGTCTTTGAAATCGTCAGCGATACTGACCCACAAGCCAGAGTTTTAGGGCGTGGTGGTCGTTACGACAAGCTTTTAGGACTCTATCATCCCCAAGGCGAAGATATTCCCGGTATTGGTTTTGTACTGAATATCGAAGATTTATATCAAGTTCTTCTATCTACACAGCAATTACCACAATCAACCCCTGCTAGTAACTGGTTAGTAGTAGCTCAGACACCAGATGTTGAAGCTGCGGCCTTTGCCCATGCTCAAAAACTGCGTGATTCTACAGATTTGGTACGGGTAGAAATGGATTTAGGCGGCAGAGATGTAGAAGCTACGAGACAATACGCAAGCGATCGCGGTATTGCCGAAATTGCTTGGATTAAATCTGATGGTTCAATTATGAATGAATCATTGCGTTAGTTAGAAGGTAGGGGCGGGTTGATTAATAGTCATCTGGAAACCATACCCGCCCCCTCTACACAATTTTATAAAGTTTTGTAAACAATTGAGCCTATTCCCGTCTCTACGTCCGATAACCTACCAGGTATAGCAACCGCCAAGGAGGTTAGGACATTGTTGATTGCGGAAAGCCTTGATATGGGGGCGGGTTTATTCAAATTATTATTAGTAATTGAGCATATCTGGAAACCCGCCCCTACTCATATCTTGCACCAAGCCCTGGCGATTAGAAATCGCGGCTATACAAACAAAGTCCGCCTACGCGGACTAACGGAAAAACAAGGGTTTTTAACCCACTTAGGCGGTCACTGAGCTTGTCGAAGTGTGGGTTTCGCCTGTGTAGCCGTGACTTACAGTCGCCAGGTGCTTGGTTTCTACTCAGCGCGCTGCTCAACGCCCCGCTACCGCTAACTTTGATCAAATGCAAACCTGAATTGATGGGGTCTAGATAACCCTTATGTGTAATGACTTGAGGAGCTTAATTCAAGCTGCTTTCAATGACCCAATAGAAAAGAGCAGGCTATTACAGCAACGTCAAAAGCTCCAGGAAATTATTAACGATATTCCTAGCCGTCAATGGCTATTTGAACAAGCTTGTGAACCTGATGATCCACATCAAGCCAAGACTTTGATCATTACAATGATGACTTCTTCTCGGTTGATTTGGTGTGGTGACAAAATATCACCAGATATATATAGTGAAGCCCTATCACGAACTTGGGTATGGTTTTTAGAAGATTTTTGTCAGAGGTATAACCCTGAAAAGGCGAGTTTTGTCACCTGGTTTAACCAAAAGCTGAGATGGATGATTTTAGATGTCATTCGAGAAAGAGCCAAGGAAGAAAAAAATCGGTTACATCCTCTTGATGGAGAAGATGGCGAAAAGATTTATCCTCCTTGTCCTCATCCTGATCGCTGGGAGCAAACTATCGAAGAATGGCTAAATTTAGTGCAGAATAATCCACATTTATTCAAGAGTTGTCAAATGCAGCAATATTCTCATGTCAATTGTCAGGTTGTGTTGATGCAGATATTGCTAGTGTTGCGCGATTCTGGATCAGAAAATTTCTCTTGGGATACAATCGCTCAACAATATGGACTGGAAGCGTTATCACTGAAAAGATTTTGTCGCACAAGATGTTTCCGTATTTTTAAACAGTTGTTGGCTGAATAATGGGGAGCATCTCAAATGCAAGTTCAATTTATTGATGGGATTTTAAAACGAACCGCCAAGTCGCCAAGAACGCCAAGGTAAGAGGGTTTAATAGGTTTTTTACATCAGTCTTCTATGTTTTTACAAAATTGGGATGCTCCCGAATAATGCTCGATAAAATTTCTAGATATTTTCTTTGATAAGAATCATGATTGATACTGCTACACAATTTAGTCCGATTGCTATTCCGATTACAGCTAGCGATCGCCAACAAGCTGATCAGTTTGCTCAACAACAGCCAACTCAACAGCAATCAGAACAAGTTTATCGTAATACCTTGGCTGTATTGGTGACTCAGCGTTATTTGCAATTGTTAGGGATTGATACCGATTTGGAAGTTAGTCATAGTTGGAATCCTCTCGAACGTCTGTTAGAAAACACTGCTGATTTGTATATTCCGGCTTTGCAAGGCTTTTTAGAGTGTCGTTCTCTACGTCAAAGCGATCGCAAATGTCTAGTTCCCCCAGAAGTGTGGTCAGAACGCATTGGCTATATGATCATTCAAATTGATGAACCTTACCAAGAGGGACAAATGTTAGGGTTTGTGGAATCTGTCTCTGTATCAGAGTTACCACGCAGCTATTTTCAACCACTTTATGTGTTCCTAGAACAATTAACCCCAGAGCGATCGCCACAAGCAATAGTTCAACTGGGGAAATGGCGCAAAAGCATATTTGAATCCGATTGGCAACCTCCAAAAGACTTATTCAGCAGAATTAAAAACATTGCCACACAATTGTCTGGCGCACAGATGCAACTTCAACGAGGTGATAACCCCATTCGTCAACGGATTGAACAACTCTATCGCCGACATACTCGTAATTTGGTAGAACCCATTCCGGTGGATCTAAATTCGGAATCAGCTTTAGTCAAAGTGATTCAAACTACCCCAGATGATGAAATTCGCTGGCAAGCTGCCGAATTGTTATGGGAAATCAATCCTCAACATCCCGCCTGTCCGGTAATTAGTGGGAAGGATTTGGGCATTTATCTCATGGGGAATTCTGTATTGCTGATGGTGGGTGTTTTGCCTAAGTCAGATAATCGGGTGTTAATGCTGCTGCGGTTGTATCCGCTCAGTCAGTTGTATGCTCTGCCAACAGGGTTAAAATTAATCGGGCTAGATGAAACCGGAAATCAATTTTTTGCAGTGGAATCACGACCACAAGACGACTATATTCAGTTTAAATTTACAGCAGACATAGGCGATCGCTTCAGTGTCCGTGTTGTTCTGAATGATGCCAGCTTTATTGATAGTTTTGTTGTTTAGTTTGCTTAATTATGCTTATCTAGATCATCTATTCTTTACTTCCACACCCTTTTTCCCTGTTATTTATGGCTAAACTTCCCTCTAGCCCTAAAACCCCCCAAGATGTCGCCGTTGTGATTGAGATTAGTAGCGGTAGCTTTGCTGAGGGGTTTTCTGTAACGCTTCAGATTTTAGAAGATGGTGTGATTATTGAAGAAGATCATGGTTTAGCTCCTATTCCGGCTGCTCCCCAAATGCCGCAGTGGTATCAAGAATGGCAAGATATATCCCTAGATGGTAGTCGTCAATTGCAAGCGGTTTCAGGACAGGAAACGAATGTAGCCGTTTTAAACAGGTGGAGAGAAAGCGCTCAAACTCTAGAAGATTATTGTCGAGAATGGTTTCAGGATAGAGCATTTAGGAATTTACGCGATCGCATTCGGGCAAATACAAAAGTTACAACCGATAAATCTGTCCCCATTATTATTCGATGTCACCACCAG
The DNA here is from genome assembly GCF_963920885.1 of Anabaena sp. CCY 0017. NCBI lineage: Bacteria > Bacillati > Cyanobacteriota > Cyanophyceae > Nostocales > Nostocaceae > Anabaena > Anabaena sp. CCY 0017. Next base: position 152,949 of record NZ_CAWUDG010000010.1, on the reverse strand, counting down.
AATGAACTGCTGCGTCGCCTACCTTGGCATATCTGGGATTTATTTACCAACCTTCCCAATGCTGAATTGGCTTTGTTCTCTGGATTTGGTAAGCAAGTTCCAGCGCTGAAAGCACCCATCAAAGTTTTAGCCATTTTTGGTAGTTCTCATGGTGGTTTACAACTAGAAGACGATCAAAAAGCTTTAGGACTGTTAAAAAAGCGAGGAGCAAAAATTACATTCAAATCAGAGCCGACTGATCAAGAGTTGTCTGACTTGTTATTTAATCAAGATTGGGATATCTTGTTTTTTGCCGGACATAGTTCCAGTCAAGGTAGAAATGGACAGATCCAAATTCGTGAAGGTGATTGTTTACCGTTAAATGCGTTAAGTCAAAGCTTAACCAGAGCCGTTAAAAGAGGTTTAAAGTTAGCCATCTTTAATTCCTGTGATGGTCTAAAAATGGCAGATTTTTTAGCACAATTGAAAGTTCCAGCCGTGATTGTGATGCGGGAACCTGTGCCTGATGTGATTGCGCGTCAATTCTTACTTTATTTTTTAGAACAATTTTCTCAGGGTACACCTTTATTTTTAGCAGTCCGTGAAGCTCGCGATCGCCTTGAATCTATTCAAAGAAACAATTTTCCGGCTGCTTCCTGGTTGCCTATTCTTTGCCTCAATCCCAATCAGCCAGAATTAGTTTGGCCTGCTCCCTCAATACTTTCTCGTCCTAATTTAATTATGGGGTCTATTTTAGCTGCAATTATCGCTGTAGCGACTCCAGTGGCAATTAACCGATGTCAGATTTTCCCCTCAATGTGTCTCACCCCATTGCCCCCATTAGACAACTATATCGGCATGGGTGAAAAACCAATTTCTAACAGCAAAGTACAACTAAGTGAGCCATATCTTTCCTTAAAAAAACAAGGTATTACAGTATTTTCTCAAGGTGAATATGCAGATGCAGTCAAGATTTTTGATCAACTGCGTAATCTGGCACAACAAAATAAAGCGATTCCATCTATTAGTCAAGCAGCTATAGCAGCACTACAAGACCCAGAAGTTTTAATTTATCGCAATAATGCCTTTGTAATTGATCGCCATCGCCAAAATCCGAATTTACCAATTTACACCATTGCCGTAGCCGCACCATTCAATTTTACGGCTGGGTTGGATATTTTATTTGGAGTTGCTCAAGGGCAAGATGTGGCTGTTAAGCAAGAAGTCAATTTACAAGTTGTGATTGCTAACGATAACAACAACACCGAACAAGCTAAAGGAGTAGCAGAAATCCTTTTTGAAGATGCCAAAGTTCTGGCTGTGGTGGGACATTACACCTCTCCTAACACCTGTGCAGCTTTGAACGTTTATTCTCGTCAACCAAATCCCCTTGTGATGATTTCTCCTACTAGTACCCTGGTTAATCTCCCATCAAGTCCGGCTTGTGGTGGTGATCCTTATAAAGTATTCTTCAGGACTGTTTCATCTAGTCGAGTCGAGGCTCAAAGTCTAGTCCAATATTTAGTCGATGTTCTCAAAAAACCCCAGCCAAAAGTAGTTGCTTTTTACAACTCTCAAGAGTTATTTAGCAAGGATATGTTAGAGCAATTTATTCTGGTGCTGAGAGCATTTAAAGGCAGTCTAATTGCTAAATTTGATATTTCCGACCCCAAGTTTGATATTAGTCAAGTTACGTCACAGATGGCAAATGCAGATGCCTTGGCAGTCTTAGCCGATGGGGGTACTGACAATACGATAGCGGCTCAAACAGCGATTGAAGTCATTAAGTTGAACAATGGAGAAAAACCAATTTTAGGGGCAAATCCTCTCTATCTCCAAGAAGTTATTGATCAGGCTAAGGTGGCTACAGTCAATAGTCTCTATTTGGCGGTTGATTGGCATCCTCAACAATGTGGCGCACAAGATTTTGCGAAACAAGTTAATGAATACTGGGGTGGTGATTTGAATCGTCGGACAGCTTTGGCTTACGAGGCTGTACAGGCAGTACTGCAAGCCATTCAACTATCAGAATCTCCCGTAACTAGAGAAGATATTCGGCAGAAATTAGCCAATACAGGAATTCTCCAAGGGGTAGCTGCTTCTAGTGCCACAATCCAAGGGAAGTTGATTAGTTTTGATGCTAGAGGCGATCGCCGAGAAATTACCACCAGGGGAATTGTGACGGTAAATGAGCAATTGAGGTTTGATCTCGTCAAAGATGATTCTTGTCCTAGCTGACATACCTGACTTTTCACGTTGTGTAGAAAAGCTAACGCGAAACCTAACCCCCTTCCCTACCAGGGAAGCTACGGTGTACACACAAATAACCTGATCCCCCTAAATCCCCCTTTTTAAGGGTAGGTTGGGTTAAGCGTAGCGCAACCCAACGCTGCCAATAATGATGTTGGGTTTCCTTACGTCAACCCAACCTACAATTTTTTGCAACATTTTAAGTTTGCCACTCCAGTAGGGTGCGTTATGGACGCTAGTCCTAACGCACCGAGAATTGAAGATGGTGCGTTGCGCTACGCGACAACACACCCTACACACAAGGATTATTTGTAAAGTTATATAACGAATTGGTGATTTAGATTTTTAACTGTCGATAGTCCTTTAGCAGAATAAAAATTTTTCCAACTTAATTGCACAGTCAGTAAATGATTTAATTATTTGCCAAGATTTTGCTGTCAATTAATTTATCAACACCAAAATCATCTATTTATGACACATCAACCCAAGCGTTATTATTTCCGATTTTCTGATCATCAATTATTACTAACTGGGTTATTACTTGGTTATATTATCTTTGTTTTTTGGCTAGGAATACGTTTGACTGTTTTACTTAGCGGTGCAGTAATTGTGGCTTTAGCGATCGCCTCCTGGTATAGCCAACTCAAAAACCTAAAAAATAGCCCCAAAGTTACTTCGGCAAATTTATTGCAAATTGATGTTTTTAGCAATCATCTCAACCATTTAAATTACCAAATTCCTCATCCTTCTCAACCTCTATGGCAATCAGTAAAGCAACAAGCTCAAAGCATTCAGCAGATTGCGAGGCAAATTGCTGAACAAGAATCAACATTTACTCCAGATTTGCTGGAAACTCTGCACACTGTTTTAGATTTGGTTGACCAACTAGTGGAAGCATTACAGGTGATTCAAAAAGTGCAAACACCACGCTATCGAAATTTGGCAGAACAACAGTTAGGAAGTAGTCAAAAACGACTCCATCAGACCCATGACCAACTTCAGGAACTGCACGACCAAATGATGTTGGAAACCCTAGAGCGTCGTTCAAATTATGCTCCTACTGTAATTTGTCAGCGTCTACAAACGTTGATTAATGAAAATGAACAAGGAATTTTAGGAAAATAGAAAAAATGAAAAAATTACGTTTTACATCTTGGCTATTGATGGGACTATGCCTGACTTTTTTGTGGGCTTGTACAACCTCTCTTAATTCATTTGCAAGTGCTGATATTCATCTTCGTGAACATCTTCTACCTCAAATCAAATTAGAGTCACAACTGATAACTGATACTGCTGCTTATAATGTCGTAATTCCGCCGATCACTGATTCTGTCCCTGATCCAAATACTTTCCCTTTGTATGGTGCAAAGCCTAGCAATGATCCCAATATTGTCTATCTGGAAATCTACAGTTCGGCTGAAAAAGCGAATGGAGAACGACAGGATGAACGTTGGTTAGTTGATGTCGCCGAAAAATATAATCAGCAAAAACAAAAGCTGAAATCTGGGCAAGTTATTCAAGTGGGGATTCGGAATATTCCTTCTGGATTGGCCGCGCAGATTTTAACTGCCAGAAAAGGCAAACCCGCAGGTTATACACCAGCAACGGCGATGTGGTTGGAACTACTAAAAGCTGAAGGATTACCCCTACGAGATATTGCGCCGGCGTTAGTCTCAAATCAAGCTATTTTTGCCGTTCAACCCCAGGTATATAAAGAATTAGCTCAAGGTGGAGAGGTGACGTTTGACAGCCTCATGGATGCTATTCTCGCGGGTAAAATCTCAGTTGGTTATTCCAATCCATATATTGCCTCATCAGCGTTAAATTTTCTACATTCATTGCTTTGGCGTTCAGCAGGTCGTACTCAAGATAGCAAACCATTAACTATTGCTGAACTAGAATCTCCCCAAATCAATTCTGCCTTTAGCACCTTCCAAAAACAAATCGCCCTGACGACACCCACATATCTAGATTTAAAACAAATTTGGATTCGCAATCCCCAGAAGTTTCAAGCAATTGTCATGGCTTACCAGAGCTATGTGAATTTAAAGAAACAGCCAGAATTTGCTCAATTAGCTTATGTTCCCTTCGGTATGCCGGAAAATTCACCATTAGCAGGATTTGAATGGAATACAGCATCTGAGCAAGAAGCTTTGAGTAAATTCGCGGAGTTTGCCACTTCTGCACCCATGCAAAAATTGGCAGAACAACAGGGATATGAACAAACGAAGTATCTCCAACAAGGTCAATTTCCCCCCATGCCATCTGGTGAAGTATTAAAAGCTGCTCAGTCATTCTGGAAACAGCGTAAGGATGGTGGACGGACAGTGTATATGGAATTGGTTGTGGATACAAGTGGTTCCATGCAGCGCAACAACCGTCTGGGAGCTGTCCAGGAAGCGTTACGCTTTGCCAGTCAACAAATTAACCGGGATAATCAGATTGGGTTAGTCTCTTTTAGCGATCGCGCCACACGTTGGCTAACTCTTGCACCCTTCAACGAATTAGAACAAAAGCGGTTATTTGTTGCCATTAACCGACTGCGACCTGATGGTGAAACTGCCCTCTATGACGGACTAGCTGTAGGTTTAGCAGACCTGATGGAAAAGAAAAAAATTGATCCAAATGGTCAATTCTACCTCCTACTGCTCACAGATGGAGAACGAACTAAAGGCATCCGTTTTAGAGAAATTAAAGATGTGATTGAGCAGAGTGGGGTGAGAGTGTATCCCATTGCCTACGGTGAAGTAAATCAGCAGGAATTAGCAGCGATCGCGTCCATTCGAGAAGGCAGTGTTTACCAAGGTACACCCGAAAAGGTACAAGTTCTGCTCAAAGACTTGTTCCAAACAAATCTTTAATGCAGAGCAAATTCTCAATAGCAGTCCCAAAAATTACGAATAAACATGAACCTCAAAACTCAACTTCTCAAAACTCTAGGACTGAGTTGGACAGCTTTTTTGGTCACTGGAATGCTAATCAGCAGGTTTGCGGGAATGCCGGCAATCACCGTACTCATTGATCGCAGCTATTGTCCCACAACAGAATGGCAGCAGGTTGTGCAAACCTACAGTCAACTTTATCAACAGCATCAGCAGCGTCGGTTGCAATTACAATCTGTGATTTTGTTCAGCAGTCTCGGAGAAGAACACCTATCAATTCCACCAGAACCTCAAACATTAGCACAATCATCTACTTACGGGCGATCGTCACCACAACGCCAGTTAGAATTACGCGCCAGCTATCCTCAAGCACAACTTTTGGAATGTACTCAGTAGATATTCGAGACTAATTGCTAGGCTAGATATAGCTGATCCGAAAGAAAGGGAATCTATAAATAAATGCCGCACACGATTGTGACTGATGTTTGTGAAGGCGTTGCTGACTGCGTAGATGCTTGTCCAGTAGCTTGTATTCATGAAGGCCCTGGGAAAAATGTCAAGGGAACCGATTGGTATTGGATTGATTTTGCCACCTGTATCGATTGTGGTATATGTATCCAAGTTTGCCCTGTAGCAGATGCAATCCTTCCCGAAGAACGACCTGAATTGCAAAAAACACCTTAAAATTATTTAGTCAACAGTCTATAGTTATTGTTAACTTGGCTGTTGACTAATGATTTACCCTGAGCGTAGCCGTTCACGTAGTGTCTCGAAGAGAAGGGCTAATGACTAATGAGCAATGAGTATTTACTAGAAGTTAAAGATGTCCACGCCGGATACAGCAAAGATATAGATATCCTGCAAGGAGTGAATTTTTGTGTGAAACCCGGTGAGTTGGTGACAGTGATTGGCCCCAATGGTGCGGGTAAATCTACCTTAGCTAAAACTATTTTTGGGCTGTTAACTCCTCACACAGGCACAATTACCTTTAAAAATGAAAATATTAGTGGGGTAAAGTCCAATCAAATCGTCAAGAAGGGAATGTCCTATGTCCCACAGCTAACTAATGTTTTTGCTTCCCTGAGTGTTGAGGAAAATCTGGAAATGGGGGCTTTTGTCCGTAATGTACCGCTGAAACCTCTGAAAGATAAAATTTTTACCATGTTTCCCAGATTAAGCGATCGCCGTCGTCAACGTGCTGGTACGCTATCAGGTGGGGAACGTCAGATGCTGGCTATGGGCAAAGCGTTGATGTTGGAACCTAGTTTGCTGCTATTAGATGAACCTTCTGCGGCTTTATCCCCCATCCTTGTAACACAAGTCTTTGAGCAAATTAAACAAATTAATCAAACAGGTACAGCGATTGTCTTAGTAGAACAAAACGCCCGTAAAGCCTTAGAAATGGCTGACCGTGGTTATGTGCTGGAATCAGGACGTGATGCTATCTCAGGCCCCGGTCAAGAATTATTGCATGATCCCAAAGTAGGTGAACTATATTTGGGCGCAGGTAAAGCCCATTAAATCCACAGGCGCAGAGAATAAACGTGGAATCTCTGCGTTACTCTGCTTAAAACAGTTATCAGTTATCAGTTAAGTAGGTCAACGTAATTAAACATAAAACCTTGACAATATAGATCCCCGACTTCTTTGAGAAGTCGGGGATCTGGGTACTACGTTTTTTAAGTTTGAGCTACTTATCAGTGAAAAGACATAATTGGGTTTAAGTCCCCACGATCCGATTTGATAACTGTTAACTGTTTACTGATTTAATACTCTGGAACTGAAGGATCTATTTCTTTACTCCAGGCGTTAATTCCGCCTTTAACATTAGTCCCCTCAATTCCCGCTTCTTTGAGGATACCCAAGGCTTTGGCGGAGCGTCCACCTAGTTTACAATGAGCAATTAAGCGATGACCATTGAGAATTTCTTTTACCTTGGCTACACCGTCGCCGTTTTCAATATCTGGTAAGGGGATTAATACAGCACCAGGAATTTTGGCGATTTCGTATTCATGAGGGTTACGGACATCCAACAGCACAAAATCTTTTGCGCCGCTATCCATTAATTCTTTCAATTCCTTAACGGTCATTTCTGACATTTCCATCTGCTGTTTAGCCTCCTCTGCTTTAGCTTGGGGAATTCCGCAGAATTGTTCGTAGTCTATCAGCTTTTCAATAACTGGGCGAATGGGATTAGGACGTAGTTTCAATTCCCTAAATTTCATTTCTAAGGCATCGTACAACAGTAATCTTCCACTGAGGGTGTTACCTTTTCCTGTGATGATTTTGACTGTTTCTGTCGCCTGAATAATGCCAATCATTCCTGGCAAAATACCGAGTACACCACCTTCTGCACAGGAGGGAACCATTCCTGGTGGTGGTGGTTCTGGATACAAGTCACGATAGTTTGGCCCACCTTCGTAGTTAAAGACCGTGGCTTGTCCTTCAAAGCGGAAAATGGAACCGTAGACGTTGGGTTTATCCAGCAGTACGCAAGCGTCATTCACGAGGTATCTGGTGGGGAAATTATCCGTACCATCCACAACGATATCGTAAGGTTTCATGATATCTAGGGCATTTTCAGCACTCAGGCGAGTTTCGTATAAGTCAACCTGACAATGGGGGTTAATCTCGTGAATGCGGTTTTTCGCTGATTCAATCTTGGGTTTACCTACCCAGGATGTACCGTGAATGACTTGGCGTTGCAGGTTGGAAGTATCAACGATATCGAAATCAACAATACCAATGCGTCCGATGCCTGCGGCTGCAAGATATAACAGTAATGGCGAACCTAGTCCACCAGTACCAATACACAATACACTCGCAGCTTTTAAACGCTTTTGTCCTTCTAGTCCAATTTCTGGCAAAATTAGATGGCGAGAGTAGCGTTCGTAATCGTCTTTGGTCAACTGGATTTCTTCCAGGTTGGGATTTAGCATAAGAGTTTGGTAGATCAGCGAGGAATATTAATCCTATCGAAAAACGATATTTTTAAATTATGTTTTCAATTAACTCTGGTTGGAACTGGTGATGATCATCAAGTATCCAACTTTTAACTGTAGCAGCTTTGCCGTTTTGAACAGAAACTATTATATACGAGTATTCAGCCCAAGCATATAGGCGATCGCATTCTGAAGGTGTAGCCAAATTATCAGGGTGTGAGTGGTAAATACCGATAATATTTAATGAGCGATCGCGTGCGGCTTTCTGTGCCTGTAACATGACTTGGGGAGCGATAGCATATCGTCTTCTGGTACTCTGTATTGTGGGTTCACTGGAAAAAACACCTGCTTGGGTATTCCAAGCGTTTTCTGTGGGCATAATTTCCATTACAGTTTTGCCTTCCCTACCCAGATTACCGATAATTAGTCCACAGCATTCTTCTGGGTAGGTGCTTTGGGCATGACTACAAATAATTTGCAGGTGTTCAGGAAGGAGAGAGATAAACCTACTATTCATCAAAATTGTGACTTTGCTTATCAATGTAAGATGCTAGCAGTTCCTTCACTTCCACCACATCACTGATTAACAGATCATAATCAGAGGAATCCAGCATATTCAACTCAAAGCAAAGCAGCAGGTAATATTCCACCTCAATCACTGCATCCCTGGCCATTTCCAGAAAATCCAGTTGCATTTCATAGTCATCGCGATCGCATCCCTGAGCTATCTTAATAGGAATGGCACTACAAGCTAAACGAATCTGTTGCGTTAGCCCCTGTAATTCCTCTTCTGGAAAGGTTTTAGTGATTTCATAGACTGCAACGGTTAATTCGTGTGCTTTTTCCCATTCTTGCAGCTCTCTAAAGTCTGTCATATCTATAATTGGTATCCTTGAGGATGAATAGGTGACCAATGCCTATCTATAATAATATGCCACTATTAACCCACATACCCACATTGTTAGGAAAGGGGGCAGGGGGCAGGAGGAAAGTTTGTCTCAATACCCGTCGTGGCATAAATCAACCACCCATTCCCAATCAATAAAAGGCTTGTAGTATCCAAATTACGAATTACGAATTATGAATTATGAATTACGAATTACGTCAGGCCGACCAATTTTCACGGAAATCAGCGTACAAACTCAGTCCACCATCGACAAATAGGGTTTGACCAGTAATGTAGTCGGCATCCTCTGAAGCTAAAAAAGCTACGGCTGCGGCCATTTCTTCGGTAGTTCCCGCACGACACATGGGGATATGACTTTCTACAGTTGCCTTTTTTTCTGGGTCATCTATCCAAGCTTCATTGATTGGTGTGACTGTCGCTCCTGGTGCTACGGCATTGACGCGGATACCTCGATTAGCATATTCTAATGCTAGGGTTTTAGTCAGATTTTCCATCCCCCCTTTGCTGATGGAATAACTCAGATATGTAGGTCTGGGAATAATTTCGTGAACACTGGAAATATTAATGATTACCCCGGAATGGTTCTGGGATAAAAGGTGTTTGATAGTTTCACGGGCGCACAGGAAAGCACCCCGGAGGTTAACTGCAAGTACTTGATCGAAGTCTGCGGTAGTCAGTTCGTGAGATGGACATTCTGTTTGAATCCCTGCATTGTTAATCAGAATATCTAAACTACCAAAGGTGTCAACTACACTGTTGACCATTGTCACAATATCTGATTCTTGGGAAACATCACCCTGTACTAACAGCGAACGCATTCCGCAATTTTCGATATCTTTACAGGCTTTCTCTACTGCCATTGCTTCAGTTTCTGCCCCTGATTCTGGGGTTTTGCGGTAGTTAATCGCTATATTACACCCTAATTGGGCAAGTTTGATGGCGATCGCCTGACCAATACCTGAAGTTGCGCCTGTCACTAACGCATTTTTTCCTTGCAATCCTTTCATAATCTGCTAATTGTGTAGGGTGGGTTAGGCGCACCAAATCACAGGATAAAAATGAATATCTTTGATTTTGCACCCTCACCCACCATGATTTATACTTATTCTCCCCAATATCTAGCGTTTTAACTTCTGCGATTGGGAGTACTTTTACTTCAAGTTAGCTGGGATTTCTTCAGGCACAACCCAATAGTAGATTGTCCGGCCATCCACCTGCAATGTCTGTTCTGGTTGCCATTCGCCCATATCGAAAGCATGAGAAACAATCCGTGTTCCGGGTTTAAGTTGTTGTAATAATTGGGGACGCAATTTGAGGTTGATATCAGGTAATAAATAAAGTGTAACTACCGTAGCTTCACTAAAATCAGACTTAAACAAATCTTGTTGTACAAATTGTACGCGATCGCTAACTCCCGCTTCCTGTGCATTTGCATTAGCTTCCTGGACTAGTTCGGGGTTGATTTCTACACCAACACCTTTTTTGACACCATACTTTTGGGCTGCTGTAGTTACAATGCGACCATCACCACTACCAAGGTCATAAAGTACATCATCTTTGCCTACTTTTGCTACTTCCAACATAGCATCTACTACTGCCTGTGGTGTTGGCACATAAGGCACATCACCCGGACGTTCTTGGGGTTGAGTTGCTGGTGTTTCGGTCTGTCCAGCCAAAGTAGGTGCTTCTGGCTTTTCTGCTTCCACATTCGTTTCTTGAGGTGTACATCCCACAAATCCCCAGCTTGTCAGACTTACTCCTGTAGCCAGTAAAAACAGAATTTTTTTGTAGTTCATGAATTTGTCCTTGATTGATAGCGTGTGATAATTCAGTGGTCAGTTTTAAATTATTCCCCATTCCCTACTCACTTACGGGCGGGTTTATTCAGAATTTCGACGGACAACAGACTCACGGCTTGAACCCGCCCCTACCTAATTCCTTAAATTCTCCCTTGGCGACGGCGATTCCACAACAATAGGGGAATTCCGGCTGCTACTACTAAAACGCCTACCAATGCTCCCACTCCCGTATAAGCCAAACTAGAGTAAAGCAAATAGCCACAAGATGCACAAAACAGCAAAGGTGTCAAGGGGTAAAATGGTACACGAAAGGGTCGCGATATTTCGGGTTCGCGGATTCGCAGCACAAACAGCGATACACCTGAAAGCAGAAAGAATAACCAAAAAACGGGGGCGGTATAATCCACCATCGTTTCAAAGCCTCCGCGGGTAATCGTGCCTAAAAAGACCAAGGCTAACGCGATCGCCACTTGCAACAAAAAGGCTTCAATGGGAGTGCTGTGGCTTTTTTGCCAACGCCCCATAAAACTAAACAGGGAAAAATCTTGGCCTAAAGCGTAATTAGTCCGCGCGCCGGTGAAAATTGTGGCGTTAATAGCTCCCAATGTGGAAACTGCTATTAACAGACTGATGAATAAAGCACCAGGTTCACCCGCAATAGCACGCATTAAATCCGCCGCCACAGCTTCAGATTCGGCCATGTTTGATAAGCCCAATGCTTGCAGGTAAGCCAAATTGATTAACAGGTAAATCCCAGTGATAATGCCAATACTCCAAAGTAGCGATCGCAGAATGTTGCGTTTTTTATTGTGCATTTCTGCCGAAATATACGCTGCTTCATTCCAGCCACCATAAGACAGGAGTACAAACACCATCGCCAATCCCCAATTACCCGAAGATGCAGGTTCTGCCGATACTGTAGAGTTAGGGAGAGTAGTTAGTCCCAAAACAACTACCAGTAACAAACCCAAAACCTTAGCCAGAGACAGCCAGTTTTGTGTCCATTTACCTTGTCGCAAACCGAGGATATTTAAAGCAGTTAAGAGCGCGATCGCCCCAGCTGCATAAATAGAAGATGAAAACGTACCTAAGCGCCATATTTGACTCGCATAGTCACCAAATACAAAAGCCAGCAGCACAATTGAACCTGTTTGAATCACAGTCATGCGCGCCCAAGCAAATAAAAAGGCGACTCCTCGCCCAAATGAACGCTTGAGATAATAGTAAACACCTCCTACATTGGGATAAGCTGTGGCTAACTCTGCATAACACAACGCGCCCACCAGAGATACTAAGCCACCAGTGAACCATAACAGCAGTACAGCAATATCGCTACCTGCTTGAACGGCTACTAATGCCGGCGTTTGAAAAATTCCCGCCCCGATCACAATACCGACAATCAGCGCTACTGCGTCGGATAATGTCAACAATGACTTGGGATCTGCGGCTTCAGTCGTCGCTCCCGACTCAACTAAATTGTAGTTTTCTTCACTACTCACATTCATACCTCATTCCTGTTGAGCATACCGAGCGAAAGACCATCCTCAGTATACCCAAGACTTTAAAATTCAAAACTCGGTACTCTATCCTGTAAATTAACAATCTTAGCTGTTTGTGCAAGCGCCAATTGTGGAATTGATAACATAGGTATTGTGACTGCTATAACCGAGATTGTCAATTTTACTAAAAATCACTGAATCATCGATGAAATCTTGGAAAGCTTCGTAATTTCACACATATATACAGAAGAATTTTGGCAATTAAATCATCTACCTATGGTCTGAATAAATATATATCTCCAGACATAAAATATGCATCTGAGAGAATAGGTAAATAGACCATGCAGTAGGGGCGCAAGGCCTTGCGCCCCTACGACAGATGTGGTTCAAATACATGAAAACTGATGTAAAATGAAAAATTACCAGCAGCACAATATCTCTGGCGCGCTACTTTATCCTAAAATTAATCGAGCTACGTTCAGGTAAATGAAAACTCCCAAGACATCCACCGCAGTGGTAATAAAGGGTGCGGACATCAAAGCCGGATCTAGCTTCATAGCACGAAATAAAAATGGCAGCGCGGAACCAGAAACTGAGGCTAAAACGCAGATGGACAATAGACTAATACCTACAGCCAAGGCGACTGCGAGATTACCTTGCAAGAAGTATGCCCAGACGACGACTACAGCACCTAGCATACCTCCGAGCAGTACGCCCGCGATCGCTTCTCGTCTGACTATATTTAAAGCTTCGTCGGGGTGAACGTCTTCTGTATTCAAACCCCGAATTACCACAGTGGAAGACTGCGCTCCCACGTTCCCCCCTGTACCAATTAATAAGGGGATAAAGGCAGTTAACGCCACGACTTTTTCTAAAATATCTTCTTGGTTAGTAATTACCGCCGCCGTCGCACTATTGGTGATCAACAGCACAAATAACCATACTACCCGTCTACGGGCAACAGTAAATAAATTTGTTTGAAAATAATTATCACCACCAGATTCGACACCACCCAATGTATAGATATCTTCTGTGGTTTCTTGTTCTAAAATATCAAGAATATCATCCACCGTCACGATCCCCACCAGACGCTGTTCGGTATCTACCACCGGAATGGCAACAAAGTCATAATGTTGAATTGTTCGAGCTACTTCTTCTTGGTCAGTCCCAGTATTTACAAATACCACATCACGGGTCATGATACTGCCAATTGTTTGCTCTGGTTGCGCTAAAATCAGACCCCGCAGGGAGAGAATCCCAGTCAAGCGACGAGCATCATCAGTCACATATATATAGTAAATTGTCTCTCTCAAGTTAGCCAGAGAACGAATCTGCGCTAGCGCCTGAGTAATCGTAATATTTTCCCTCAGTGACAGATACTCAGGAGTCATAATCCGCCCAGCAGTATTAGGCGCATAACCTAAAAGCAAAGCCGTTGCATCCCGTTCCGCCGGACTCAGTTGTTCTAATAGTCGCCGGACAACTTTCGCCGGGAGTTCGTCAAACAGTCGCGCCCGATCATCAGGCGACATATTATCGACAATTTCCCGGACATCCTGACGCTTAAAATCTTCTAGTAGTGTCTGTTGTACACTGGGATCGAGGTATTCAAATACTTCTATGGCTTCTTCTTTAGAAAGTAACCGAAATGCGATCGCCTGAGTAGCCTCTGGTAAACCTCCAATTGATTCCGCAATATCTGCAACCTGAACTGGAACTAACAAAGCTTTAGCACCCTGAAAGTTCTTTTGTTCAAGTAGCACTTGCAACTGCTCGCGCACTAGGTCTTGTAACTCTTGTCGGGATCTGCTTTGCATATCGGAACTAATGATAAACGCAGTGTTCTTTAAAGCTCATTTGCTTTTACTGTTACCAAGTGTGACATCTTGCCACTCTATCAAGAATAGTAATACCAGTTTTTCGCCACTTCTCCAGAGCAAGTTTATATTTTACTCCTTGACGCACTGACTGCATAAGTAATTTCAATGCCCCAAGTTCCACCATCCAAACTAATTTTTGGGCAAATCTCGCACTTTTTTTTGCTCTAGTTTTTTGCTCTAGTTCAACGCATAAATAGAGTGTTGGGAGTTGACACGCGCGGGAAATTATGTTATGGTAAACTTGATAAGGAAGAATTATTTTAAAAATTAAGATTAAAATCTGCTGCTAGGCAAAAGTAAAATATCTATCAATTCACCCGAAACCAAACCGCAGAGGGCTAAAATAGTTAAAACCCAAAATGAATCAGTTTTGTTGAAACCAGCAAAACGCATTTCTAAGTCAGCTAAAAACGTAGTTGCTATGGGTATGAGAAAGAGGCTAAAGAATAGCGACCAAGTTTCGACCAAAGCCACAGACAGACTCAAAAATAAAACCACAACCAAGATTCTAGAGCCAAATGCCACTAACTTCTCTAACCAAACAATAGTTTTTCTGACAATGGCTAAAGTGACAGCGACCACAAACGCTCCCGCCAACCAAACAATGTGATGAGCAGCAAGATACCACCCCAATAAAGCATAAGCTATCCAGAGTAGTACCAGGGGCATCACTGGAATTCTGTGAAAAAATCCCACATTCATCGTTTTCTTCCCCCAGCTTTCAAGAATCAGGATATACCTATTTTAATTTTAATCAAAATCGGCGGGGTTATTTTTACCTTTATTTTTGTTCACAAACCCTCTCATAATTAACTGTTTGTAGTTGCGCTTTAGCGCTAAAACGCTACGAGTTAATTTCAGAGACTTCATATTTCAGTATCCTATATTTCTACCAAATTGGGATGCTCACTTTAGGGACTTCCAAGAAATAAATTATCCGGATTAACGTTAGCGTAGCTTGCCGAAGGCTACCACAGAGGCGCAGAGGACACAGAGGAATCAGGGTTTGAGAGATTTTTTACGTTAGGTGGTTGAGTATTTTTTTATTTGGAAGTCCCTTAGTAACGCCTAAATTGCCTTTGAAGATTTTCTACTTCTTCTACAGTTTTTTCTATCCCTCCTTCAGCAATATTTTTCACATAATTAATCTTGATTTCCTCTAACATATCAACAAACAATTGTTCTAGCTCCTGTAAATTATGCCTTTTTTGTAACTCATTTTCTAAAGCCTCTCGAAAGTTTTTTAGCAACCGGGCTGTTACCTCTCCACCCACGGGGTCTTCTAGTGCTTTTACCAAAGTTGCGTAAGCAGATTTGGTTAAGTTAGCGGCTAATTGTTCGACTAACTTATGAGGTAATTTATTTAGTCCAGGAAACTGCTGTAATTGGCGGATAACTGGAGTTTCATAGAGATTACTTTGAATTGTGTGCTGTATTAAAGCTGTGATATCAGGTTGAATTTGGGGTAGGACATCATAAATACTCACTTTTACCAAGCGGGCGGTAATCACTTGTAGCTCACTTTGATTATTTATCTGCACATAAGGACGACGGGATTCTGGTTGAAATAACCAACGAGCAACATCTCCTTTTTGAATAGAATTTTGCATTTGCTCTATCACCTGAATTCCTACCATCTCTGTGATTTCCTGGGCAAATCCTACAGCAAAATCACGGTTAATTTGGGCTTTGAATGGGTCAAGATTTAATAATTCAGCTTGGTAAAGGCGAACAGTTACCGGAAACACTCGCAACCATCGCGCAAAAGGTAGCAGCAAGAAAATATCATACCAGCGTCGCAGCATTGCTTCTAACCAATTCAACTGGGGATTTCGGCGACTGGTTTGAAATGTCCGCGATAAAAAATTCACCGCAAATATCAGCACAAAAGGCAAATCAATTAACCAAAAATAGTCGATAAATTTACCATATCTATTAATATCTCGATAATAATTAGCTTGAATTAAAGGGCTAATCTCACTATTCCAAAACCCTATTTCTGACCGCCAACCAGATTTTTCGAGGTAATCTGGATTCCAAAACTCAGTCAAAGCATCACGCGCCGAGTTCATACCCGTCCTTTGGCGCATTTCCTCTTGAATCTTTTCCAGAGAGCTACTTTTATCCGCTACCGCAAAGGGATTATCTTCGATGATGTGTGTACTGAGGCGGCGTAATTGTGCTAGTTGATTTTCTACTTCTGGCGATTTTAATCCAGAGGCTACAACTTGGGCTTCTAGATTTTCCACCTGCTGAAGATAATTTTCCGTTGATGGATGGGGTTTAACACCTTTAATCGGGTCGTATAATTGGGTTAAGCTGGGGATAGCTTGTAGATAAAAATCTCGTGCATACAGATAACTGATATCAAAAAACACTAGCCCCAAATTAATTAAGGCCAGAATAGCAATTAAGCGTTCTCGTAAAAGATTGCGAGGGACAGCAGTTTTTTTTTAATGGATCTCATTGTCATCATTGAATTCGGGAAGGTTATCCATTTCTTTATAAAGTTGCGCTAAATTTCTTTCCTTCTTTCCTTCTTACTTTGTGTCCTTTGTGTCGTTTGTGGTTAGTTCCTCCTAATATTTCAGCGCATCCTTACATATCCTAGTTTTATGAAATAAATGCAATCAGCACTGCACATAAAGACAAGGCGCTTGATAATTATATCCAGCACTTTGTCAGTAAATCCAGTACACATTTTAATATAATCAATTCAGAAAATGAAGGTACTAGAGTTAGATTTTTTAAAGTGCTGAAAATCTACCTATCAGCAACTTGACAAAAAACCATAATATGTGATTTATATTTATCGCAACTAGAGTGAACAATTTTTAATCCAGCTTTTGCTAACTCTTGTGTAAGTTCAGGCATTTCATACTTGTGATGTTTCCAAATGGTAATTTCTTCATCTTTTAAAATTTCCAAATTCTCATTTATTCCCCACTGGCTAAAACTGAAAGTGTAATTTTGCAAAAATTTTATATTTGCAGTGATACTATCTGTTTTGACATCATACTTTCTCACAAGTTCGCAATCTTCAGAATTAATCCCCATCTTGTTGGTAATCCATGTATATATCCCTTCTACATGATATTTACAGCCACCTCGAACTTTTCCATCCCATTGAGAGTGAGAACCTATTTCGTTGGTGAACACAAGTAAATCATTTGGATTCATGCTGTTTTTAAAGTTTTGAAAAACTCTCACTCTATCTTGATGATTGCCAATTGTTACACCTAAATGTAAAAATACATTAGCGATATCTTTGATTTCACCAGAAGTTGAGTTTTGCAGAATATTAGCGGGAATAGCATTGGCTTCTATATCAACTGTATGACTTTCTAATTCAATTGATGGAAACCATTTAGTAAAGTTAGCTTTTGATAAACTTAGCAGTTCACTACTAATATCCAAAGCTATATATTTATTAATTCTTCCTAATTTATGCAGTTGAGAAACAAATTTTTTAACTGGGTAAGAATTACCTGCCCCTACATCGACAATATTAATTTGATCACAATTTTGATAACTATTAATATATTCAAAGTTTTGCTTTAATAACTCAACTTCTACGTTGGATGGTTCATACCATTTAGGGATAACATATTTTTCATAAAAATCATTCCATATTTTCGCACCTCCGCCTTTGTAAGCAAATTTTACAGGAATTTCTCGTCTCAGTTCTAATGCCTGAATTAACTCGACAACTTCTGTCTGAGAAAAAATAGCGTATAATTCAGAACTTGGCTCTACTAC
The DNA here is from genome assembly GCF_963920885.1 of Anabaena sp. CCY 0017. NCBI lineage: Bacteria > Bacillati > Cyanobacteriota > Cyanophyceae > Nostocales > Nostocaceae > Anabaena > Anabaena sp. CCY 0017. Next base: position 135,052 of record NZ_CAWUDG010000010.1, on the reverse strand, counting down.
ACGACTTAGAATATTTGAGCTATTGCTGTCAAGTTTTTTAGGTATCATTGTTTGCTTCAGGATAATTAGTTGCCATTACCATAATCATTAAACCCCACCCCTAGCACCTCCCCCTTCGGGTGATGCCTCCGGCACGCTACGCGAACACCAGTCGCCTACGGTGGGAAACCCGCCTACAGCGCTGGTTCACCGCAAGCGAGGAGGGGAACAAGATTTAATCAGAAATCTTGTTTTTAGGGCTGGAAACTCTCTTTGGCTCAGGATGTGTGTACACGGTAGCCGCAAGCGAGGAGGGGGCTATGATATACCTTATATGATTAGGAAACGCTATATCTAATTTATCTCAATTTGGGCTTGCACTACAGTAGGATCATCTGTGCGCTCAATTTGAAAACCCAGGTTTTCACATACTTTCTGCATGGCATAATTATCACTCAAGATATCAGCAGTAATTCTGGTTAGTTGCTCATCTTGACTAATTTGCAGTAACCGTCGCAGTAACTCGGTTCCTATGCCTTGACATTGAAAGCGATCGCATACCAGAATAGCAAATTCTGCTGCATTCGTACCATGTATTTTACTTAACCGACCAACTGCCAAAATTTCCCGTGTCTGTGTTTCGGGATTTTGATACTCTACAACTAAGGCTATTTCCCGGTCATAATCAATAAAACAAATCCGTGTTAACCGTTCATGGGCTACTCTCGATTGCAGTTTAATTAAGTGAAAATAACGAAAATAAACACTTTGTTCTGAGAGTGTCTGATGAAATTTTACCATCAACGGCTCATCTTCTGGACGGATAGGACGAATAGTCACAGTCGTGCCATTTCTCGTCTGCCACTGGCTGACATATTGTATGGGATAGGGGCGAATTGCTAACTTTGGTAGTTGCTCTTCTTTAACATCTGCTTCGTGGAGAATAATTCGGGCATCGAGGATAATTAATTGCTCAGATGAAGCTAGCAAGGGGTTAATATCAATTTCCTTAATTGCGCGTTGTTCTACCACTAATTGACTAAATACCACCATTAATTCTTCCAGGGCGGCCATATCAACACTTTTGCGTCCCCGGACTCCTTTGAGGGCTTTGTAAATTTGTGTTTGCTCGATCATGCGTCGTGCTAAAGTGGTATTTAGAGGGGGAAGTGCGATAGCTACGCTCGCCGCAGGCATCGCGCGATCGCAAAAAATTTCTACAAGTTGTCCTCCAGTGCCAAAAAGCAACACCGGGCCAAATTGAGCATCAAGACTACTACCAATAATGAGTTCATAACCAGCCATTTTGACCATTGGCTGCACAGTTACACCGAGGAAGAGTGCTGAGGCTTCCTTCCTGAGTGCTGAGTAATCAGGGTCTTGTAGTTTCTCATTTAACGACGATTCAATGGTGTGGTAAGCTCGTCTGACGGCTTCAGCGTCTCGCAGATTTAACTGCACACCACCAACATCGGTTTTATGGGTAATTGTGTGGGAAAAAAGCTTTAAAACAACTGGATAACCAATATTTTCAGCACATTGAACTGCTTCATCTTCATTTTCAGCCACCCAAGTACTCACCACCGGCAAACCATAAGCTGCTAAAATCTGCTTGGATTCAAACTCTGTAAGAATCGTTCGCTGTGCCTGTCGCGCTGCTTGGATAATTTTCTCCACACAGTTACGGTCTGGTATCCCTGACGCAGAATCAAGCGCAGACATTACAGGAGTTTCGTAGATACCACGCAAATTATAACTAGATTGCCACATATAACTAAACATCCGCGCCGCAGTATCAGGATAAGGATATGTGGGGATATGGTTGCGATTCAGAATCATCTCCCCTGCGGTTACATCTGCGCCTCCCATCCAACTCGCCAGGATAGGTTTACCAGATATCTGCGCGTAGGGTTTTAATTGTTCGGCTGTTTGGGTGGGGTCAGTCATGGCTTGGGGTGTGAGAATTACCAATAAGCCATCACTATTGGCATCTTGAGCCGCAATTTCTAACGCTTGAGTATATCTCTGAGGGTCAGCATCCCCTAGAATGTCAATAGGATTGCCATGACTCCAATGTGTAGGTAATAGTTGGTTAAGGGAGGTGATAGTTTCCTCAGAAATTGGTGCAACTTCTCCACCAGAAGCAATCAGAGCATCAGTAGCCAGGACTCCCGGACCACCTGCATTAGTCAAAATTGTCAGGCGTGAACCTTGGGGACGGGGTTGTTTTGCTAATACTTCCGCCATATCGAACAAGTCAGAAATACTGTTAACCCGCAATACTCCACAACGCCGAAAAGCTGCATCCAGAACTTCATCACTTCCAGTTAATGCGCCTGTATGAGAGGCTGCGGCTTTAGCTGCGGCTGCGGAACGTCCGGCTTTAATCACAATAATCGGTTTCGTTAAAGCAACTTCCCGCGCTGCTGACAGGAATGAACGTGCATTCCCAATTGATTCCATGTAAATGATAATACTTTTAGTGTGAGGGTCATCACCAAGATAGTCAATTAAATCTCCCCAACCCACATCGAGCATTGAGCCAAGGGAAACAAAGGCGCTAAAACCTACATTTTCTCGGAAACTCCAATCCAGGATAGCAGTGCAGAGCGCTCCACTTTGACTAATAAAGCCGACATTTCCCGGTCGTGCCATTGAACTGGCAAAAGTCGCATTTAAACCCGTGCGCGGACTCATTGCACCCAAGCAGTTAGGGCCAATAATCCGCATTTGTCCCCGACGGGCAACCTCAAGTATTTGCTGCTCTAAGGTTATACCCTCAGCACCAGCTTCTTTAAAACCAGCACTGAGGATAATTGCACCTTTAACACCTGCATCCACGCACTCAGCAATAATACTTGGTACTGTTGAGGCTGGGGTAGCAATAACTGCTAAATCTATTGGTTCGGGGACATCAAAAATAGTCGGGTAGGCTTTGATTCCCAAAATACTATGACGTTGGGGATTAACAGGAAATACAATTCCCCCAAAAGGATTACTAATTAAGTTCCATAATAAGGTACGCCCCACACTATGAGGTTTTTCACTCGCACCAATTACCGCCACACTTTGGGGAGCAAACATCACGTTCAGAGGATTTTGCTGCTGTGTTCGCCAAATATCGTAGGCGCGTTGAATAGATGACTGTGTAGGTTTTTGCATGAGTTGCTACTACCTGCGGTGGAAATGTGCTTGGTTCCGAAAATTTTAATGAAACAAGTTGGAATTTGCGTCTATAATTTGGGTAATTCTTTGTAAAGCGATCGCTACACCAATTTCCGCAATTGGTGATAAACTATATCCTAATTCAAAGTTGACTCCTGGGACTTTGATCCACCAAGCCGGCGGACTATAATTATACAGGGCTTGAGTGAGAGCCAGTAAGGATGGCGGATCGGCTGTATGTCCAGAGATGATGTTGCAAGATGTCGGTGAAAGGGATTGTACTTGTACTTGAAAACTTTCGGAAATTAAACAAGCATCAATAAATATTGCTAAATCAGCACCGGCTAAAATTTCAGCTAGTTCGGGGGTCAGTTGGTGAACAGCAATGGATTTTACCTGTGATAGCTGTAAGACTTTGGCTACTTTTTGTCCAATACCATCATCACTACGCAATTCATTACCATAACCAATTATGATGATATTGCTATTCATGGTTTTGATCGGGATATTAGGGTAAAGTATCCCTTTCGTGGGGAACGCTGCGCGAACCTCTACAGGTAGATTGTTAGTTGCGGGTGGTACCTTGGCGGCAGCTAGTTTCACAACACATCAAGCAAGTTTTACGGGTAATAAGACAAGCAGCTAAGGGGAAGAAAAATGACAGCCCAGATACAGGACACAGTAGAATACAAAGGGATCACATATCTACTCATAGAATATCGTGGTAAGTCACCCTTTGACCCGGAAATATATGGACTAGAAGTGACTGGAAAAAGCAGTATTTGTTGGCGTGGATATGCCTGTGCGTATCGTATAGAAAACCAAATTATCGAATTAGACAAAATAGAAGCATCTATCGGGAGATATGAGGGTTCAAAATACGTGGAGTTGGAGTTACCCAGAATCAACACAGTAGAAGGTAAGCGACAGGAAAGCACTGCACAGGTGTTTAATGCCAAATATGAACAACTACATTTACAGCTTCCCTATAGCGATAATTGTACGCCGATATTTTTGCAAGCGATCGCTATCTGTCCTCACCTCCATCCCCTCAGTCACCTTAGTCACACAAGCAGGTCGAAGCTTATTACTACCAGCAATCTCCACCAAACACAACCGACAAGCCCCCACATCCGTCACCCCTTGCAAATGACACACTTGCGTTCTCCCTCGGCTTTCGCTACAGTCGCCCATTTCAAACCTGTCGGATAACCAGCACCACCACGTCCCCGTAAACCACTGCTAGTAATAGCATCTACTACCTGGCTAGGAGTCATTTACATCCTTTTCTAAATAGCCAAAAAGTTCCTGCGCTTTATGCAATATCTCAATCAGTGCATCCTGTTGATACTGATAGCGTTTGATTGTTGCTGATTGACATTCGGGTTTCCGTTTTAGGACATATCCAACGCGGTGGTATACCCTCAGCTTTAGACCGTTTAATCGCCACAGCCTTTGGTAAAGCGGCGGTAGATTTGTTAGCTGATAATCAATCGGCACAGATGGTAGCTTGGCAAAATGGACAAGTGGTAGCAGTTCCTTTATCAGCAGTTTTAGCTTCCAGTCCATGTCTTGTAGAGCCGAATAATTTCTTAGTCCAAACTGCGCGATCGCTTAATACTTACATCGGAAATTCAACCTTGCTAAATTTGAAGATAAAATAGCAAAATTGCACCTCATCTTCTCCTCTCCTCTGCGCCTCTGCGTGAGGTAATCCACCACCCAATATAGTCTAATTAACGCAAATATTGCACTTGAAAATCGGCCAACAACACAAAACCCTCAACCCGACAATGTAAACTTTGTAACCACAGAACCAACTCATGATTACTATTATGATACAAAGTATAGTCCAAATCATCTTGAACAAAATTCATTTGATTAACTGGATTAAAAATCTGCGTTTCAATATTTTGCTGAAAGCGTTTAGCCAACAAATTTTGTAGTCTTGTAGCCTTAGCCCTTGCTACCGCAAAATTCAGGATATTAGTATTACCATCTATAGCCTGCTGCAACTGGGCGATATTATCATATTTTCGTCTACCCAAAGTTCCCTGAGTCGGAAACAGCAACGCTGCAAAGCCATTACCCAAATCTTGCTTATTCAACGCAAAATAACGCCAATCACCATAAGCATACTGAATTAAACCATCCTCACCATCAGGCAAAACCAACTGCGAATGTAAGCCTAAATCAACCACATAAACAGTGACTGGCTCCACCGGGTTAACTGGGGGTATGATAACTGCGGGAGAGGCAATCAAGATTAGTGATATCGAGGCTACTATTGCCAGAATAAACAGAGATATCCGTTGTAAAATACTCACTATTACGAAGTTTGCTTTCGTTACTGTAATGAAATAAGCGATCGCTTGTTAATTTCCGGCCAATTCACCACGTTCCACCAATTATTTAAATACTCCGCCCGGCGGTTGCGATATCTCAGGTAATATGCGTGTTCCCAGACATCGTTACCCATAATCGGATATGCACCATCCATAATCGGGTTATCTTGATTAGCTGTGGAGACGATTTGCAATTGACCTGCGGGGTTACGCACTAGCCACACCCAACCACTACCGAAGCGATCGCCTCCAGCTGCGTTAAACTGTTGTTTAAATTGATCAAAACTGCCAAAAGTTTGGTTAATCTCTGCGGCTATTTCGTCTGTAGGTTCTCCACCACCGTCAGGACTCATAATTTGCCAAAAAATGGTGTGATTAAGATGTCCACCAGCGTTATTACGTACCTTTGTCCGAATATTTTCAGGAACCTTATTTAAGTCTCTCAGCAAAGCTTCTACACTGCTTTTTTGCAACTCTGGCTCTTGTTTCAGAGCATCATTCAGGTTATTCACATAACTAGCATGATGTCCATCATGATGTAATTTCATCGTTTCCGCATCAATAGCTTTTCCTAATGCCGAATAATCATAAGGTAATAGCGGTAACTTGGCTGGACTAGCACTCAGTTCACCATCAGGAGAAGCTACGGGGGGGAAGGTTGTTGCAGTGGGAGTTGGTTGAGGAGATTGTGATTCAGCTATGGGTACTGCTTGACAAGAAATTAGCACAATAGCCAGCAACACTCCTGTCAGAACAAAAGCAATTTTTTCTCGGATAAATTTGGACATAATTATTCACACCATGATTAATAATTGTATGATGAAAGAGTAAAAATTTGCAGTGATTTAACCAAAACTTTCAAACCCCTGCTCTGACAATAGCCAAAAGAATAGAATTAACAATCGCTAAAGCAATCGAGCCAATAAATGCACTCCAAAAGCCCCATCTGAGAGTAAAACCCGGAACTAAAGCAGCCGCTAGAGCAAAAATAATCGCATTTAACACAAAGAAAAATAATCCCAAGCTCAGAATGATTGCGGGTAATGTCACTAAACTCAAAATTGGCAGCAAGATTGCATTCAACACTCCAAAAACAGCCGCAGAAATGGCTGCCTTACCTAAACTATCAATTTCAATGCCTATAGGTATTCTAGAAATAATTAAAAAACTAATTGTAGTAACTAACCAAGTGAGAAGAAGGTCTAACATTAATGATTCCTCAGTATACTTAATTAACTAAAGTTTTATTCTTTTTTTTGTCTGCAAAAAACCAATCTAAATTTATGACAACTTTGCATTTTAGTAAAATTAAGCTTAGATTATGGTTAATATTAACATAGAAAAGCCCCCTTTTAAACCAATTAATTAATCTATTTCTTTAGGTATATAATCAAAAATTATCAACAAAACTATCGACAGATATGCGATAAATTTTATTTTGCTAAATATATAATTAAAACATAATCCCTATCTAAAATTTAGTTAATCAATGAAAGAAAAAATACTAACTGTTCAGTTTGCAAAAATTTGGGTTTTATTGGGAAAATTATCATTCTGAAGATTTATTCTGATTAGTTTTGACAAAATTCCCATAAATCAATAATTAACCACCAAGCAACGCCAATAGAATTTTATGGCTTTTCTCAAATTACCAATGAACTTAGAATCAAAAATCAAAATACTGTATATAGTTGAGGGTAAAGAAGATGTCTCTTGAGCCAGTTCTGTTAAAAAAAATAGCTGAAAATAGAAATTTTTCTCAGGTCACTCGCAGTGAAGTTAAACAAGAGCAAATACAGCCAGATGCCTTAAATATTCATGAGATAGCTTTAACTTTATCTCCCATAGCCTTGCTCTTCAGTTGGGTACTTTTTTTCCTGATTTTGCAAAAAGTTCGGACTTTTGTAGACAATAAGATGGTTTTTGCTGTCAAAGGTTTACATAAAGTCCCGTGTAAAAATTGTCGCTTTTATGCAAATAATCATTATCTCAAATGTGCCGTACAACCTTCTCTTGTCCTCACGGAAGAAGCGAAAGATTGCTCAGAATATTCACCTAGAAATGGCAAATTTACACCCACTAACCTGTTTAAATAAGGTAAAGATTATTTCCATTTTTATGCTTATTTTTCAGTGAATCAATCGTTAAGTAACCTGACCAAATTCTCTTTGTCGCTGCAACCGATTAGCCAAATCATGAGCAGTAATGATACTCTTGAGTAAGTCGTGTTGAATCACCAGTATACGACGAACTCCTGAATCTTGCATTTTTTGCAATACTTGAGACATTTTCTCTTCTGAACGAGCAATAACACGGTTTTCTATAGGACTCATTGTATCTTTGATAGTGCGATATTTCCATTCTTCTCTGGGAATATCCTTGATCTGATTTAAAGTAATAATGCCTACAAGATGACTGTCTTGTGTGACTGGAAAAGAATGATAGCGACGATTGAGAAAGTATCTATCTACTAACTCTTGGAGGTTCATGTCAGGACTGAAAGTTTCAGGATGAGGAGTCATGATTTCTCGCGCCTGTACCCCTTCTAAACTGGTGCGAAGCAGAAGCTCCTCATAGCTACTTTCGGCGGCGTTGTACAAGAACCAACCAATGAGAATCAACCACAGTCCGCCTAAAATCGCACGACCAAACATCTCCAAAGCACCGAAGGAAATTAAGAGATAAGCTAGCCATTTGCCCCCATTAGAGGCGATTTTTGTGGCTTTGTTGAGATGTCTAGTATACTTCCAGATAATTGAACGAAAAACGCGACCGCCATCTAAGGGAAAGCCTGGGAGCATATTGAAGATAGCTAAAGCCAGATTAATCGCAGCCAGGTAAGCAAAAACACCTGTAAAGACGACACTCCAACCAGCATTTACACCCACAGACCAAATCAAGCCAAAAAGCCCAGCCAGCAGCAGATTCACAAGCGGCCCCACCCCAGCTATTTGAAACTCATCCCCAGGAGTTTCAGCATCCATACGGGTACGGGAAACTCCACCAAAAATAAATAAGGTGATACCTTCGACGGGAATTCCTTTAGCCCTGGCTACAAAGGTGTGAGAAAGTTCATGCGCCAGCAGCGATGCAAAAAATAGTAGTGTTGCTACTATCCCCATACCAAAATAAGTTCCCCTGTCAAATCCTGGATAGTTGGTGGGGAAGATACCCACGCTTAAAGTCCACAGGACGAGGAAAAAAATTAAGAACCGAGACAAGTCTACTCGGATTTCAAATCCGAAAATAGAACCTAGGCGAAAACCTTGCATAATTCGTAATTCGTAGTTAAGAAAGTTTTACAGCGCTTCCGGCTATTATGCAATACAGTTTTCTCCTTGTCCCTCTCCTATCATAGCTTTCAGCTTTGGGGATGTACCTCATAGCTGCCGGAAGTGCTGTATTGTTTATGCCCAAAGGTTTGTAAATATCAACGCAAGTATAGAAAAGGGTAAGTGATTTCGCCTCTAGCAAACGATAGAGAGATGAGATGTATCTTTTGATAGGGACACCTTCAAAGAATAATTCTCTCATCAGAGTGAAATTTACTGGTCATACTTCCACCGCAGCAGGTAAACAATAGAGTTGACGTTTCCGGCTAAGTATCAAAAAGCTTGCTTACAGGAGCTTTGAGACTCAAAACTAATTTTTTTGACTATTTGCGTAATATCGCGACTTATCTGGAGAAATACTTGATATAACGACAAACTACAGTCGTTAATTATCTCTCAACCATCTGCGTATTTTAGACCTATGAATAAAAAACTTTCCCAAATCGCACTGTTTCTAATGGTTCTGACAAATATCAATCCTGTCATGGCCGCATCCAAAACCCCGAATGCAGACTTATCAACTCAAAAATTAGAGGCTGTGGAAAATCCCAACAACATGATAGTAGCTCAGTTCTGGCGAGATATCCAACGCACTGTTAATACTGTGAATGAAGTCACAAATACTGTTGATGCAATCACCAACCCCAGAAATAATCGCAATCAGATGCGTAACGTCCAACAACCACAGCGAATAAACAAATTACAAGAACAACGTAAAGCATATCAGGAAGAAAGGAAAAAACTACAAGCAGAACGAGATGAACAAAAAAAACAGTATCTTGAGAGTCTGTCACCAGAGGAACGCAGTGCTTTTCTGCAAAGGGAACAGGAACAAAAAGCCCAGATGATGAGAACCCTTGTTGAAGGCGCAATGATTATTGCACCGATGATGATGGAGAATGACAATCCCAACACAGGAAGGCGTACTCAGCTTGTAAATTGCGACAAGTCCTATGATTGTTTGTGAGTTGACTGCATGACCTGCACCTGCTAAAAGATGTATAAATCCAGCCCACATTAAAGCTGTTCCGGCATTAGTAAGGGCTGGAGAATATAAAATTGTGATTAATAGACTCAGAATACAAATTTTTGCCAAGGCTTAGTGTACAAGTTTAATTATTGAGCCTTCACAACCACCGGCTGGGTTCCCCTAACAATCAAAGCTATTTTTCTCTGTTCAGGATGAAGAATACAAATTTGATCCTTACCCAGTTGAAATACCACAAAATCCCCTTCCAGATGAGTTGCATGACTCACACGCCACCATGCAAAAGGTGTCTCAAGAGCAAATTGAAAGCTTAAATTTTCAGATTTATTCTCCCCTGTAATTCCTCCCGCAGACCAATAACTTAGCCTATATTCCCAATTTGTATTTTCAGTCAGTTTGGGGACAGAACGAGAAGGAGGGCGAACTTCAGGAATCACAGAATCAAACTCAGATAACTGCATAGTCTGTTGCAACTTCCCTGCCAAATTAGACCGAATTGGTTGCTTATTTTCAGCAGAGATGAAATACAGCACATATTCTTCCCTCGGTTGTAACTCTGAGGCTGAGACAACATCAAGCTGAGTTAACATACTCGTCTGACTAGCCCAACCATACCAAACTAATAGCAGGAGATAGCTGATACCATGAATAATAAATGTAGCTTTAAGAGCCTTGGCAAATGAGTTTTGCTGTTTGTAAAATAGTATCCAAAAGAAAGGATATTCAATAATTAACGTCATTACAAAAGCAAGGGCGACAAAGATATAAAGCCAGACATGGACATTTTCAATAGTTATAGTGGCAAGATTACGGGATAGTCGCTCTAGGGATAATAGACCCACCCAAGCCGAGATATAATTAGCCAGAATCAAGATACTGATGGTTTTTGAATGTGGTGTATGAAACCATTTTGAAAGTAGTCTTGCTTCAATTAAAGCAATGACTCCATTACCTGCCAAAAGATGTATGATTCCAGCCCAGAGTAAGGCTGTTCCAGCATTAGCAAGGGCTGGTAATGGTAAAAGTGTGATTAATAAACTGAGAATAAAAACCAGTATCCATTTAATTTTCATGTATTTTGTTCAGGAAATATTGATATATTTTTTCAAGGTTTCATTTACTTTGGTTGTACCCCTTATTCATCTTTATTTGGGGGAAGTAGGTCGTACCAATAATTAGGATCGTAAAACTCTACTGTATTTCCTGATCCCCATTGGGTGGGAAGCCTTTTTAATTCACTCAGCATATCAGGATCTATTGCACTACGGGTATTTCTATCAAAGGCTTGAGAACCAATTAATATTGGTATGACTGCATTTTGAAAGGCATTATAAGAAAGTTGCATTCTAAATCTGGCTTTCTCCTCAATCATGTTTGAAAGGTTAGCTGCTTGAAGTACACTGGCAACGGAATTAGCACAACCGCCCCAAATCGGATACTTTTGACCTCCTATTTGATACGTTTTCATTGGCCAAGAATTATTGAAATTGTCAATCGTTCTCACTTCTCTGATATTCAAACCATAATGTACTGGACCACCCGGACCACTTGTGAGGCTGGTTTGCTTTTTTATTTCCTGAAGTAAAGCAAATGTTTCCTTTGCTTTTGCGCCTAATAAAACCTGCTTCGCTACCCTCGGTTTACGCCGTGTTACTAGTCGAGATTGAAATTGTTGAAGTGTTTCCCACGACCCCTGAAGATGTCCGGCTAAAACCTCTAAAGGATAGCAACAAATCATAATTCGATCTTCCTGATCAAAAAGATAAAAAGAGGTATTGATGTATGGTCTACGTCTGGGAAATCTGGGATTGACTTGCAAAGGGTTGAATCCAGTTCTGGTAATCCATCTTTGATAAAAGCCAACATTTTCACCAGTATTGCTAAAACATAACTCTTGCCAAGGTTCATTTTTGTCTCTAAATCTAGTGAAAAGTGCAGCGTGTCCAATGATAGAACCTTTACTGAAAAGACTATTTAAGACAGTAGAAAGTCTAAAAGTATCACTTAAAATATAGTCTCTACGTTTATAAAGTTCTTCCTGAATATAAGACCAAACAACAAAGGCTGATTTTTCAGCTACCTCTCTAGGATTTGAATTATTCCACGGTATTTTACCACCATAACTCTGCCAAATAAGTAGATATATCTCTAAAGTCGGTTCAGAAGTTTGGGCAGAACTATGAGACGACCAGTTACTTGCTAAGACTGTCCCGCCGAAACATCCTGCACCAATAATAAACTGACGACGGTTAAAATAATTCCCCATAAATGTACTCCGCTAAAAGTTGATTAAGAATGATATATTTGATCTAATTACTTCACAGATTTCCAATCAGATATAAATGGATTTAGTACCCACGTTACTATTAACCTCTGCTCACCTCTAGAATATTCAGGAATACCAGATGTTCCATAAGTTCCATGACTATATATAATTCCTTCGATATTTTTACCATTCACTGCTACCTCTTGAATAACCTGTAACATAATAGAGAAAGCAAAAGGATCACGTGTTTTGCAATTTATGCTAATTTTTATATAAGGATTCCTTTCAGCTTTGTTAGTTTTATTAATAGGAATACCATTTTTAATAAGATGAGTTGCGATACCTGATTGTAAATTTTGTTGACTTATCCCAATAGGACATTCTTTTTTGGATACCCGAAGTTGTAATTGTGATATTTCTTTTAAACTCTCAGGTTGCCAGCCATAAGTTGCTGCGGCTGTTTCTAGAGTTAAGAATAATGAGGAAACAGTAGATAATGCTAAGATTTTGATTGTTTGTATTGTTTGAGTAGTTCTGAAAACACTTTTCATAACGTCTCCTGTGTTGAGAAATGCTTATTTACTAAATATTTCGCATGAAAGGCAGAAGAATTACGCAAATTCTTCAAGTTTTTTATTTTGTGGACAAAGGAATAAGCTTCGGCGTACACAAGGGCGGGCAGTCCTTGCCCTCTCCCACAAGACTTATGATATTATTGGCAAGGTGCTGTATAAAGTCAGTCTGGGCGGACTATGGGAAATTTAATTAGGGTGGCACCAAGACCTGGAAGACGGTGCGTTAGGCTAAAGCCATAACACACCCTACATATACTGAGATTTTTTCACTAATCAAATCAATCTGATTCCTATAGTTACTGCTTATTTTACGGCTTGGTAGGTGATGGACATGGTTGCTAATTGTGTAGTATCGCTTAAACGTGCTGCTGTTTTGGAAGTAATATTGGGGGTGTCTCTCAAAGTACCACTATGAATATCTTCTATTAATAAGTTGATAACCTCTGTGGGATTATCAGCTATGGTTATGGGTACATTTCGGTTGACTTGTCGTTTAGCAATGGTTTGTAAGCTCTGCAAACTCTTTCTTAAAGGTGATTTGCTAGCCACTACTAAGATTTCTGTTAGTCCTAGAGGTTCAATAATTTCTAATTGCCAAATATCTTGTGAGTTGGGGATTCTTAAAGTTTCTCCTGCTGCTACTAGGGTGGCGTTATCCGCAGCTGACCAAGTGTTAGGAAAGATGACATCTATGTTTCCTTCGGGGTTAATTACTAAGACTGTAATATAAAGGTCGCTATTTTCTTGATTTTTAATTTCAAATCGAATGAGTGTTTTTAAAGGAATTTGAGGTATTCCGTTTTCGTAATTGATTTGAGGATTAGGGGGAGGATTGACGTTAAGTTCACTGACTTTACCGAATGAACGGTTAATAAATGGTTGAATTTGAGCCGCAAATGTTTCCTGACTACCTACAATATTTAAAGTAGCTACGACGTTGAGCCGGGATGAGTTGGCATTTAAGGTTAATTTGATAATTCTCGCTGCTAAAAGTGAACGAAATTTAGGCTGGAGTCGAGTTAAGGCGTTAGCTATGGTTTCTTTCGCACTCCCAAAGGAACCAGGAATTAAATCGAGTGCTTCTGTATATAAACCGAGGCTATGGAGAGGGGGAATATAGGGGGCTTGTTTGTTTTTTAATTCTGCTTGTTGTGCTGCTGTGAGGCGACCAAATATATAATGAATTTCTCCTGTTTGTAAGGTAACGGGTTGGACTCGCTCTATTTTGGCAATTTCGTTTCTAGCTATAGCAATATCTTGACCTAATGAATTATCTAATCCAATTCGCAATTGATAATCAGAGGGAATGGCTCTAATTCTTTCTTGTAATAAGGTTCCTGGTTTTAATAATTCTGGTGTTTGCAGTTCTAAAATTTTACCATTACCAGTCAATCCGTTGCGCGATTCTAGTTGGATTTTGCCTCGCTCAATTCCTTGGTTGTCTATTAGTTGAAAGATGGCGTTTTGCTTGAATGCGGCTAGGGCTTGGGGTGGTATTCCTCCTAACCACAGGTTGACATTTTTACCCGTTATTTGAGTAATTACGGCTTCGGCTGTGGGGACTGGTTGGGTGAGAAAATATGTTGGTTTGCGGGCGTTGTTACTATTGGTTTTGGCTGTTAATTCTGGGGTTTGATTGGAAGTAAATGTACTGTTGATGCTGCGAGAGATATTAGTAATTACTGTTTTTACTGGTGTGTTGCTATTTTCTTGCCAGAGGTATTGTGTCATTAAATAAGTAAATGCTCCGGTGACGAAATCATCTAAGTATGCTTCTGCGGCGATTTGGTTTTTTCTGGCGGCTGCAATTACTATTCCTTTGGCTATACCCTGTTTGCGTTGTTGTTCTAGTTCTGGGGGGGATATATTGAGGTGAGATAGCCATTTGTGTTGATATTCTATTTCTGTTTGGCTGGGAGTGTATTGTTTCCCGTCTGCAATTGACCTGATGGTGAGGTTTCCTCGTTTTCCTCCCCCTGCATAACAACTGTCTAAAACTACGGTGAGATTTTCTGTTTTGATTGCAGACATTAATAAGAAGAGGGTTTTACCGGTAATGTCGGAAACTTGTAGTTGATTGTTGACTACAGAAATGGCGCGATCGCTCGGAACAAATGTACTATTTAAATTTTCTGAAAAACCACTATCTCGGTCGAATACTTGAGAACCATGTCCAGAAAAGTGATAAACTACTGTGTCTCCTGGTTTTGCTTGTTGAATCAGATGTTCTTCAACGGCTTGTAATATTCCGGCGCGAGTGGGTTTAATTTCACTTTCATCACTGACTAATAAAATATCTTGAGGATGAAAGCCAAAACGATGTATTAAGAGTTCTCTTTGCAGATAAATATCTGTAATTGAGCCTTTGAGATTTTCTACGGTTTGATAATTGTTGATTCCAATTAATAAGGCTAGTTTCCGAGGAGTGGAAGCGGAAACAGCTTGAGCATAGCGTAAACTTTGATTTTTAATATTGAAATAGTTTAAGCCTAATGTGGTTAAGGCTGAACCAGCAAATTGCAGAAATTGACGGCGTGGGAAATGAGTCATGGTTGGATAATTATAATTTTAACCCTGGCGACTAGAAGTCGCGGCTACACAAACGAGACGCGTAGCGTCTTCCCAGAGGGAAGGCCGCCTCCGCGGGTTAAAAATACGTTATTTTGATTGTCCGATTAAGGTGAAACCAGCCCAGTAAAGAGGGTTAGGATAATCTTTTTTGATGGTTAACATGGCTTGTCTTAATGCTTGGGCTTTGTCTAATTTGTGTTCTTGAAAGTTACGGTAAAATTCCACCATCAGGTCTGCTGTTTCTAGGTCGGGAATAGCCCATAATGAAACTACTATACTGGGAACTCCGGCAACAATTAATGATCTAGATAAACCGACTACACCATCTCCAGTAATATTACCTCCGCCAGTGTCGCAAGCGCTGAGAACTGCTAATTCGGCTGTTAAATTTAATTCTTGAATTTCACTGGCATTTAATAAGCCATTATCTATTTTGGAGGGAGCTAAAGCAATTGCACCGGGGATACCAAAACTGGCATAATCTTCTAATAGTCCATGAGTTGCTAAATGAATATATCGGGCTTGGGGTAATTGTTTTAATACTTCATTTTTTGTGGCTTTGTCTCCTGTTAAAAATTTGGTGTTTAGGAATTGAGCAACTTCTTTTCCTTCTCTTTCTGCACCGGGTAAATTACGGAGTTGGATAGGGGATGGTTGATTAGGTAGGGTAATTGTAGGCATTGTGGGATTACCTACTACTAATGCAATTTTACCTGGTTGAGTTTGTTTTTGCTGTTTTTGGCGGGTGATTTCTAAAGCTTGAATTGAAGGTGCTGTGAGAATTGTATGTTTTTCGATGAGATAGTTATTTTGGGAGTCGATTAAAGCTGCAAAGGGGACGAGAAATAATTCTTGATGGGGGACAAAAACTACTTTGGCTTCTGGGTTGGTTGGTAATAAATCTGCAATGGGTTCTATGAGTAATTTATGTAGTTGTTTGAGTTGTTCTTGGGCGGGAACTCCTGAAGAACTGCGATTTAAATTTTCTGGGACTTCTGCACCTGGTTTGAGGGATACGCCAATGCTGCGATTTAATCCCATTGTTTGACGGGTGTTAGTTACTAAGTTTTTCAGGTTAATATTTTTCTCTTTTAAATCGATTTGACGAGATATGATTTCTCCTGTGGGTTTAATTACCCAAATGACTAATTTTTCCGGTTCTCCCGGAAATGTGTTCCAATGAAGATTATCATAATATCCGGGGAGAGAGGATGGATGGAAAAATGTAGTTTCAGAAATAATTGAGTATTGTACAAGGGTTGTTTGATGAGAGCGTGCAGTTTGTTGTAGTTGTTTGATATCTGGAGGTTTAATATCTGATGTGGTTCTACTGGCGAGGGTTGCGAGTTGATCTAGAGCGGCTGGGTTTTCTGTTACAGCGTCTAACCACATTTTTGTTTTTGACTGAATTCGTGCTTCTGCTTCTTTTTCGTAATCAAAGTTGACTATATCAGACAATAAGATGGCTTCTCCTTGCCTATTATATACACGGTCAACTCCTGGGGGAAATGAATTGACATATCTTCGCACGTCTTCAGCATCAAAGTTGATTCTATCAGCCAATGAGATGTCTTGTCTATTATATTGATGGTCAAGTCCTGGGGGAAATGAATCGAAATATCTTCGTATTTCTCCAGCAATTTGCTGAATCATAATTTCACGAGGGTAAACAATTTTTACTAAAGCTTCGACTCTTTCTTTTAAACTAATATCGCTAGGTGCGCTTGCAGCTTCTACTAATAATCTGGTACGTCCCCATTCGGAAGCAGCTAAAGCTTCTGCTGGTTTATTTTGAGCTAAAAGAACTCGCTGTAATAACGCATTAGCACGAACTTGATTGTTAAAGAGTTTAAAAATGTGTTGCGTATATCCTTGAAATCTCGACCTTTTCCTAATATTTTCAAATATTTGCGTAGCTTGGCGTAATTCTTGTTCGGCTTCTTTTAGTTGTCCTAATTTTTCTAAAGCCAGTCCAGCTAAAACTCGCCCTTGTCCATTACCAAAGTCACCTTCATTATTAATGTTAGCCATTTCCCAGACTAATTTATCATAACGAATTTGCATTGCTTCACCTATATCTATAGATCGGCGAGCATAATTAAGAGCTTGTTTATAATTCCCTAAACTATAGTGGACTCGACTGAAGTAAAGCGCAGAATCTTTAAAATTTTTATAACCTCCACCAATGTCACCGTCAATATAGAAAATTATTCCGGGTGTAATAGCATCGGCTTTTTGAAGATAAGGTAATGCTTGACTAGGCTGTTGTTTCTGTAAATAAGTTTCAGATATTAGTAATAAAATAGGAATGAGATTGCGTTGTATTTCATCGTCATAGTCATAAGCAGAAGAATTACCTGATTTCTTGAAGGCGTGATATCTAGCTGTTGATAATTTCTCGGCTAGTTTTAAATGAGCCAGAGCTTTAACAAAATCTCCCTTGTATAGATAAAATCCTCCAAATACTTCTAAAGTTCTAATTCGGTCTTGTTCTCTGCCAATAATTTTAGCTTGAGATAATGCTTGCTGAAAATATCCTTCTGCTCCTAGAAAGTTTTGTTTGTTTTGGCGGATAAAACCTTGATCAATTAATTGTTGGATTGAAGGAGTTAGTTGATGTTCGTCTAGAGGTTTTTGGCTTTCTTCTTTCACATTTTCTTGATTATTTTCAGAAACTAGCTCCTGGAGTTTATCAAATATTCCTCGTAAACGATACAAAAGAATCAATCTATCTCTAAGCTGATTTACCATGTCTATATTACCGATTTGCTGATACATTCTCATGGCTTGTTCTAGAGAATTTGATCCAAGTGCATATTGTCCGGCTGCTAATTGCTGTTCTCCTTGCTGTCTGAGTCTATCGGCTTCGGCTTTGCTATTGTTTTGCGCGATCGCTATACTAAATTGAAAGGGTAAAAAACTCAAACTGGAGCTAAAAGCTACGGTAAATAATGTCAGAAATATCAGGAATAATTTAATGTTTTTATATTTTTTCATGGCTTTCTAATTATTCGGAAACAACATTACAACAATTAACTAAAGGCTCAGATATAAATTCTGATAATTCTACATCGGGATGGGATAATAAATCTAACCAAATTTGTTTTAATTCTTGGCCTGTTGGTTGAGAACGAAGGGATTCAATTAATTTAGTTATAGTTTCATACCATAAACCTTGACTAGCATATAAATCAATTTGTTCTTTAATAGAAATAGTTGATGTTGTGAAAGCTTCATTTGTAGCGACTCGTTGCACTACTCCCTCTACTCCTGTGAGTGACGGTTGAATATTGGGGTTACAAGTAAAATACACTCGCCAACGATAAGCACGATTTACTTCTAAAGCAGGTACATTTTCAGGTATTGGAAAACTCACAATACCCCCACCGTTACTAACTTTATAGTTCAGGACAGCCACAGGTGCAGTAGTTTCTTCATCTCTAATAATTAGAGTTAAATTACCTTGTTTATGAGGGATATAAAACCAAAAAGTAGGACGTTCAGCGAGGGTATTTCCCCAATTTGTTTGCGGTATTAAAGCAGTGATAGCTTTTTCTACAGCAGGACAATCATCACGACTTCCTGTGTTAGTAGAAGAGCGAGAACGATTTCCTCCCGGTGCGCCATTATTAGGTGGATTAAACTGAAGCGGTTCTTTGGGAAGGTTTTGACCAGCTACTGGGTGAATTAAATAGCGATCGCCTAAGACCAAAGTTAAAATTAAAAGGAAGATATAAGTGCTGGTTTTTTTCATGATCTAATGTTATTATGTGATTGATTTTATTTCTAAATAGAAAAACTAAATTTAGTATTTTATCATAAAAAAACATAATTATCATTAATTTGTTAAGTGTTTTAAGTTACATCTTTTGTATTTTTCACCTTTGAACGTACTGTATACAGATATTTTTTAACTTTTGCGAATTTTAATAGGTATTAGACTCCAATATTTTAGCAATAGGTATCCAGTCAGGCTGCTAACCAGTAAAGCAATTACAGATGGTGCTAACGGTATCCATCCGCCTGACAATAAAAATATAAAGCAAATTAGACAAAGAATAAAAATAGAAATCCCAATATATATATATAGTAAAAAATAATTATGATGCTTTAACCAGGCGATTGTAATTCCACTTCCTGCTAAAGACCAAATTATAATCCAAAAATTTTCTCCTGTTTCCGGCCAAGTCCATAGTAAAGGTCGTTTATCTAAAACTGCACTGATAATTTGACTGGTCATTTGCGCCTGAATTTTAACTCCTGATATTTGAGGTAAAACACCTTGACTGTAAGGAGTAGAAAAGTAATCTGTGGGATTAGATATAGCAGCAACTACGCCAATAATAATCATGCGTCCCTTGACTAATTCGGGATTTAAGTTATTTTCTAGGACATCATTCAAAGAAACAGTAGGAGCAATATTTTCGGGTTTACGATAATTAATTAAGATTTGAAAACCGCGATTATCTAAGTTTTTGTATGCGCCACTATTTGATTGTAAACGGTTAATTGTAGTCTGTCCAATTTTGATGCGATCGCTATCTATAACTTCTGGCTTGATTCCTTTGGCATTTAAGTATTTTGATGCTAGTTGAAAGCTAAAAGAAAAGCGAGTAGGACAAGGATTATTTAAATCAGGATTCATGAATAGTAGCTGACGACGCAGAATACCATCGAACTCATCTAACTCTATATTGCTAAAGCCTAAACGGTTTTCAGTAATTCCAGGTGGTGAAGCAATCCCCGGTTTATTAGGGTCATTATCTGCTAATTTCACACTACATAAAACAATTAAATTAAGATCATTTTGTAAAAGTTTTAGTAACTTTTGATGACCTGGTTCTATCGAGCGATCGCGAAATATTAATAGACCGATAACGCTGGGTTGATATTGTTGTATACTCTCAATAGTTGCAGCTAGTTTACCATCAGATAAAGGATAACCCCAACGATTGATATCTGCTTCTGTAGCTTCCACTATTAACAACCGAGAATCTACCCCTTCATGGGGACGCATTTTCAACAACCAGTCGAAAGCTGTAAATTCCCAAGTTTGTAGAAAACCAAAAGACCGCATTCCTATCACCAACATCGCCACCAACAACCCAGATAAAATTACACTTCCTTGACGCAAATATCGATTAGGAGGACATACTAAAGGAGGATCACGTAGTTCTGACCAAGTAGGTGGGATAACAGACCAATGTTGACAAACTACAGGTAGCCAACTTGCACAGTAATATTGATCTTCTATATCTTTCAGTCTGCTTCTGGCTTCTCTGATAGCAACATAGAAAGATTTCCCACTAGAAAAACTAGCAATAAACTCTGCTAAAAATTCTTGGGCGACTTGATTTTGTACTTGTTCCCGCATCACAATAATCTGAGGTATACCTAACTCTTCTAGTTGAGGTACTAATCCCAAACCTTGACAGGAATTAAAAATGGCTAATTGTAAACCATTATCTATCGCTACTTCTAACGCCGAATTTAACTCAGATATTTCTAGCTTAGTTTTCGCATTTATACTTATCCATCCTTTCTCAGCATTAGACTTACTATGTCCAGCATAAAATAAGATATTCCATCCTGGTTTTTCTCTGAGGCGATGGCAAATTTGCTGACGAGAAGGCTGAGAGATAATTTCTAACTCTACTTCCCGATTATTTCTCAGAGTATTCAAATCTGCTTCTGGATCGATATTTGTACAATCCCCAATAATTGCTAAAATTCGGACTTTTCCCGCATTTAATGAATTTTGTTGTGGTTTAAAAGAAAATTTAGGCGCACTTAAGGCGACTTCTGCTTTTGTATATTTTTTGAAAAAACTCCATTCGTGCCAAGGTAATTTTCTTAATATTTCGTTATTCGTTTGAATTACTAAAATTACTTCATCTTTTGTATTTAGGTGAGTGCGTAAAGCTTGGTCAATTGGTTGAAATTCTAAGGAACTTAGCCATTTATTAATGTTCTCAATTAAATAAGCAGTTAATTCTGTTGCACTCTCTTGATTTCCTCGCTCTACACTATTTTCAGCAAATTCTAATGCTCTTGGTTGCCAATTTAGGCTTTGAATATCAACATTTTCTTCTAAAATACTACCTCTATTAGTAATAAATTCCTCATATAGCCACTGCCATTTTTGGTAAGTTTTGGCAATCTCTTGATTAGGTGGTAGGCTACCAATATCTATTTCTTCAATTAATTTTTCTCCTGTGTATATCTTTACTAAAATGTGAGAGAATCCGCTTTCTAGACTCCCCTCTCCTAACCGCAAAGAAACAAGATTTCTCATGATTATTTATACAACTCTAAAAACTAAACCATAAAATCCTCAGTTAAACTAGCATCACCAAAAGTTATTCTCAGCTTAAATTTATCGCCTAACTCAC
The DNA here is from genome assembly GCF_963920885.1 of Anabaena sp. CCY 0017. Taxonomy (NCBI): domain Bacteria; kingdom Bacillati; phylum Cyanobacteriota; class Cyanophyceae; order Nostocales; family Nostocaceae; genus Anabaena; species Anabaena sp. CCY 0017. The sequence continues at coordinate 113,439 of NZ_CAWUDG010000010.1, read as the reverse complement.
CAGTAAATTCTGGTAATTGAATAAAATAATCTCTCAATTCAGATTGAACTTCTTTAAGAGGTTCTTCCAATTGAGAAAGTATTTCTAATTTCAGACCTAATGGTAAATATTTTTCTTCTAAAACTGGACATAGGCGAGCGCGAATCTTGAGCTTTTCTGCTGATTGTGGTATGACAGTCAAGAGCAATATGATTGATTGACTAGCCAAATTTATTTTTAAGTTAATCAACTTGGCTTTGTTGATAGTTTCAGAAGTATTTCTGGTCATATAACTTAAATTGTGTGGTTGTCTCATCAACAAATCCTCAGCATTTTGCCATTCTCGCTCAATGTTTTCTGTAGTTTGTTTTAGCCACTGACTCAGAATTACGACTCCTGCTTGAATTGATTCACTAAAAGCTTCTCCAATAATTTGTGATTTTTCTTTTTGACTTAAATATTCAGGAAAATCTTCTAAAGAATGCAATTTATCCCTAGATACAATTCCTGCTGTTTCTGCTACTGAAGATACAAAACCGAGAATATTAGCTTCTGAAAACGTTTCGTCTATATGTACGAATACATAACCGATACGATTTGACCAAGCATCCTCTGAAACCTGAATATCGCCATCTGAAAAAACTGCACGACATTCTAACTTACCGTGATGTTTAATTTCTAAATCTGCTACATCGGCAAAAGTAGACATCACAGGATGGTGAAAATCGCTGTCATTCCAATCAGTTTCATATCCTAGCGCTTCTAAATAATCTTTTACAGCACATATAGCTAAAACATGATGATAAAATTCTTTGGCTTTAACTAAAGTTAATTTTTTTTTGCTCAACTCTTTGGCCATTTTTCGGTGAGACGATTTTAGATTAACTGTAAAAATCAAATTTTCAGTGAGTTCCCAAGTATTCATTGCCTATACTTCCTAATTAGTTATTGTAAATAATCTGCTAAATCAGCTTTAACTTGTTGAAATTCTCGCTCATAAAAACTTTTGATGGTAGTGTATGGTATTTCCCATTTCCTGGACAGATTTTTAAAAGTTTCTCCTTCCCAATTAATAGCAATTAATACATCTTTAAAGGTAATATGAGTTTTATCTTTTCTAATGGGTTTACCAAGTTTATTATTTGGGTCTTCTGCAATCAGGGTTTTAATTTCTTGGGATTTTTGTGAACAACCAAATTTTTGTTCAATATTATCATAAAGATATTCTCTCATGAAATTTGGGTCTTCAGTCGAAATACTGATTTTAGATTCTGCTTTTAGATGCGTTTGATTTTTCTTGATTCCTAAAATTCTGACACCTGCATCTATAAATTTTCGAGGAATCCAATAATTTATCAAAGCCATAAAATCTCCTTTTGTGTCGTCATATTTATCAATATTGTCTAAAGCATAGCGAATAGACTCTCCTTTAGCTTCATTAAAAGCGTCTTGATAATCTTGTGGAGATAATTGTAAATTTCCTCCAAGTCCTTGTTTCTTGTATGTATTTTTTGTGTCTATAGCTTTAATCAGCCATTGCACAGCTTGTTTTCTTTGAAAGCTATTGGGGTGAGTTGTTTTAACTTGTATAGCTAAGATGTTGATAAATTTATCTGTGATTAACTCTTTCTGATATTTTTTGTGAAGAATTAGAGCTTCTGTGAGCAAAAGTTCTGCCAATTCTTGAGAATTAGATGTTTTGTTGATACAAATTTTAAAATTATCGGCAATTTCTTGTTGTAATTTACCTTGAATTTGCTGAATATTTTCAGGAAAAAGATTGAGCATATATTTTGAATTCCACCAATAGCATGAAGATAAAAATAAGATAAGTTGAGTTTTAATCTGTTTTGCTTCATCACTTGTTGGTGAATGTTCTTGATACTCATTGAATAATTTAGCTAACTCTTGTATGTTCATCTTTTTACCTTTTTAGCTTTATACAGCACATTTGATTGAAGTTGTGTACACAAGGAACCCCACAAGATTTATCACATTAATCTGTGTACTTGATTTACTGAAAAAGTGCTGTATATCTTTGAGTATTTTATACCCAGAATGACTAAAGCTCATTGATCATCTCAACGACCTCGGTATTTAGATGCAAAACGACTGCATCTGTTTATTTTTCTCTGAAATCACCAAAACTTTACGCAAAAGTTAAATTTAATTTGAGATTTGATATTAAGTCAGGTTCATTAGTGACAATTATTACAAATTAGCACCCCAACCCGTAAGCGGAGAAGGGAGATAAAACTTTGATTTGGTGAGGTTACAGGTTTAATAAATTGTCCGCAATTCGCTGTATATTTTATACGACTGTGTTGCTATTTTGTGGGTAAAGCTTCTGGTTGAAGTGTGATTTGTTGTCTGCTACCATCACGATTGATAGTAATTTGCATAGTTTCACCAATATTGGTGGCTTCTACTTGTTGCTGCACTTGTTTGGTATCTTGAATCGCCACATTATTAATACTTTCAATAATATCACCGGGACGCATTCCAGCCCGGAAAGCAGGCGAGTTGCGGACGACTCCTAAAATAATGATACCCCTATCCTGAGTAATGGTAATACCAACATTACTTTGATTAATTTTCTCACGCAATTCAGGACTTAATTGAGCCATTTGAATGCCGATGTAGGGGTGGTCTACTCGCCCTTTTTCTATGAGTTGTGCTGCAATGCGTTGAGCAGTATTAATGGGAATGGCAAAACCTAATCCTTGCGCTCCCTGGATGATAGCGGTGTTCATCCCAATTACCTCTCCTTGAGCATTCAGCAAAGGGCCGCCAGAGTTACCGGGATTAATGGCTGCATCGGTTTGGATAAAGTCAACTCGCTCGGTTGGTATACCCAGACCCGCTACAGAACGCTGTGTAGCGCTGATGATTCCTTGGGTGACTGTATTATCTAATCCTAAAGGATTTCCGATCGCGATCGCAGGTTCTCCCGGCATTAAATTATCTGAGTTACCCAACTTGACTATTGGTAATTCCGTAGCAGCAATTTTGACAACAGCAACATCAGTAACAGAGTCAGCACCCACCACTTCGCCCTGAAAACTGCGACCATCTTTTAATAAAACTGTTACCTTATCTGCATTTGCTACCACATGAGCATTAGTAAAAATTAAACCATCAGTAGTAGTTATAAATCCTGAGCCAAGTCCTTCTTGTACTTCTTCTCTCGTGGGTAACTGTCCCGGAAAAAATCTTTCTATTACAGGGTCAGGTGATCTTTGTACAGTGCGTGTGGAGTCAATTCGCACTACTGCGGGGCCTACCTGTTGAACAACCCGTATTACATAATTTACATTGAGATTTATATTGGAATTTAGATCAGAATTGGTGGTTGATATCGGGAATAGGTTTTGGTCTGCTGGCTGTTGAGCATTCCTGACATCTCTGGTAGGGATACTACATCCACTTACGAGTAAAAATAAGCAAAGAGCCGATTGCTTGAGAAGTCGTTTCATAGTCAATGCTCTGGGACTGGGGAATAAATGCCCAATCACCTTGAGGCGATGTTTCACTTTCTATTGTAGTCAGGGAATAGCAGCATTTCATCCTGGTTTCATCTTTGTCTGCAATGCTCAATAGTGGGGTAAAAATTCCTGCACAGCTTGACTCTCTAGTTAACTAGAGAGTTTATTATATAATCGGAATTATGTCTTGTGGATGAGAGTTATGCAAATTTTATCTTTGAAAAATAATTTTTTGGCGTTGAGCTTTGTAATGTTGACCTCCTTAACTGGCGGAGTTTTGACAGCTTGTTCTACAACGACTTCTGAAAACCCAACCCCCACGACTGCAAGCGAAACAAGCGACCAGCAGCAGATGAAACACGGTGGTATGGATCACGCAATGGATTTAGGTCCAGCCGATGCTAGCTATGATTTACGGTTCATTGATGGCATGATTCTGCACCATCAAGGAGCTTTAGATATGGCTAAGGAAGCACAGGAAAAATCACAACGTCCTGAAATGAAAAAGCTAGCGGACGAAATTATTACCGCTCAAAATCAGGAAATTGCTCAGATGCAGCAGTGGCGTTCAGCTTGGTATCCTGACGCTGGGGATAAAGCAATGGCTTATCATGCCGAAATGGGTCATGCGATGGAGATGACACCTGAGCAAAAGCAAGCCATGATGATGAGCATGGATTTGGGTGCAGCTGATGCTGAATTTGATTTGCGCTTTATCAATGGGATGATTCCTCACCATGAAGGGGCTTTAGATATGGCTCAAGATGCTTTGGAGAAGTCTCAGCGTCCGGAAATGAAGAAATTGGCTGAGGAGATTATTCAGGCGCAAGAAACGGAAATTAACCAAATGAAGCAGTGGCGACAAGCTTGGTATAACCAGTAAGACCTGTTGTGTATCAATGTGCGCCGGATTATAAGCTGTTGAGCATTCAACTTGCACAATTTGGACGGGCAAGATGCCCATCCCACAAAAGTTGTTATGAAAAAGATTTAGAGCGAGTCAGAAGCGGACAACAGATATTAGTGAAAATTGCATCCTTACCTAACCGGACATTTACTGGACGCATTACCGTGATTGGGTCTGTGGTAGGAGGCGAAACGCGAGTTATCCCTGTGAAAGCTGAAATTATTAACCCAGGCGGAATCCTGAAACCAGGGATGTTTGCAGAATTAGAAGTTCTCACAGACCAAACATCCTCAGACATCTTAGCCATACCCAGTTCAGCTGTAGTAGAAGCCAATAATATCAAACAAGTATATATACAAAATGGTAACGCCTATCAACCAGTAGAAGTCACCTTGGGTCAAACCTCCGGCGACATGATAGAAGTCAAAACAGGCTTATTTGAAGGAGACTTAATAGTTACTCAACGTGCGCCCCAACTGTATGCTCAAACCTTGCGGGGTGGAAGTCCAAGCACAACAGCAGAACAAGAACACACCTCAGTCAACACAGAAACCACAACATCAAGTTTACCACTGTGGCTGATAGGAATGGGAGGAAGTGCGATGCCTGCGGCGGGCGCTTGCGCCATCGCCTGCATAGCCTTCATCACAGGAGCCTACTGGACACACCGCCGCCAGACACATTTACTACCAGCAGCCAACCCCCACATAAACCAAGAAATAAAGAAATAACACAAAAACTCTCTAAAACCCTCCTTCCTCTGAGTCCTCTGTGCCTCTGCGGTATGCGCTTCGCGCACGCTACGCGAACGTTACTCCTCCAAATAAAACACCAAAAAAACCTCCGCGAACCTTTGCGCTAACCTCCGCGCCCCTCTGCGTTAAAAATCCTCCTCCTCCACCATGCTCAACACAATCCTCAAATGGTCAATAATCCAACGCTGGATAGTAGTCCTCGGAGCAGTCATAATCACCTGCTTAGGAGTATATAACCTCACCCAAATGCCCCTAGATGTCCTCCCCGACTTCGCCCCACCCCAAGTAGAAATTCAAACAGAAGCCCCAGGACTAGCACCAGAAGAAATAGAAACCCTAATCACCCTACCCATAGAAAGCGCAGTCAACGGTACACCAGGAGTAGAAACAGTCCGTTCCGCCTCAGCCGTAGGAATTTCCGTCGTCAAAGTCATCTTCAACTGGAACACAGACGTTTATCAAGCCAGACAACTAGTAACAGAACGGTTACAACAAGCACAACAAAAACTACCAGAAGGTATAGAAAACCCGCAAATTTCCCCCATAACTTCCCCCATCGCCACAGTCTTACAATACGCCTTCACCTCCAAAACTCTGCCACTCATGGAAGGGAGCAACGCGATTTTGTGAGGTTCGGAAATTTGGTAATATAAGTTACCTAAGCTTTGAGCGATCGCTACCTAGAAAAGGTAAAAATAGGGAATTTCAACCAGGGTTTATTAGGAATCAGCCCTGGTAATTGAGATATAAAATCCGATCTCACATTTTCGCGTTGCTCCCCTCATGGAAGTGCGGCGCTTAGTAGACAGAGATATTACCAACCGGCTGCTAGCTGTTCCTGGAGTTTCCCAAGTGATTGCTTATGGTGGAGATGTGCGTCAATATCAGGTTTTAGTAAATCCTGACAAACTGCAAGCCTTTAATGTCACCTTAGATGAAGTCACAGCAGCTACTAGGGAAGCTAACGTTAACGCTGCGGGTGGTTTTTTGATAAATCCAGACCAAGAGCTAATTATTCGGGGCTTAGGGCGGATTGAGTCTATTGAAGAACTAGGGAAATCAGCTATAACTTCTCGTAATAATACACCTGTGTTACTGCAAGATGTGGCAGATGTCCGCATTGGTGCAGGTTTAAAGCGTGGAGATGGGAGCTTGGATGGTCAGCCAGCCGTTGTAGTTCTGATTAACAAACAACCGCAAAACGATACACCCACAGTCACGAAAGCCATCGAACAGGCGATGTCAGAAGTGAAAGCTGGCTTACCCGCAGATGTCACAGTTACAGAAACCTTCCGCCAAGAAAACTTTATTACAGCTGCTATTCAAAATGTTACCAGTTCCCTCAGAGATGGGATAATTATCGTTTGCATTATCCTGTTAATGTTTTTGATGAACTGGCGCACCGCCATCATTACCTTAAGCGCCATTCCTCTATCCGTGTTAATTGGGATGATGATTCTCGGCTGGTTTGGTCAAGGTATCAATACTATGACACTGGGAGGTTTAGCCGTGGCCATTGGTTCGGTGGTAGATGACTCGATTGTGGACATGGAAAATTGTTACCGGGGATTAAGGGAGAACCAAGCAGCCAAAAATCCGGTGCATCCTTTTAAGGTGGTTTATGATACCTCTGTAGCAGTGAGAGTCAGCGTAATTTTTTCTACAGTAATTATCGCCGTTGTCTTTGCCCCTATTTTCACCTTCACAGGTGTGGAAGGTCGGATATTTGCACCGATGGGTGTCGCTTATTTGGTGTCAATTTTTGCTTCAACTTTCGTGGCTATGACCTTATCTCCGGCACTTTGCGCGATTTTACTAGCAAATCGACAACTACCCACAGATGATACTTGGGTGAGTGCTTTAGCACAGCGCTTTTATCGTCCTCTCCTCAATTTTGCTACGGGTTTTCCCAAAGTTATTTTAGTTGTAGCTACAGCTTCCTTAGTTGCCTCTTTAGTAATTTTGCCGACTTTGGGACGGGTGTTTTTACCAGAATTTCAGGAATCATCTTTAGTGAATGCGATGGTGCTTTATCCTGGAAGTTCTCTAGATGCGACAAATCAAGTGGGATTTGCTTTGCAGGATGCACTCAAGGACGACCCCAGATTTAAAACTGTGCAGTTAAGGTCGGGACGCGCCCCTGGTGATGCAGATGCTGGGGGGGTGAATTTGGGTCACTTGGATGTGGAATTGAGTGATGAGGGTTTGCAGGAGCGGGAAGCCAGTATTGAGAAGCTACGCGCTGAGTTTGCTAAAATACCCGGAGTTGCGCCGAGTATTGGCGGTTTTATTTCCCACCGCATGGATGAGGTATTATCAGGAGTAAGAAGTGCTATCGCAGTGAAAATATTTGGCCCTGATTTACCAGAATTGCGCCGTTTGGGGTCAGAAATTGAGGCTGTCATGGGGGATGTTCCGGGACTGGTAGATTTACAACTTGAACCCCAAGTTCCCATTCGACAGGTGCAAATTAAATTTAGCAGAGAAGCCGCCGCCCGTTATGGTTTAACTGTCGGTAATTTGAGTCATACGTTAGAAACAGCGCTGAACGGGCGAGTTGTTTCTCAAGTGCTGGAAGGACAACAATTATTTGATTTGGTGGTGTGGTTGCAACCAGAATCACGCAATAATTTAGATGTTATTCGTAATTTATTAGTAGATACTCCCACAGGTCAAAAAATCCCTCTAACTCAAGTCGCCAGTATTGAATATGGAACTGGGCCGAATACCATTAATCGCGAGAATGTTTCACGTTTGATAGTCATATCTGCAAACGTTTCCGGTCGAGATTTAGGTTCTGTAGTGAATGAAATTCAAACCAAAATCAGTGAGTCAATACAGTTACCCACGGGCTATTTTATCCAATACGGCGGACAGTTTGAATCAGAACAACGCGCCACCGCAAATCTACTGTTATTTGGAGGAATAGCATTTGTAGCGATCGCAGTTTTAATGTATTTTGCTGTTAAGTCTGTTGCGGCTATGTTGATGATTATGGTTAATTTACCTCTAGCACTGGTGGGGGGTATCTTTTCTATTGCGCTGGGAGGGAGAATTATTTCTGTGGCTTCGTTGGTGGGGTTTATTACTTTGTTTGGTGTGGCGACACGTAACGGTTTGTTATTAGTCGATAATTATAATCACAAGTTGGCGGAGGGAATGCCTTTAAAGGAGGTGATTTTTCAAGGTTCTATGGAGCGTTTAGTTGCTATTTTGATGACGGCTTTAACTTCAGCTTTAGGAATGGTTCCTTTGGTAGTTGGGACTGGTGCTGGTAAGGAAATTTTGCAGCCTTTGGCTGTGGTTGTGTTGGGTGGTTTGTTTACTTCTACGGCTTTGACTTTGCTGGTTTTACCTGCTTTGTATGCTCAATTTGGTAAGTTTCTAATGCCTAAGCAAATACAGCCTTCTGTAAATGTGGAAAACGGTAAAGCTGTAGGAGCAATTTGGGAATAGTAAATAAGTATGTACTTTACCACTTTCCTTCTTCCTTCGTGTACTTTGCGTCCTTTGCGGTATGCGCTTCGCGCACGCTACGCGAACGTTCTCATATAATTCAATACATTTTAGAACAAAATCTGTATAAATAATGAAAAATAGTAAATCAATAACATCAAACTTGGTTATTTTAGGAAGCCTTGGATTGCTGTTTTTAGGCGCTTGTAGTAATACTAATCAAGTAGCTAATACAGAAACTCCAGCTACCCCCATCGCTGAAACTCCGGCTGCTTCTGTTGCGCCTGTAGCACAATCAAATAACGAGCATGGCGCAAGTAAGGGCGGTCAAGTTGTAGAGACAGGAACCTATCATTTAGAGTTCTTGGCTGATAAGGAAGCTGGGGGAAGTCACTTGGATTTATATTTGCTGACTGGTGATACTCACGAAACTGTACCTGATGCTAATGTCACGGCTGAAGTTCAAACGCCTGATGGTACGGAAAAAACTCTTCCTTTTACATATAATTCTGGAGATAAACACTATACGGCTATGCTGAATGAAGCAGCATCAGGTCAGTATCAAGTCAGAATTACCGCAGATGTTAAAGGCGAAAAGGTGAACGGGCGTTTTAGTTTTAACCGATAATGGTGAGAAGATGCAGTTCCTATATTTTAGAGGCTGGAGGAAGTAATTATGAGCGCTTTAACTTTACAATTACCTCATCATTTGCAATTTACTGATGACGAATTTGCTCAGGTTGTTGCTGCTAACAAGGATTTACGTTTGGAATTATCTGCGGAAGGGGAATTAGTTATCATGTCACCAACTGGGGGAGAAACGGGAAACCGGAATTTTGAAATTTATATTGATTTAGGTATTTGGAACCGTCAATATAATTTGGGAAAAGCTTTTGATTCTTCCACTGGCTTTAAACTTCCTAATGGTGCAACTCGTTCTCCTGATGCTGCTTGGATAAGGATGGAAAAATGGGATAGTCTCACACCTCAACAAAGAAAGAAATTTCTGCCTTTGTGTCCTGATTTTGCTGTGGAATTGGTTTCTGAAACTGATGATTTAGCAGACACTCAAGCCAAAATGTGGGAATATTTAGCCAATGGTTTACAACTGGGTTGGTTAATTAATCCCCATGACCAACAAGTAGAAGTTTATCGTCCTCATCAACCACCAGAAGTTTTACAAGCTCCTAAAAGTTTATCAGGTGAAGATGTACTTCCTGATTTTATTTTAAATTTACAACCGATTTTTACATAACAGGCTAATGAGGGTTTTACTGGTTGAAGATGAACCAGATTTAGGTGCTGCTATTAAACGGACTCTTACTCAACATAAGTATTTAGTTGATTGGGTAATTGACGGAGATGAAGCATGGGGATATTTAGAAAATAGCTGGACTGAGTATACATTGGCTATTTTTGATTGGATGTTACCCAAAATTTCTGGTTTGGAATTGTGTAAAAGGTTGCGGAAAAATCAGAATTGTCTTCCTATTTTGATGCTGACTGCTAAGGATAGCATGGAGGATAAAGTTACTGGGTTAGATGCAGGGGCTGATGATTATTTAGTTAAGCCTTTTGGGATGGCGGAATTGTTAGCACGGTTACGGGCTTTGCAAAGAAGGTCGCCCCAATTTCAGCCACAAAAATTAACTGTGGGTAATCTGACTTTAGATTACGGTAATAATCTGGTTGTTAGTCAAGATGTTGCGGGGAATTTCCAGGAAATTACTTTGACTTATAAAGAGTTTCAGTTATTAGAGTATTTTATGAAGCACCCCAACCAAATTCTCACTACTGAACAAATTCGTCATCAGCTTTGGGAAGTGAGTGCTGAACCTGTTAGTAATGTGGTGGCGGCTCAAATGCGTTTGTTACGGCGGAAGTTGGTTAATGGTGGGTGTGAGAATATGATTGAAACTTTACATGGTTTGGGATATCGGTTTAATTTTAATTGATGAATATGGATTTATTTCACGCAAAGGCGCATCAGCGAAGCGAAGCACGAAGTGCGTTAGGCGCAAAGGTGCAAAGATAAGAGTTAGAGAAGGGCTTATTGCATGGTTTTATGTATGAGAATAAGTTGTTTCGGCAGACGCGGTTGCGTTTGAGTTTGTGGTATGCGCTGGTGATGGCTGTGATTTTTAGTCTGTGTGAGTATGGGGTTTATCGGGTGGTTTCTCATACTCAATGGGTAACTTTAAATCGTGAGTTGGAATCTGTGGCGGGAACTCTACATGATAGTATTGAACTGAAGTTGCAGGAACCAGGGAAGTTGTCACCTGTAATGGAGCAGCTTTTACCTAATATTTGTGCAGTTGGTGAAGGTTGTATTCAAGTAGAGTCACGTTCTCAGCATCATGTTTTGAGTGCTATTAATCAAAGTAATTATTATGTGCGTTTTTTTGATAATTCTAAACGTTTGATTGCTATTGCTGGTGCTTATCCAAAGGGTTTATCTTCAGAGTTTAATCAGGAAAGTTGGCAAACTTTGAAGGACAATCAAGGTATTATTTATCAACAAATTTCTTTTGTTCTGCACACTCAAGATAATCGCGATTGGGGTTATATTCAAGTTGGGCGAAGTCTTGAAGATTTTAATACATATTTGGAAACGATAAAATTAACTTTAGCTTTGGGTTTACCAATAGCTTTGGGTTTGGTGGGTTTTGCTAGTTGGTGGTTAGCAGGTTTAGCTATGCAGCCAATTTATCTTTCATACCAACAAGTTCAGCAATTTACAGCCGACGCAGCGCACGAGTTACGCACACCTTTAGCCGCAACACAAGCAACGGTGGAATCTACGCTGTTTATGTCCCAACTCGATGAGGCGGAGACGCGGGACATCCTGACAACTATAAAACGTCAGAATCAACGACTCACAACTCTGGTGACAGATTTATTATTGCTGACTCGTTTAGACCGTCAAGCTGTATCTATACAATGCGATGTGTGTTGTTTGAATGATATTATTAATGATTTAATTGAGGAATTTGCGGCATTAGCGATCGCCTCTAATATAAAATTATGTTCTCAGGTCGGAATGTCTACATTTCTAAATGTTATGGGTAATGAAGATCAGCTTTATCGCCTATTTTCTAATTTAATTGTTAATGCTATTCAATACACACCAGCAGGGGGAAAAGTCACTATTGATTTAAGTCGCAATGACCATTATGCTGTAATTCAGGTGCAGGATACAGGTATTGGTATTCCCCATTCGGAGATTCCGAGAATTTTTGATCGTTTTTATCGAGTTCATAGCGATCGCTCTCGTAGCACTGGTGGTTCTGGATTAGGATTAGCGATCGCACAAGCCATTGCTCATGCACACAAAGGCAGTATAGATGTACACAGTATCCTTCAAAAAGGTAGCAATTTTACGGTAAAATTACCTTTGAATAATAGATAACAATCTTAGTTAACGAGGCTCCAGAGAAAATATAATTACCTGGACAACTATGTCACCAATCAATGACAAAAGCCACATCAATTTAATGGTTTGAGGATTGTTCGGACTGCCTTTGAACACACCAGGATATTTGATAAATTGTTCTGCACCACCTCGGAACCAAATCCAATAGCTAGAAAGTATGATTAATGCCCAAATAGATACCCAGAAAGCAATGACAAATTGATTTCCGGTGCGGGGATAAAAATAATCTGTAATTTTAGAAACGCCACCAATTGTCATTCCAATGCCCATGACAATCCAAGGTATACTCATGCCCACAAAGAAACTCCGAATCAGTCTCACATAGCCTGGTCGCAGGTCTGGGTTTTTCTGGATGTCAGGTTGCGACCGTACCCAGAAGATTACCGCATTTAGTGCATTGACAGCGATCGCCACTAACCAAAAGTAATTAAAAATAGTTTCTTCCATAGAGGTATGACCTGAGTTTGCAGATATTGTTAAATACGACGGAAATATGAAATATGCAATAACGCCCTTATCTTTCTGCTGTCGGCTTGATGGGCTTGTGAGACGTACTCACCCAGAGATGAACATTCAACAATGCGATCGCCAATAGCCACAGCCAATACCCCCTCTTGGGTTGAATTGCCGAAAAATGGCAAAACCCCCCAGAATTTGCAAGAAGCGGAAACCAGTTTGTTAACCATAGACTAACCAGTGCTATACCTAACGATCCCATTGCGAATAACTTCGGCAGATATCCCCTGCTTTTAAAGGATGTGAACAACGCCGCAAAATAGAGCGGGTTCGCCAACCAGCCAAAAGCACCATACTGGATAAAAAGCACACCGATTGCGCCCAGGATCAGGATATTTAGCCCACGCATAATCTCTAACGGACCCAGAGGCTCATTCCACAAGCCTGCAATTTTAAGTTCAGGAGAAGCAAAGGTTGTACAAACTTTCTCAAACTCCACCGCAGGCTGAGTCAAACACAGTCCGAACAGAAGCACCGAAACGGTCAGCAGAAAAAATCTTTTCATTGGCTCAATTTATAAGAATATAGAACGCTCAAGTCCCACGCTCCCGATGAAGTTAGAAATCAAGTCTAGTTTTTTCTAGTGCTTATCTGCTCCTGTAATACATTAATTAATGTTTTGACTTCAATATTAAAAAATAATATTATTATGGCATAGGGATACAATAATAAGATTATCAATAAATCAAATGATAATATATCCCAAAAAATACCCGAAATTAGTAGAAATGTTGGGATTGATAAGCCGAGAAAACATATAGGCACTAATGCCTTGATCGTAGGTTTACTTTCTATATAAATAGATGTCTCATTCTGACTTGATGTTGGCTGAATAATAATCTGAGTTTCCAGTGGAAATCTACTGGATCTAGATCCGTAAACATTTTTACTAAAAGGTCCTCTGATTTTCACTAAATTGCCATTTGCTATAACTTTATACTTGCCTTGATTAAAACGAGAAGGACTATTGATTCTCATCCCTGTAGAATTCAAAGAGGCAAACAATTCCACGATTAAATCGTATGGCAAAGCTATATTTAGCTGAGATTTATGATATGGAATTACCCTTTGCAGCCACTTATAGCGTTGTAACATAGTTGATATTACTCAAACTTGCCATAGGATCTAACTGTACCAGTCAACCAGGCTCTAGAGAAGATTTAATTACCTCAAGTAATTAAACAAAGTTTCCATAAAAGCATGACCTGACCTTGCCGATATTGTTAAATACGACGGAAATATAAAATATGCAATAACGCTCTTATATTTCTGGTGTCGGCTTGATGGGCTTGTGAGACGTACTCACCCAGACATGAACATTCAGCAAAGCGATCGCCAATAGCCACAGCCAATACCCCGTCTTAAGTTTAATTGCCGAAACTGTTAGCAGAAAAAATTTTTTCATTGGCTTGATTTAAAGAATGTATAACCCTCAATTCCCATGCTCTCGATGAATTCATCAATCAGCTCTAGTAATTTATAGTTGTTATCTGCTCTTGTAATACATTCATCAAGATTCCCATTTCAATATTAAAAAATATGATTATGAGCGCATAGGGATATAATAAGAATGTCACCAATACATTTAATGATAATAAATCCCCAAAAGCACCCGAAAATACGAAAAATGTACCCATTAGATACAGAAAAGATATAGGAAATAATGCCCTGAACGTAGGTATAATTTTTATATAAATAGATGTCTCGTTCTTAATCTGCGGTGGCTGAATAAAAATTTGAGCTGCGAGTGGAAATTTCCCCTGTTTGCGAAAGGGACCTCTGATATTCACTAAATTGCCATTTGTTTTAACTCTATAGTTGCCTTGATTAAAGCGAGAGGAGCTATTGATACTCATCCCTGTAGACTCCAAAGAGGCAAACAATTCTAGGGTTAAATGATATGGCAAAGCGATGTTTCGCTGAGATTCATGATATGGAATTACCCATTGCAGCCATTTGTAGTGTTGAAACATAGTTGATATTACTCAAACTTGCCATAGGATCTAACTATTCATTATCAGTAAACCCCAAACTTTTGAAAACTAAGGTTAGTAAATCGAAAACTTTTGTAACTCAACGAAATCATCAGAATTTCCTACGTTTTTAGTCTGGCTGAAAGCGAAGATTCCATAGCAAAAGGCTACAAATCCCTAGTTGTATCAGTTCTCCAAGGTTGCCAAGTCTGCTGTTTTACCTCCACTTCACCAGATTTAACCACCGCATCCCAATGGGTAATTTCACCTTCACGCCAAAATTGCAAATCCACACGAGAATTACCAATTTCTACGTGCTGAAGTTCAATCTCCGGTAGCCATTTTGGGAGATGTGGATCAACGTAAAGCAACCCCTTCGGCGCATCGGCTTGTAAACCCAGCATTGCTTGAATTAGATGAAAAACTGACGCAGCAGCCCAGCCTTGAGGCACGTTGGCTTCAATGTAAGGAACTGGGAAAGCTCCTGGCTCCTGTTTAATTCCCGCAAAAAGTTCTGGTAAACGATAACTAGCAAAATACTTTCCAGCATCAAAAATACCATGAGCAACTTCGGCTACTTCCGTAACGAAACCATAACGCTTAAATCCCATTGCAATGATGCCATTGTCATGAGGCCATACGGAACCTAAGTGATAGGAATAAGGATTATAAGCGTGGTTTTCGGTGCTTAAGGTGCGAATACCCCAACCACTCCACATATCTGGTTGCATGAGCCGTTTAACTACACGGGCTGCACGTTCAGGGCTGGCGATACCACTCCAGAGACAATGACCTGCATTTGAAGTCAGCGATCGCACTGGTTTCTTCTGTGGATCTAGACAAAAAACATAACAGTCTAAATCTTCACTCCAGAAATGCTCTTCAAATCTTACTTGCAGTTTAGCAGCTTTCGTGCGTAGTTCTTTGGCAAAATTTCCTTCCCCCAGAACATCAAACACCTCAGCCATTCGCATCCAAGCATCAAACACATAGCCTTGTAATTCACATAATGCCTTTGGTGCTTTTACCTGAGTTCCATCGGGATAGACAACTGCATTACCTGAATCTTTCCAACCTTGATTTTCAATTCCCCCTGATGATTGCGTTTGATATTCTTGAAATCCATCACCGTCTAAATCTCCATAATTATCAATCCATTCCAGACAACGCAATGCTCTATCTCGGTTATTCTGCAACAGTGAATTATCTCCCATCCACTTCCAAGTTTCATGCAAAGTAATTAGAAATAAAGGTGTCGCATCGGCTGTACCGTAGTAAGGAGTATGGGGAACTTTGCCAAAATGCGCTAATTCACCTTGACGGACTTCATGCAGAATCTTACCCGGTTGAGCGTCGCGCCAATCATCTAATTCAGTCGCTTGTAATTGTCCCAATTTTTGCAGCGCCCCACGAGCAAAACCGGGATGAACAATCATATTTTGCAGACTAATAGTCAAGCTGTCACGGCCAAACAGCGTCACAAACTTGGGGACACCTGCGGCTGGTAGCCAAATATCAGGTTCAAAATCGTAGTCATATAATCGTAGTGAACCTAAATCCTCAATTGACTGGCGATAAAGCCGCACTACATCCTCATTACCGCAAACAATACCAGTTACTGAGTTCCGCCATTGACAATGTAACCTTTCAATTTCTGTATTAATGTGGGTGGGATCTAGCATTGCTCCACAACACAAATCCACAGCCTCGCGCACGTGCTTATTATCAATCAGATTATATTTACAGCAGGAGTGCCAAGTTTGACTCGGTTGTAGTGATATCTCAAAAATAATCCGACCGTTTGCATAGTGCGGTTGAGATGAAAAGTTACAAGGTTGGTAAATCAAACAACGGTAAAAACTATCATTTTTATAACTGGTTTCTAACTGATTTTCTGCTTCTCGCCATCTGGTTTCAATATGTCCCCGACGCACACATTTCTGTGATTCCACTTCAAAAATGTCCGCAAAGTCGGAACCGAGGGCAATTTCTAGATTAAAGTTGACAGGGTGGGGTGCATTATTTGTAATGTCTAAATCCTCATGTATTCCCTGTTCTACTGTCCGGCTAATAATTAAAGATAAATCACCTTGAGCAACTTTACCTGCTTTAGAAGTGAACTGGGGATTGATCAGATAAACCCTGGCTGCATAATATGTTGTGGTGGCGGAAGTCAGGCGAATCCAATGGCTACCATCAACGTAGCAAGCATAATGACTTAAAAATCTGGTATCGTCTGAAAAAATTCCCAGATGGCTATGAGGATTGATTTCTCCCCCCAAGTCAGTAGCCATAAAGGTACTACCATGATTAATCATCAGAATTGGTGGGCCAACAGTTACTCGCATAATTGAATATTTACTCCTTAATTAATACCTTGAATAGCTGGAATTACTTCTTTACCAAAAACTTCAATAAAATTTTCCTGTTGGCGGTTAACGTTGTGGAGATAAATTTCGTTAAAACCAAGTTCAATATCTTGTTTTAGCCAGTCAATATGTTGTTGCGGAGTGGCTGAAATTCGGACATATTTATACATATCGTCTGGTTTGACAAATTGAGCGATCGCCTCAAATTGCTTGGGACTGCGGAGGTCTGTTAATATAGAACTTGGGAAAATGTTTGTCCGCCATTGATCATAAGCTCCCTCTAAGGCTGTAGTTTCATCGCCTGCATAAGACATCTGGACTTTTAAATACATTGGTTTTCCTTCGCCACCACCCCGGCGGAATGCTGTTACCACTTCCTGCAAGCTTTCATGAGGGTGAGAAATAGTAATCAATCCATCCGCCCAACTTCCTAACCATTCCGCAGTGGCTGGAGTAATTGCTGCGCCAATAATTAAGGGTGCTATTGCTGGTCTGGTATAAAGTTTGGCTTTTTCCACATTTACCAAACCATAGTGAGTAATCGTTTCACCAGTCCACAGGGAGCGTATTATCTCAGCGCATTCTTTGAGCCGCATATTCCGCACAGCTTTCGCCGGCCAAAAATCCCCTGTAATTTGCTCATTTAAAGCCTGTCCACTGCCCAAGCCTAGCCAAAACCGTTCGGGAAACATTTCACTCAAAGTAGCCGCAGCTTGGGCAATAATCGCCGGGTGATAGCGCTGTCCGGGGGCGCAAACTACACCAAAATTCAAGGGTGTCGCCTGCATAGCCGCACCTAGCCAAGACCAAGCATAACCGCTTTCGCCCTGGCGTTGGCGTAGCCCGTCGTAGACATCGCTCCACGGATGAAAGTGATCAGAACAGGATATGCGACTAAATCCAGCTTGATGCGCTGCTTGGACGTATTTTAAAAGAGCGCTGGGCTTAAATTGCTCGTGAGAGGCGTGATAGCCAAAAAATGCCATAGATTTAATTCCAGAAATTCTGACAGTTCAATAGACAGTAAATTCAATCAATAAAAAATTGCTAATACCAATTTAATTTTATCTATCTAATCAGTTGTTTATTCCCAATAAAAAAGACGAAACAATAGCTATTAAGACTTTCTTTTGTATATATAGCAACCGCCAAGGAGGTTAGGACATTGTTGATTGCCTAAAGCATTGATTTAGGGGCTGGGTTATTAAAATTGTTATTAGTAATTGAGCCTATCTGTAAACCCGACCCTACTTGGTTTCTACGGGCTAACGCCCCGCTTCGCTAACAGCAGTTTGCTATAAATGTCCAGACTTAATAGATATAGATGTGATAAAAATTAATAGTTTAAATTTAATTTCTACTTTACTTTTTTACACTTATAGATATAGATTTATTACTATCCTCAGACAGAAGTTTTGTAGAGTTTAATTACCGAAAAAATCAGTCTATCAGTTCATACCTACACAAAAACTTAATACCTAAGAAGGGTATAAGTAAGTCGGTGCTAAGATTTCCAGCCTTTCTGATAAATTCCCCATTCCCCATTCCCCACTCCCCCGGTTACTGAGCGAAGTCGAAGTAAGTCGAAGTAACTCCCTTGTCTTAACGCCGTAAGAACAACTGAGTTATGTAAAAGGTATTGTTAACTCGCCAAACTCCTACACCCGTTTCTGTAAAAACCGGACGGAGAATATTTTCACGATGTCCGGGGCTTTCCATCCAACCGTCAACTGCTACTTTTACAGGTTGAGGAACATTCGTACTTTTGAAGAGATTTTCACCTACTACCCAGTAAATAATCCCACCTGCTCCCACTCTGTCTTGGAGTGTGCTGCCATCATTGCCGGTGTGACTAAAAAAGTTATTTTCTGCCATTTGTCGGCTGTAATTACGAGCAACTTCTGCTAGTTTTTCATTATGCTCTAAGGTTTGGAGTTCTTTTTCTTGACGCACCTCGTTAATGCGTTGTCGAACTGCAATTTCCATTTGCTTAGTGGTCGCCGATTGGGTGGGTTGTGGCGGTTGTGGCGGCTGACGTGATGGAATCTCGACTTTAGGTAAGGGCGGTAAATATTCAACCACTCGTTCACACCCAGTTAAAACAACCGTCATCGCTGCCCCTAAAACCCATAAAGTTTGGGATAATTGATTTTTCATACTTAATTTATAGTAACCGCCAAGGAGATTAGCACTTAATAAACTTAATTACGCATCTATCTTTTGATGTATTTTAGGAATAATTGTGTTTTTTAATATTGCTTTCAAGTTATTTTAAATTGTAGCGATCGCCTGGTATCCTGAGATGATACACATCATAATTGTTGGTGTTAAGAATTTATATTTATTCAATAGATATCAGAGGAAGCTAAAAAATGAAAGTTGGGCAATTGCTGGGAGTTTTTGCGCTGGTTATCTCACTGTACATTCTCTGGGAAATTCGCCAGTTATTGTTACTCCTATTTACAGCCATCGTACTAGCAACAGCCATCAACCAACTAGTGCAGAGGTTTCAACGGTCAGGTATGCAGAGAATTTGGGCTGTGTGGCTGAGTGTGCTGATTGTCATCACTATGTTAATTGGTTGTTTCGTGCTAATTGTGCCACCTTTTATCGCCCAGTTTGAGGAATTAGTGCAGTTGTTTCCCACTGGAGTAGCTCAAATTCAGCAAATGATTATTTGGTTAGAAGGTACATTCATTGGACCATACATCACGAATGTACCAGATATTAACAATTTAATTCAACAAGTTCAGCCATTAACTGAAAATCTCTTCAGACAAGCGATCGCTTTTTTCTCCACTGGATTTACTGCGGTATTAGAATTTTTACTGGTAATAGTTTTAACTTTAATGTTGTTAGTCAATCCCCAACCCTATCGTAAAGTTTTTGTACGCTGTTTCCCATCATTTTATCGCCATCGGGTAGAAGAAATTCTCACGTTGTGCGGCGCGGGTTTAGGACACTGGACCGTTGGGGCTTTGATTGAAATGCTATTTATTGGCTTTTTGAGTCTGTTAGGATTGCTAATTTTACGAGTACCCTTAGCACTCGCTCATGCTGTACTAGCAGGATTATTGAATTTTATCCCCAATATAGGCCCGACTTTAAGTGTCATTTTACCAATGACCATCGGCTTTCTGGATGCACCTTGGAAAGCGATCGCTGTTTTAATTTTATACCTGATCATTCAGAACATAGAAAGCTACTGGCTAACTCCCACAGTCATGGCCAAACAGGTATCGCTGTTACCAGCCTTTACCCTCACAGCACAACTCTTCTTTGCAGGCTTTTTCGGTGCTTTGGGATTAGTCATGGCGCTACCCTTAGCAGTAGTCGCGAAAACTTGGATAGAAGAACTCGTATTTAAAGATGTCTTAGATAAGTGGAAACAAACGAGTTAACAAAGAACCTCACCCCCAACCCCTCTCCTTAGTAAGGAGAGGAGAGATAAGGAAACCACTAAAGTTGTAATTGCGTCGGTAAATTTATTGATCCCACATCTGGTAGAAAATAATTAATTAACCCTCTCCTTAGCAAGGAGAGGGACAGGTTTTGCACAAGCAAAAGCAGGGTGAGGTTTTTCGCATTTCCTTAATCAGGAGAAGAAGAGTTGATTGTTTATTTCATCAACCTTTCACACAAACAACTTGCTTGAGTGTGGCGACAACCTCTACTAAATCCGCTTGATTTGCCATAACTGTATCAATGGATTTATAAGCGCCAGGAATTTCATCCAAAACTCCCGTATCCTTACGACATTCTACACCCTGTGTTTGGGCAATCAAATCATCAAGTGTATAGGCTTTTTTTGCCTTACTTCTAGACATTAACCGCCCCGCACCATGAGAGCAGGAACAAAAGCTATGAGCATTACCTTTACCCTTAACAATAAATGATTTTGCTCCCATTGAACCGGGGATAATGCCATAGTCTTCAGTTTGGGCGCGAACTGCACCCTTACGAGTTACATAAACATCCTCATTAAAATGCACCTCTTTTTCAGCGTAATTGTGATGACAATTGACCTGTAATAAAGGTTTAGTAGCCTTTCCTCCCGCCACATACTTCTCAACAATGTGCTTAAAACGCGCCATCATGACATCACGGTTAAAACGTGCGTAGTCTTGCGCCCACTGTAAATCATGCCAGTAGGCTTGAAATTCTGGCGTACCAGCGATGAAGTAAGATAAATCAGGATCAGGTAATTTATTCCCCGCCATTTTCGCTAACTCTTTGGCTGTACTAATATGGCATTGTGCGAGCTGATTTCCAATGTTACGTGAACCAGAATGCAACATTAGCCAAACTTGGTTTTCTGTATCGAGACAAACTTCAATAAAGTGATTACCTCCACCCAGAGAACCCATTTGTTTCATCGCTTTACTTTCCAGGTCTTGAACACCTGGATGTAAGTCAGAAAAATCCTGCCACCGTTGCCAATTAGCAGCAGATTTTTCCACATCTTTATTAGCATTAAATCCCGTAGGAATTGCTGCTTCAATATCTAAGCGAATTTTCTTGAGTTTGCCTTCGAGTTGTTCACCTGTAAATGGCATTTTTATCGCACTCATCCCGCAGTTATGAACAAATACACCAGCTTTTAAAGCAAAGTTTTGGTACTCAGGAACTGTAAGACAGTAAACATTTTCCGTGTAATTTAAGGAAATTACAGCGACAACTTTGTGATTGCATTGATGTTCTTTTCGCCGATGGTTATGCAGTCCAATGGGAGTTTTAACTTCTGCACCACAAATATCACAGGTATAGTATCTGTTAGCAATCTCCTGAGATTTGGCTCTTCCTTTTTCGCTTTGGTTATATTCAAGTAAATATTGCTTACCTCGAACACCATTACCTGCAACTGCATTTCTAAAATGTTCTGGTTGCTGCTGCATATACTGAAGAATATTTTTAGTTCCTCGTGCTGCATAATATTTGTGTCCTTCTGGAGTTTGTGCTTTTTGAACCAGAGCCGCAATTCTTTTTTCTTCAAATTCGGGAGACTGCCAGTGTTGATTAAATTCTACTAAAGAGCGATGATAAGCAGAATGATCGCAATTGCCCATGAATTCAAGATTATCTGGTCGATTATCAGATTGATTGAAGTTACGATGGTGAATGACAGTTCTTTGCCCTTCAAATTTGGGAATCTCTCCGAGTAAACCAGACCTAGCAAGAATCCAATGTGCTTTTTGCCATCTGCTAGAGTATGGTTGAGAAATTAAGGTATAGCCATCTTTATCAGTCTTAGAATAGAAGGGCATTAAAGAAGTCCCGGTTGAAAGCAACTGAGCTTCTTGATAAGAGCCATCCCGAAGCATAAATTGGTGGTCGGGGGTACAAATAATTTCTTCGCCATTATCCAAAACCACTTTCACGAGAGAAGCATTTCGTCTCGTCAATTTAGCAGTTGCTGAAGCTACAACGATTTTGCCTGTTGGCGTACAAGCATACACCAGAAAAGCTTTTTCCCAATTTGTTAGCTCTTTGAGGCTATAGGAATGACCATCGACTAGAGGAATTAGAGTATCTCCCACAAAGCAACCAATATCCACGCCCACAGCCGCCGGAATTATTGCTTCTTTGGTGGCGATTACAGAACCAACTAAAGCACCTTTTCCTAAGTGAACATCTGGCATCAAAGCTACGTGTTTAAATACAAATGGTAGGGATGCCACATTTTTCGCCATCTTGGTTTCATCAGATCCTAAAGGATGATTTGCCCAAGATAAAACAGGGGATGGTGTAGTAATTTCTAATTGTTCGTAGGGCATAATTTTATTTAATTTGATATATCGCTGGGTTCAGATACCCGACTTCTTAAAGAAGTCGGGTATCTATACTTTGAACTCGTGTATTATTAGTGTAATACCGTGTAATTCAAATGTCAACGCGATCGCCTAAAAAACAAAAGCAGCTCGTCCTGGCTAGAATTCGTTAAAATTTGTGAAGCAGTAAACTAACTGATTAAATCTGGTAAAATCCTATGGCTACCCGTCAAAATACCTTATGGGAAAAGTTTCTCTCCCCTGTAGTGCGGGCGTTCATTGATGAAGAGGCTTTGCAGCGTTACTCTGATAGTATTGATTGGCAGCAAGAAAGCGATCGCCTACGACAAACCAATGTCATAATGCCCTTATACTACAGCCAGCACAACTTTCATGGCATTGACGGCGGATATCTTAATTCTAGTGCAGCAGTTACCTACGACCCCATTACCCAATACGTTTTACCACCCAACGAAACTGTAGTACGTCAAGCTTTAATTGATGCCATCAAAGTCAAACCACGACGCATACTTGATTTAGGCTGTGGTACAGGTTCCACAACTTTGAAGTTAAAACAGGCTTTTCCCCAAGCCCAAGTTATCGGTTTAGATTTATCTCCTTATATGCTGGTGAGGGCAGAAGATAAAGCCAGAAATGCGGGTTTAGATATACACTGGCAACATGGGAATGCTGAAACCACCAATTTTCCAGAGGCGCATTTTGACTTAGTAACAGCGTCTTTATTATTTCATGAAACACCCAGTGTAGTATGTCAAGCCATACTGCGGGAAAGCTTCCGGTTATTGGTGACTGGTGGGCAAGTTTTAATTCTCGATGGTAATCAGAATACTCTACGTCAGTTACATTGGCTGAATGATATTTTTGAAGAGCCATATATCCGGGAATATGCGGAAGATAGCTTAGACGCACGCATAGGCGCTGCTGGGTTTGAAGCGGTGCGAACTCAGGATGTCTGGTGGATAAATCAGGTAACAAGCGGGATTAAACCGATTCCTGTCACAGATGCAAAGATGCAAAATCAAGCCCGTGAGTACATACCCACACCAAGAGATACCACAATAGATAATAATGATTTAGAGGATTTTGGATCTCCAGTGTTTGGCTTGACAACATGAGTTTAAAGGCAGTTTTATTTGATTTTAACGGTGTGATTATTAACGATGAGCGCATCCATTTACAACTGATAGACGAGATTTTGATTTCGGAAAATCTGCAACCCCAAAAGGTGAGTGAGCGTCAAGCTTCTCTGGGAACAAGCGATCGCACTTGTTTACAAGAGTTGCTCAAAAGTCGTGGTAGGGTGGATAATGAAGAATATCTAACTAAACTGCTGCACCGGAAAGCTCAAGCTTATGTGCAGGAACTCGATAAAATTGAAAAACTGCCATTGTATCCAGGTGTAGAAGATTTAATATATCAGGTGAGATCGCGCAAAATTACCCCAGATAATCCCCAAAGTGTGAAACTCGGCTTAGTTAGTGGTGCAATTCGTTCAGAAATTGAAATAGTACTACAACGCGCCAAACTGACTGAATATTTTCCCGTCATTGTCGCCGGGGATGACATTACCACCAGTAAACCGGAACCAGATGGTTATTTGCTGGCTGTAGAACGTCTCAACCAAACATATCCTGATTTAAATCTCAAACCCCAGGAATGTCTAGCCATTGAAGATACTCCCGCCGGGATTGCAGCAGCCAAACAAGCCCAAATGCAGGTGGTTGGTGTGGCTAATACCTACCCCTTTCATATGCTTCAGCGCTGCTGTAACTGGACTATAGATTATCTGATTGATTTAGAGTTAGAACGAGTCCAGGAAGTTTTTTCAGAAAAAGATGTGAAACTTACAGCCCCAGAGTGTTAATATATGATATGTCTGTCAGAGTTCGTAACTCTGCATTCATCCGGGGAATTAGCTCAGTTGGTAGAGTGCTGCGATCGCACCGCAGAGGTCAGGGGTTCGAGTCTCCTATTCTCCATTTATTTTCATAGCTGGAAAACATGAATTAACCGCGTGTTTAACTCTTCTAATTGCTTAATTCCTAAATTACCAATCCGGCGGGTCATCAAACTGCCATCTATGGTGACAATGCGGGATACAATCACCTTAGAACTAAGTTTTACAGCGATTTTCAGCTAAATGAACTACATTTTTATATCTCACGCAAAGGCGCATCAGCGAAGCGAAGCACGAAGTGCGTTAGGCGCAAAGGAAGAAAGAAATACAGATATCAGCGTGTGGTCTAAATACATGAAAACTGCTGTAAACCTGTGTTAGCAAATTCCGGATCTGAATCACTAATTAAAAATTCTTCCGGCTGTAAGTTGATTAAATTTTGAGAACAAATAAAACAAATTATAATATATTACTACCCCTAGAACTAACCCAGAGAACAACAGCAGGGCGTAACTTCGTTTCACTAAAATCAGTAAATGGGAAAGGTGCTAGTATCACATCTCCTTTTTTCATAGACATTAAACAGGTTCTCCGTCTTTCCAGGTATAAATATCTGGTTCATTTGCCAAAAAATCAAAACAGCCTCCAGTTTCAGCAAGTTTGATTAATTCTTGATTTGAGGGTTCAGAACCTTCAAACAATAGCTCTCGTGCTAAAATTTGGCGTTCCTCTGGAGAAAGAGCGCGAATAACTTGGATAAGAGTATTTATCAATTTTATATTCACAGTTTGGGTTGCAATTGTTTCCCTTTCATTCATCCTCATAGCTCCTGAGTTTGACAAATAGCTGATTATTACATAATAGCTTTTTCCTTGTTGATTATGCACTAACTCAGCACGTAAGCTAGGAAAGGGAAATTAGCTCATAGGGAATTTCTAAATAATAATCTTCTGCAACACAAATTTCTGGCAACTCTTCAACAGCAGCAGATAAAGTCTTTATTGGTTCCTCTTCCCCTACAACTCTTTGAACTTCATTGAAAGCAAGCTGAGATTGTCTTAAAAATGTTTCAGTTTCCCCCAGTGAGGACATTTTTAATAACTGTTGTATTTGTCCAGCAGTCATGATTCTATTTCTATAAGCCTCTATTGCTAAAGCTTCTAAGATTTTTTGCGGTAAGTCTTGCCAGTTTTTTTGTAGTTGATTGCCAATATCTTCGGGAATTTCGATAGTAATTTCCATATTTTTATCCTTTTTTCACCAGAAAATTTGACAATCTTGAGAAATAGACATATTACCCATGCTATGTCCTATTTATTATGATCCTAAATTATTAATTAATTCTTCTATTGCTAAATTTTTTGTATCTTCAAGTAGATAATCAAAGACTTTTTTTAAAAGTTCTGGAGAAGCATTTTGAATAAACCAGTCTTCACTAGGATTCTCTTGAATATTTAAAAAATACTTTAACCGTTCTTCTATAGCTTCTCTATCTGGTTTATCTAATTGTCCAATTCGATTTAACCAATGTTCTGATGAGTCTTTGAAGCAATTAGCATCAACAGTACATATTTGATGAACTAGGGCATAGGAATTTTTATCAAGACCATTTCTACTTGTAGAGTTAATTGGATATGTGGTTGGTAAACCATTAAATGTTGTTTGTGAAGTCAGAGGAATAACGGAAAAAGTGGCTATATATCCAGATTCATCTTGAAATTGATCACTTGTCCAGATTATGTAAGGATGTGTCCCTCGAAAAACTCTACTTGAATTAATATTTTCATTACAAGTTTGACATCCTACTTCACCTGGCTCATCTAAATTATAAATATGAACATGACCCAGTTTGCAACGAAGAGATACCCTGTAGGGATTTATGGAATATATCCAACCCTGTCTAGGTCTTTGTCCAGCCACTTTACAACCCTAATTCACTAACTAATTTTTCTCTTTCTGCCTGTAAATTAAGTTTGACTTTTTCTTCTGGGCGATGGTTATTTTTTGCTTCTAGCATTGGAGCAGTGTTATATACATACTCTAGTAACTGATTCAGTTTATCTGAACCAGCCCACTCTCTGCGAATATTATCCAGCACAAACTTAATACTGAGAGGTATGTCTAAATCATGTGCCTGAGCAGCTTGATTCACAGGTTTAATATATGTTGCATTATACTGAGATTCTTGAATAATCTCTTTACCATTCATTTGATTTAAAGCAGCATCTATACCCTCATTCCAAGGGCCAAATTGATAATAACACCAATCTAGATCAGTTAATTGCTTTCCTGTCCACTTAATGGAGTAAAGATCAGCTAGATACAAAAACTTAATAAGCTGTGTTTTTGTAATATACCCTTTTGTCGCGTAGACAAAATATTTTATGAGTTTATCCAACATAACCCTTCTCTCCTGTTTACCATAAGATGCTCTAATTAATTTACTGCATAAACATAAATATAAATAATCATTCTTTGCAAAACCCTTAATAGATTTGTCACAAGTTTATGGTGGTGTGTTGCACATAAAGCTGTCTGATTCTGTGAATGAGTTTTTATTCGATAAGAGAAACTGCAAAGCCCCAACTATTGCAGATACTCCAGGAAAACCATTAGCTCTTGATCACACCAACGATAGCACAGAAAATGAACAGCCGCAGGTTGACTAACTAGGTATAAGCAGTTTCCTCCTACTGCACATCTAGCCTTTTTTAAACCCTTAGTGCCATCATAGAGCGCTAGGGGTTTTTTGTTGGAAGTCCATTAGCGTAGAAAAAATAAATCACATGACTACAAATTATGAATTAATTCTGCAACTCGCATTGCAGATGTGATAGCTCCTTCATGCAATCCATCACCCAGATAAGCTCCCGCATGGTAGGTATTGTTTTCGCCGTTAGTGATGATAATTTCGTTTCTGTATTTGAAAGAATCTACTGTGTACAGGGGTGTGTGGTGTTCCTGTATATGCAGAATTTTATCTGGAGCGATAATACTATCCAGGTTAAAAGCCAAGCTGTATTCAGGAGGTGATGATATTCCGCAAAGCTGGTTGAGGTAAGCATTATATCCCCATCCTTGTTCTGTTTGGAAAAAACCAAATTCTGCACCTTGTTTGATGCCATATTTAGTATACATAGAAGTGTCTGTATGTATAACTGTTTTAGCTTGGTTTTTTTGCCATACTGAAAACCTTTTAACTTCTTCATTCGTGGGGTCAGATAATAATTTCATTACTTGGTCAGGTGGTGTCGCTAAAACCACTTTGTCGAAACAATGCGTCACACCATCCGATAATTTGATTTGAACAGCATCATTTTGTCTGATAATTCCGGCAATTTTTACATTAAGCCAAATATTACCCTGAAAGCGGGCTAAAATCTTTTCTATATAGGAATATACTCCGCCTTTTATCCTCACCCATTTGACAAATATATAGTCTCTTAGCGTCGGAACTGCCAATTCTAAGGGGAAATTATCAATTAACTCAAACGGTATAGTATAGCTATACATCAACAAGAGTTTTAGCCAATCATTTCGGATACATTGGCGGGTAAAATATTGACCAATTGGCTGATTTACCAAATTTTCTTTGTGGATAAACTGCGTTTTTATCGATAAGTTAGCAGCACCTGCATAAAGAGTATTGAGTTTAAAAAGTTCAATTAAACGCGGTATTCCTGTAAAATTCTTGTGGATCATCAAAGCTGACAGCAAATGACGACCATCTTGGCAAAACAAGGCGGAACTAATATCAACTGCTTCTAACTCTACTTCTAGCTCGTGCATTAATTTGATAAAATTATGAAATGCACGAGGAAATTCTAATACACCACATTCTAAAATCTGATCACAATTTGATTGATTGGGTTTAACGTTTTGATTTAATGTCCGAATATGTCCGCCTAAAATCGGTTCTTTCTCTAAAACTGTGACTTCATGACCATCTTTATTTAGCAGGTATGCTGCCACCATACCACTAGCTCCGCCCCCAATAATGGCTATTTTCATATCTCATTACCAAACTAATGGATAATCAAGAGAGGCTCAGATCCTCGACTTCTAACAGCAGTCGTGGATCTATTTTATGTGCGCTATAAAGTAATACGGTTCAGTTAAAAAAATTGTAGGTTGGGTAGAACGAAGTGAAACCCAACAAAGTCATTCATGTAAATGTTGGGTTTCGTTCCTCAACCCAACCTACGTAGACTACCAGCAGTCACAAATCTATTTTGTGTGCGCTATAATCTGACTATTAGCCTTTTGGTAAAATTGCATCTCCTGATAATTTTTGATATAAACTTGCTCCAGTCCAAAATGTCGGTGCAAACCCTGGATAACCAGATGAAGCATTACAAAAGTAGCAGTTTTTTAAAGATGTCTTGTAATTGAGTCTACCAATACCCATATTGCGAGGTGTGAGATTGGAACCATAGGAATTTCCTTTGGGACACCAACAATATCTTTCATTGGTTGTGGGACTCCCTGTAATTTTAAAGACAATATGGTTTCTGATATTGGGAATATAGTCTTTTTCCACGACATCTAAAATAGCATCTAAAATTTCGGAT
Organism: Anabaena sp. CCY 0017; assembly: GCF_963920885.1. Lineage (NCBI taxonomy): Bacteria > Bacillati > Cyanobacteriota > Cyanophyceae > Nostocales > Nostocaceae > Anabaena > Anabaena sp. CCY 0017. Next base: position 84,309 of record NZ_CAWUDG010000010.1, on the reverse strand, counting down.
TTTTTCTGTCTATAAGCCTTAGCATCGGTATCTTGAAGTTGTTTAAAATAATCATAATTAGCAACTGTCAAGAACTCGATAATTTGGCATCCTTCTGGACAGTCTGGCTGCGCTGTCATTAAAGAGGGTGTTGTAATTGCAAAACTAGGATGAGAAAAATCATTATTTTCATACATTTGATAGAATGCTGCATTTAAATCTTCATGACTAGTATGAAAAACATTCCATTTCCCAAATCCATAGTCTCGCAAATCAATATCTTTAACCACGCAGTAAGCCATGAAATTTGAAGGAGAATATTCATAATTAAGCTTCTGGCGGACTTTTCTCGAAAAGTTTTCTACTCCAATCATCTGAGCAGCTTTTTGAGGATCTATATTGCAGATAATATTTTCGCCAGTGAATTCACGGCTTTGATGGGTGATTCTATCAACTGCCTGAACTTTAGTGATAGTTTTATTAATGACTTCAAAATCAGTTACTTCCTGATTCAGCAGAATTTCACCGCCATTATCTTCAATTACCTTGACTAATGAATTGATGACATGATCAAAATGCTGTTCGGGATAGAATGCACCTTGTTGATATCCTGTAAATAAAATCACCCAAGCGTAAAAAGAAACTTGATTTGGAGGTAATAAAAAATCAGGCCATTGCAATGCTAAAAGGGTTTGTGCTGCTTGAGGTAATTTGAATTTGTCGAACACATCTTGCAGCGTACTGTTTAAATACATGACAGCACTGGATACTTCACCCAGATGTGCAAATATTTCTCCAGGAATAATTGGTGGTGATAATTTCTTAATTCCTTGACTGGTTTTTTGGACTTCCCAAACAAATTTACCTATCTGTTTGGCATCTTGGGGAAATAGTTCAGATAGTCGCCGAATTAACTCTGCGGGTTCGGAAGGAATATTTAATGCGTAACCCGGCATTCTCATGTGATCAAAACCGTTAGGATCATATCGAGTAAAGGTGACATCTTGATCCAAGTTCAGTTTTTTCAGAACACGATTGACTGTATGTCCTTCGCCACAATCCCAAACATAATGTAATTGAGCATTGAATTTATACTTTTTTGCCATCGTGAAGGTGTGGCCAAATCCCCCCGGATGTTCATGAGCCTCTAAGACTTGAACTTTTCGACCAGATTTTGCCATCAGTGAGCCAAATACCAATGCTGACAAGCCACTACCTAAGATGAGATAATCTGTTTTCATGCGTATATCAACCGCTAAATGTATCAGCGTGGATATGCAAAATGTGAATTTGAGAAAACTGTAATTAACTTTATCTTACTCAACGATCAGGAAATATTTACTCATGCCATACCTAAATTCTGCTAGTAATATTCGTGCCAAAGTTGCTGAATATACCAATGCTAAAACTTTGTGGATTGATACAGAAGTGGCTGACTATAAATCTCGTAATCCTAGACTGTCACTGATTCAGGTATTGGATGATCCTACAGATATGAGTGGCGATCGCGTTTATCTTTTAGATGTGCTGAATCAGCCTGATCTGGTTGCTGACTTTATTGAGCAAATTATGATCAATCCTGATATTGAGAAGGTATTTCACAATGCTAGTTATGATGTCAAGTTTCTGGGCAGTAAGAAAGCCAAAAATATCACCTGCACTTTAGAAATAGCTCAAAAAATACCCTACTATATTTTACCATTGCCTAACTACCAACTTAAAACTTTAGCTACAGCCCTGTGTAGATTTAATTATATCGACAAACAAGAACAAACAAGTGATTGGGGCAGGCGACCTTTAACTGAAGGGCAGATTGAATATGCTTATTTAGACTGTATTTATCTGGCTCAGGTACATTTACAACTATTAGAATTACAAGTAGCAAGTAACCCAGATCCCAAAACAGAAGATTTAACAGCACTCGATTCTAGATACACAGAATTGTCAGAACATTGGCAGTTGTTAAAGTCTGAATTTGAGCATCTGCAAGAACGCTTAAAAAAAGCGATGCAAGCTCAAAATATTATGGAAACTTCTGTCTGTAAATTAAGTAGTTATGAACGTAAATCTGTAAAAGTGCCATTTACGGAATTAGTCAGACTGGTACAAAATCAAGATGTGAGTTTAGATTTTCCCATTACACTGACTCAGAAGATTCAAAAAGATTTAGGTGAAAATTTGCAGCAATTATCTGTGGATATTGACACAACTACATCTTGGCGACTGTCTACCAAAAATCAAGAACAAAATGAATCCCAAGAATAATGAATCCCAAGAATAAGGCTGCTAAGTAAATATTGTTCATCAAATTTAATATTAATTAAAACTTTGATGTACAAATCCAATTCTGCATAAAGTATAAGGAAAAACATAAAAATATTAGCTAGTTGTCTAAAATATAATTCACTTAGCAAATAGATTATTTATTCCGGATAATTATACTTATGTTTCATCCCTAGTTCAGTGTTTTAATTTTTATTTAAGAAGAAGACGAACCACATAAAGCCTTCGGCATAGCTAGAGCCTCCGGCACGCTAACGCGAACGCTTACCGCGCAGCGTATGCCCCCAGGGCTTTAGGGCGCAAAGTACACAAAGAAACAAGAAAAGAAGGGAAGAAAGGAAATAAGGGCAGACTGTTGGGCGCGGTTTGATTGAGAAAATAGAACGAGAATTAATTTTGTATTAATGGATTAACTAAGTTTAGTGCTAATTGTAATCCAGGTGTAATGACGATTTAAGGTAACTTATGAAGCGGCTATTTGAGCAAGAACAGGTGAAGGTTAAGAAAATATTGACTATAGCTGTGGTTACTGCGTTGAGTGCAATTACCAGTATTTCTTGTAGTCAGAATAAAGATGTATTGGTAACGGAAATTGGCATTAGTCCTCCTAATAGTCGGATCGCTCAAACATCCGCAGCAGGTAATCTCTATGTTCAAGGGAAGAATCAACACCTCAGAGGCGATTTGCAAGGGGCGATCGCTACTTATACTAAAGTCATTGAGATGGATTCAAATTTTGCCCCAGCCTATAAAAGCCGGGGACTAGCTTACTTTGATGCGGGGGATAAGCAAAGAGCGATCGCTGATTACAATCAAGCTCTTAATCTTTCTCCTGATGATGCCGAAGCCTACAATAGTCGCGGAAATGCTCTGGCTTCTCTCGGAGATAATCAACGGGCGATCGCTGACTATGACGAAGCTATTCGCCTCTCGCCCCGCTATGCTGAAGCCTACAATAATCGGGGAAATGCTCGCGCCGCCCTGGGAGACAATAACGAGGCGATAAATGACTTTAACCAAGCCATTAGCCTCGATTCTCGCTCTGCCATTGCTTACAATAATCGCGGAAATGCCCGTGCTGCTCAAGGAGATCGACAGGGTGCGATCGCCGATTACAATCAAGCCATTCGCCTCAATTCCACTTTTGGCCCCGCCTACAATAATCGGGGAAATGCCCGTGCTGCTGAGGGCGATCGACAGGGTGCGCTCCAGGACTTGCAAAAAGCCGCAGGTGTTTTTCAAGCACAAAATAACAATGACTTATATCAACAAGTCATGAACAATATTAGAGAGTTGGGGCAACAGTAGCACATAATTTTCGATTGTGAATTGTTTACGTCCCCCCACTCCCATCTATTTACCTAATAAAGATTCAAATTCAGCTTGTAATGATGTGATGTTTGCCAGTCTAGCCACAAGTATATTCTCATTACCAGCATCAATCAAGCGGATTTTCCAATAACGAATACTCTCGGCATTATTTAACCAAAACTGCACGACAGTATCTATTACTTGTTCAGTATTCCAACCCAATTTAACTGGTAAGGGTTCCACAGTTTCTAACAAGGCATCCAAGGTACATCTATGGGTACTTAGATATTCTACGCCTCCTCTGTTTGGTTGGTTTGTGGTCTGTTGCTGCTGACTAAAAAATTGCCAAGCAGGAGATACACCTACAATGTCAAAAGTATATTTCATCCCATTCCTCCCAATGATTGATTCGTTGTGTGGAAAATTTTTATTCTGCTGTTAAATTGTTGTGAAAAAACCTCTAAAGCTATCTAGAAAAACTATTTTTTTGCCGATAACGTGGCAATATTCTTTTTGGGAAAATTAGCACTCTCATCCAGCGAGTGCTATAATTAATTTAGCTATTTACTGTATTATTAAATATTTTCGAGCATTATTTAAGGGGGAAATTATATTTTTAATAATTTCTTAATAAATGGCAGAGGTGAATTAGCCGCTTTAGCTGCTGCTGGTTTGTGGGCGATCGCTTCGGTGGTATATGGCATTGTGGGGCAGCATATTCCGCCGCTACGACTGAATTTACTCAAAGGAATAGTGGCGATCGCCTTGCTAATTTTGACCATCTTACTCACTGGGGAATCCTTGCCCACCTCTGCCCCCACTCCCATTCTTCTGTTGTGCTTGAGTGGAGTTATAGGTATTAGCTGGGGTGATACGGCTTTTTTAGCGGCAATTAATTACTTGGGCGCACGCCGTGTTTTACTGCTGAGTACCCTTGCACCTCCCATGACTGCGATCGCGGCCATGATTTGGCTGCAAGAAAGTTTAAATCTCACGGCTTGGGGTGGAATTTTCATCACTATTTTGGGAGTGGCTTGGGTAGTCACAGAAAGAGTTCCCGGTAGCAGCGATGATTCTCCCGCGCACCTATGGCGAGGTATCGGCTGGGGCTTATTAGCGGCGATCGCCAACGCCATTGGAACAGTTATCTCTCGCGTCGCCTTCACCACTGGTAATATTACACCTGTCTGGGCTGCTTTATTGCGCTTAGGTGCAGCCGAATTGATTCTTTTAGGGTGGATGTGTTTACCCAACCGTCAGGCGCAAGCCATATCCTTTCCCTACAGACAAACGAAGCGAATCATTTTTGCTGCTTGCTTTGCGGCTTTTTGTGGGACTTACTTGGGCATTTGGCTACAACAAACAGCGATTAAATTTACTGCTGCGGGAATTGCCTCCACCTTGTTACAGACTAGCCCCATATTTGTGATTCCGATTGCCATCTGCATAGGTGAAAAAGTGAGTTGGCGCGCGATCGCTGGGGTAATCATTGCCCTCATCGGCATTGGATTGTTATTTTTTTCGTGAATACTCTCTCTTTATGGCAATTTGGCAGACAAAATTAATCTGTTGCAGCTTTAATTAAGATATCAGTTGGGTCACTGAGACAAACAGCTTCGTTATCCGAGGGATAGATTACCTCTAGTCTCAGAAATCCCAGACAATTGCCAGTTGCTGATCCTCGCGCTGTACAACGCCGATACATGGTTGATAAAGGTAGTTACAGCACGAGATCGCCGCTTCACTGCAACTGGCTAGAAATCAAACCAAAAACACATAGTACTTCCAGATTAAACCAGGCACTTAAATCAACTGGGTTTATACTCAGCCCTCAGCACTCAGCACTTTATTTATGAATTAGATGATTTCTCAGACTTCTGTTTTTTGATTAATTCCATATAGATATTAACCTCACTAACTTCTAAATCATGCTCAATTCTGGTGACTCGCCAATTTTCCTTATTTAAGTAAACTTCCTCTCCTATTCTGGGAGTAAATTGTAGGTCATAGAATTTTTTCAGATAATCTTTTTGCTTTTCTTCCCATAATATTACTTTGGCTATTTCTTGGCTCATTGCTGCTCCTGTTTTGTTACTCAATTAATATCAGTATTTCGATGCCATGCATAATGGCAATTTTATCTTACTAATTCCATGTCATAGCGTAGTTAAAACCACATTTTTCCAATTGATATTTTGGTAACACTATCAAGCTATTTATTTAGAGGCTTTGACAAGTATTATTGCTAACATCTAAGAGGGTGTTTGAAAAGTGTCCGGCTGTGATTTTAGGCACTTAATGATCCCCCCTTTCCCCCCTTTTCAAGGGGGGAATTAGAATCAAAGTCCCCCTTAAAAAGGGGGATTTAGGGGGATCTAGAATGTTTTGCTACCGACAATAAGACTTTTAAAACATCCTCTAAGCCTCAGAAACCTAACCCCCCTTTCTTAGAAGGAGGGTGATTTGAAAGCCTCTCTCCCTAGAGTTGATTTAACGTTTGCCATACATCATTGTCCAGTAAAGCAAACCATCACCACCCCGAACAGCGCTCACACCACCCTCGTTATAATTTGAGTTCATAATATTAGCGCAATGACCTGGACTTTTGAGCCATGCTTGAACTACTTCACTTGGAGATTTTTGACCAGCAGCCACATTCTCAGCAATAGCTCTCCATTGATACCCCGCTTGCGTTGCACGTTGTCCCAAAGAACTACCATTAGAACCCGTGTGACTCATTTTCTTTCTGGCGGCCATGTCTGAACTATGTACTTGTGCTGCATTATTGAGGCTACTATTTGTAGACACTTGACTTGCGGCATTAAATCTCTTGTTTCCACACACACGTCCCTGAGACCTAGCTTGATTCACTAATTGAATTACTTGATTTGAGACAGAATTTTGAGTTTGTTGTGCTTGTGCGACAGAAGCACTTTGCTGCGAAACAGTATCACTCAATTCGGGTAATAAAAAAGAAGCAGTTAAAGACGAACACACTACTAGTCCAATAAGAGATAGTTTCTTGTTTTTTCCTGTAAATAATTTTGTCGTTAAAAATGGAGCTATGAAATTTTTAACAATAGACATGATTGGTTTTCCTGAGAAATTAACTTGCTTTGAAATAGATGTAATAGAAAGTTAGATAAATTCAAACAAAACATACTTATGCATTTATCGGTAGACTTGGGCTTGTCTATAATCTGCATTTTGGATTTGTCTGGTATGTCAAAATTAACACATAAATCCTCACATCTTGAATAATGCTTTAGTTATTGAGGAATTTTTGTGATAAATTTCAAAGTTATGGCAAAAAAGTCCGTTGTCAGACGTGAGCAGCGTATATAACCCTTTGTATTCAAGGATTTGAGCTATAAAGTCTATACATTTTCAATTTTCACCTGTCTGGGATATTGAGGACGACAAGGACTTCCCCAACAAACCTGAGCAGGTGGCATATCAGTAAATACACTACTACGAGCGCCAATGACGGCATTAGAACCAACTTCGACTCCTGTCCCCACAAAACAATCTGCTGCTACCCAGACTCCATTGCCAATGGTAATGTTTCCTGTTTTCAAACCAAAGGCAGGATCTTGAATATCGTGGCTACCAGTACATAAATAAGTTTTCTGTGAAATTACGCAGTGTTCACCGATAGAAATCTCATCTAGACTGTATAAAACTACATCGTCACCAATCCAACTATAGTCACCAATGGTAACTTTCCAAGGGTAAGTAAAACGGGCTGTTGGTCGAATTAAGACATTTTTACCAATTTTAGCGCCAAAAAGTCGCAGAATAAAACAGCGCCAACCACTGGCAAAATGAGGAGTTAGAGGAAAGGCGATCGCCTGCACAAACCACCATACTAAAATATACCAACCAGGTCGCCCCCGATCAAACCAGGATTGATCATACTTACGTAAATCTACAAAAGATTCGTTATTAGTCATTTGTCATTAGTTATTAGTGAAATCTCCCCTCTCCTTACTTAGGCTACGGTGTACACACAAGTCTTATCAAGTTGCCTAAGAGCGTTTCGATCCCCCCTAACCCCCCTTGATAAGGGGGGAACTAGAATCAAAGTCCCCCTTTTTCTACGCCGAAGGCGCATCCCCGAAGGGGTTTAGGGGGATTTAGGGGGATCAGATCACTTGTGTGTACACCGTAGCCTTACTTAGGAGAGGGGTTGGGGGTGAGGTTCTAGATTGTATTAAATCCACATTTATGAATCATTAAAAAAAATATTCCTAGAGAAACTAGTATTTTAGATGACATATAAATTACGATTTCTTATTAGTTGATAAAAAGCCTTGAATAGCAGCATTTAAGTAACCTATTTGCCCATAAGCATAGACAAGTTTATCAAAACGTTCTGCGGGATTAGCAAAATATTTCAATGCCTTGTATAAACCCCGCAAAAATCGCTCACTACCCCTTTGTAACTGACCAATATCGGCTTTACCTGCAAGTTGTTCACGATAGCATTCACTAATACCTTGCCACCAGCCACGATTTAAGAACCAGGAGCGTTTAAGACGTTCAGGAGCGACATTATGAGCGACTAAAGCTTCAGGAATATATGCAACTTGCCAACCTCGCTCCAGGGCAAATTCTGTCATTTGCAGTTCTTCGTTGGATAATAAATTTTTTCCGACTCGCCCTAACTGAGGATCAAAACCACCGATTTCTGCTAAAAAGCTGCGGCGGAGAGAATAATTCAAGCCTCTAGGGGTTAAGCCTGGCTGCTGAATATAAATCATTTTGTCGCCTAAATCGTATGCTCCCAAATTGCCAGCTAATCCCTGAGATAACCAGCTTGGTGGTTCGGTGTTGGGTGGCCATAACAGGGTAACTTTACCGCCAGCGATCGCTAATTTCGAGTTATTCTGATAGGCAGCATACAAGACTTGCAGCCAGGAAACACTAGCTACGGCATCGTCATCTAAATAAGCGATAATGTCTGCACTGGCAACTTTAGCTCCCGTATTCCGAGCTACAGATAAACCAATGGTAGGTTCAAAGACATATTTAACACGGGAATCGCCCAGTCTTTGTTCTACCACTTCACGGGTGCGATCGCTTGACCCATTATCCACAACCACAACCTCAAAGTCAGCAGTAAAATCCTGTGCTAACAAACTATCAATCGCAGCACCTAAGTAGTTATCTCGATTGTGAGTACAGATAATGGCAGAAATTTGGTGGTCTGGCATAGAAGTGATTTTAAATTTAATTATTTGTTAGTTGCCAGTTTAGTAGAAATACAGTCGTCTTTGGTGTCAATTTAAGCAAAATATAATTTTCAGTTTCTACTCAAGCCTGTTGAATGTTACTGTGGAGAACTACCAAAGTTTCTGCCAATTGACTGAGGCGGGTTTCTAAATACTGCTTACGCCCCAAGAGTTGACGTAATTTTTGATGACGTGCGATCGCCATACTAACTATAGGTAATTGCTCTGATGGACAGGGACGTGACCAGACTTTTCCAGCGTCATCCAAACCACAGAGGCTATAACCAGCACGGGCAGCTTTTTCAGATACTTTACCCGTAGTTGTACAAATTTCTTCCACATAATCCATTAATTGATTAACTTCCCCGTGGCGGAGTGTTGCAGTTCCGCCCTGTTCGGGTTCTTTGAGATTGGATTCTAACCAACCATTCACAATTGGTCCTTCTAAGTAAATATCCTGAATTTGCTGTAAAATTGTCTGGAGTTCAGTCTGCCAGCCGGCGATATGTTGCTGAATTTCTTGCAATATATTCATTGCTAATGCCGGATTAGCACCGTGACGATGGCTACTGAAGGTCGGATTTTTGAACTTAGGTAGGCTGGGTGCTTTGCCGTCAATTTCTTGGGCTGGGAAGGTTTGCACAGAGGGATGGTGAGGAAATAAATCCTGTTCGACAGAATCATGACTTGGGGATTCTGTGGTTAGTTCTTCTATCTGTTTTTCAGATGGTTTATCTGTACTTGCTGGAGATTCCGTTGCACCCACGCTAATCCGAAAGGAAAAAGACGACTTTAAGGAATCACCAGCTTCGGTGGGGAGAGTACTACGATTCCCTAAATCATGTAAAGTTGCTTCAATACGTTTTAAACCAGTTTTCATAAAAATAACCTCAAATTTAGTACAACACGGCTTGATCAACCAACCACTTGAAACCAACGCCAAGCCTATGCGTATAGGCTTTTTGACTTTTTTAAATAATTTTGAATGGGGTCATTGAGTTGATCGCTTTCGCCAATTTTGGCATAAATCATAATAATGATGGTAATTTTAGTTTTGTAAAGTTATTACCAACAAATAATCGTTGTTATAGAAGGGTGCAGCTTTGGGCAAAGTCATCTTAGTTACAGGCCCCTCCAGGTCTGGTAAAAGTGAATGGGCAGAAACTCTGGCAATGCAGTCAGAAAAAATTGTGGTTTATGTGGCAACAGCGACTGAAAACCCAGAGGATGCCGAATGGCAAAAGCGCATTCAAAAACATCAACAACGTCGTCCCTCTGATTGGTCTACACTTTTAGTCCCTGTGGAATTATCTGCTACTTTGGCTGATGCCAAGCCCAATACCTGCCTTTTGGTTGACTCTTTGGGGACTTGGGTGGCTAATCTTTTAGAACAGGATGAGGATACCTGGAAAAATACTCTGGCAGAGTTATTAGAAACTGTAGAACTGGTAGCGGCTGATCTGGTATTTGTGGCCGAAGAAACTGGTTGGGGCGTAATACCAGCTTATCCTCTAGGTCGCCAGTTCCGCGATCGCTTGGGTTCTCTCATCCGCCAGTTAGGGGCAATTTGTGAACCTGTTTATTTAGTCACTGGCGGTCATGTCCTCAATCTCAGCGTTTTGGGGACACCATTACAGCAAAGTGCTGAGTGCTGAGGAGAGACGCGATTTATCGCGTCTGTACAAGAGAGTGCTGAGTATAAAGCCTGTAGGGGCGGGTTTACAGATATGCTCAATTACTAATAATAGTTTTAATAAACCCGCCCCTACATACATCAATGCTTTGAGCGAGCAACATTGTTCTCACTCTGATGAAAACCGCTATAGCAAGTTATCAAAATTTAATTTAAAATTAAGTATTCCAACTGAAAAATATCCGGTAAAAACTTTACAATTTCGATATGGCAACCAAACAAGAAGTTAAAGAGTATCTTGCCTACTGGTTTCAGTTGGGTAAGAAAGTCGTAGTTGGCAATGGTAAGGCAACCTTTTTGCCCACACCAGTTCTGAAAGGCGATCGCTACAGTCAAGAATTTGAAGAATGTTGGCAAACAATTCTCTCCCAGACCACAGGCGACTGTTACCTGGAGGGTACTGATGAAACCATTCGCGAACTACTAACACCAGCTTGGGAAGTCTCGGCTTGTGGCCGTTGTGAAATGCCAGTCCCCATGCGAAGCCTTGGTATGCCTGCCTTATTATGTCCTTGCAATGATTTACCCGATTGGCCTAATACTGAATTACCAGCGCCACGAAGCCCAATTAGTAACCAAGAGCAACTAATGGTAATTAGAAAACGGCTTCAAAATGCTCATAATATTTCCACAACTAATTAATAAGCGTGTAGGGGCGAGTTTACCACTTCTCTCAAAGAGCGCCTGGAGCAAGAAATTTTCTGATTTACGTCATTAGATGCGGCATTCGCAGAAGTGACGACAGAGAATTTACCGAAAATTTGGGTTTAAAGCCCAGTTTAAAAGAAGATGTTTTACGAGACGCACAGCGCGAGGAAAAACAGCGTCCTTGCTTCAATCCCACTCTTTTAAGAGTGGGTTCCTTCTGCCCTCTGCCCTCGTACTTCTGCCTTCTGAATCACTGCTGCGACTGTACTTCCGAAGACCGATAACCGCTATATTTGCAGCCAACAGATGGCAAGCGATCGCGCCTACAACTTACTGATACAGAAATTCTGGAATTTATTGATTACCTAAAGCTTCAAGTAAGCACAAAGTAAGTATTCTAATTCTCAGAAAACATGAGAATAAACCGGGGTTATGGCCGCTTGCCTAGAAATTTTCTAGATCATATCTATATTTAGGTATATACGAAATCTTTCCATATATTTACCGTCTTTTGGGTAGATATCCCGAAAAATTCTGAATAAAATCGTATTAAGACATATTAGACAGAAATTTTAAGTTCTAACCTTTGAGTTATGAATTTCTGATAGAGAGTGCTTACTGTTAAGTGTGCTTATAATTTATGTTGAGGCATCGCAAGTATTAATAAAACTTGTAGGACTTGCTTTTTATACGAGTCTTTTTTGGTTACTTCCTTAATTGGGAAATTGAGTATCGTACCATAAGGCTGAAATTATGGGATTCTATCAGCAAGCCCTCGTAGATATGGCAGCACTCCAAATTAAGGTAGAAGACAATAACCATCAATCAATACCACACACAGCAGGACAAGCAGTTGGTATGCATTTGTCGAGTGTACCTCATAGTTTGACAGCAAAGATTTAGAGAGCAATCCATTATGTCTAGCCACCTAGAATCAAAATCTCATCCTTCAGAGAGGCAGCAAGCTGCTAGTTTACTACGATCATTGGGGTGGAGTGGGTTTTGGATACAATTGGTTTTAACCATTGTTTCTGGACTCATTTTAGGGTTCGCGATTCTTGATCCGAATCTCAACCTCAATCTCAAATCAGGGATCGGTTTGCTGTCCGTGATTGGGGGAATTGCCGCTTTAGGTTTCAGCATTTACTGGTTTTTTCGCTACGTTCATCTTGGGCAACAATTGTCAGCCCAAGAACCAGCTTTATATCCTAGCCGCAAGGAAATAATTCAAGTTTTGCAACTAGGAGTTTCAGTCAACTTGGCAGCAATGTTATTGACTTTAGTCGGTATCGAAACAATTACTGGAGCATTGCTTCTCAAAACATTATCAGTTCCACAAGGCGCTGCTGTCTATCGCACAGGGCAATTGATTGAGCCTATTGATATTTTTGTTGTACAAGCAAATATCAGCATGATTGTGGCTCAATTTGTGGGGATTGGCGTTCCATTTTGGCTTGCAAGTACTGTCAAAGCAAACGCATCTAAAGATTGACGAGTCTAAATACTAAATCTTTCTCCTGCGAGGAGGAGCCACTGCGTTGCGCGGGTTCCCCTCGTTGTAGCCTACAGTGTACACACAAGTCTAAAACCCTTGATTTGGGTAGGGTGCGTTAGGACTAAAGTCCATAACGCACCGAGAATCTAAAGCCCTCTTTTCAACAGATTACCTGACTCCAAAAATTGCCTCACGTTGCGGTTCCTCGGTTCATTGTATAGAGTTGATACAGTGTTATTGGCTTTTTGCACCTAAACACAAATTTAAAGTTATATATGATACAAAATTTGCATTTATAGAAATAGCCATCAAAATTACGCTACTAATTCAGGATTTTTACACAATAATTATCATTATGGAGCAAAATCAGCACAAACAGCGCCACTCCGCAGACCAAGAGTTTCAGAAATCCCTAGAGCATTTAGAGGATATCTTGCCAGAAAATTTGGCTGAAGATGAAGCGAAACCAAAACTTGCTCGTAGCAGTAGAGATGAAGGGGAACTCATTGAAGATTTAATCGATATTGATTTAGCAGAGTTGGAGGATGCTGTTGCTGATATTGAAGCATATCTTGACAAAAAACACAATAAATAGAATTAACTACGAACTACGAATTACGTTAGCGTAGCTCTCCCAAAGGGAGCATTACGAATTACTAATTACGAACTACGAATTTTTTGCCTTTGAGCTTCATACATCATTAAAGCAGCTGCGATCGCCACATTCAAAGATTCTACTCCTGGACTCAGAGGTATTTTCACCTGCTTATCTGCCATGCTAGCTAAATCTGGCGACAAACCCGCCCCTTCATTACCCAGTAAAATTAAACTCGGTTTTCGCCAGTCTACATCCCAGTAAGTTAAATTTGCCGTGGGTAAAGTTGCTACTACTTGCATTCCCGCTTGCTGACTTTGTTTTACTGTCCCTTGCAAATCAGCACTCACGGCTGTAGCGACGCGAAACCATTGACCCGCAGAAGCTCGTAAAACTTTGGGACTGTCTACATCTACACTATCGTCACTCAGCCACAACCCTGTTGCACCCGTAGCCGCAGCCGTGCGAATTATCGTCCCTAAATTACCAGGATCTTGGATAGTTTCCAAAGCTAAGACTAAACCAGTAAAAGGGACTTGAGTTTGATGAATCAACCTTTGGGCTGTAGCAACTACACCATCTGGTTGAACTGTGGTGGCGATCGCTGCTAAAATTTCTTGACTAACGATTTCCACCCTTTCACTGTGGCTACAAGCCTCTTCCCAGAGTTCTGGGTGAGCTGTTTGCCATTCTGGGGTGCAACACACTGTCACCAGAGGATAATTCATCACACAGGCTTCTTGCAGAAGGTGTGTGCCTTCCAGTAAACATAATTGCTGCTTGTGACGCTCCTTGGTAGAGTGCAGCTTGCGGATTTGTTTAACTAAAGAGTTTTGTAGACTTGTTAACACAATTAGGGGTTAAAGATTCGGGATGAAACCCAAATTAATATGCGGAACCCGGGACTTGAACCCGGAAGCCTTGCGGCACTAGAACCTGAATCTAGCGCGTCTGCCATTCCGCCAGTTCCGCTCGTATCGATATTGATCGACAATTTCTTACTATTACCTAAATATTGATTTTTGTCAAGTGCGTTCGTGAAATAATTCTGTTATCTTTCTTATCTTCCTATCCAGATAAAAATTTAGAATCTCCATAAGCCTTGCGGAAGCTTGGTTACAGACTTTAATTACTATCTAAAACCCAAATTATTTATACAAGATGTCAGACAAAATGTAGACTAACCAACTCTTTACTGTAGAATCAAAACCAACTTCTAACCTATAAAATTACCTATTTTTTTTGGAGGTAGGCTTATTAATCCTTCTAGCAGCTTACCAGATGCCAAGCTTTCTCCGGAAGCAGACTCCTCAGTCTTGCAAATATGGGGTGGGCATCCTTTGCGAGGTCATGTAAAAATTAGCGGTGCTAAAAATTCAGCACTGGTAATCATGGCTGGCTCCTTGCTGTGTTCAGGTGATTGTCGCATCCGCAACGTCCCCTTATTGGCAGACGTAGAGCGAATGAGTCAGGTTTTGTTAGCGTTAGGTGTTCGCCTCACCAGACAAGGCGACATTTTAGATATCAACGCCAGCGAAATTACCACATCAAAAGCTCCCTACGAACTAGTTACCCAACTAAGAGCCAGTTTTTTTGCCATTGGGGCAATTCTCGCCCGTCTAGGAACCGCACAAATGCCATTACCAGGTGGTTGTGCCATTGGAGCCAGACCAGTTGATTTGCACGTCCGTGGACTGCAAGCAATGGGCGCTGAGGTGCAGATTGAACATGGCATTTGTAATGCTTATGTTCCAGGTAGTAGTGGCAGACTACAAGGAGCCAAAATCTACCTAGATAGCCCCAGCGTAGGAGCAACGGAAACTTTAATGATGGCCGCCACTCTCGCAGATGGCGAAACCATTCTTGAAAACGCTGCACGGGAGCCAGAAGTAGTCGATCTGGCGAATTTCTGTAACGCGATGGGAGCCAAGATTCAAGGAGCAGGCAGCAGTCAAATTAGAATCTTGGGTGTACCCAAGTTACACTCTCTTGACTACAGCATTATTCCTGACCGCATTGAGGCGGGAACCTTCTTAGTTGCTGGAGCCATCACTCGTTCTGAAATTAGTCTGTCGCCAGTGTTACCAAACCATTTAATTCCAGTCATTGCTAAACTGCGAGAAATTGGTTTAACCATCATTGAAGATGCGCCAGACTGCTTACGTATCCTGCCAGCAGAAACTCTCAGAGCTAGGGATATTGAAACCTTACCTCATCCGGGTTTTCCCACAGATATGCAAGCCCCATTTATGGCTTTATTGAGTGTGGCAGATGGTGACAGCTTAATCAACGAATCCGTCTTTGAAAATCGCCTGCGTCATGCCTCTGAGTTGAATCGCTTGGGAGCAGACATTCGGGTTAAAGGCAATGCTGCCTTTGTCCGGGGAGTGCCAATGTTATCTGGCGCACCAGTCATAGGTACAGATTTAAGGGCATCAGCATCCTTAGTTTTAGCAGGACTAGCAGCTGAAGGACAAACTACATTTCAGGGATTACACCATCTTGATCGTGGCTATGATCGAATTGATCTGAAACTACAGCAACTAGGAGCGAAAATTCTACGCGTTGGCGATGTGCCGGCAGATACAGAATTAGCTTCTAATAGCAGTATTCCTCCAGCATCGATTTCGACTTAACTAGAGGACTGGATGTAGGGGCGGGTTCAGTAATATTCTCGTTAATGTGGAGTGATATCTGTAAACCCGCCCCTACTCAGCACTAAGGAAACACTCGTTATACTAAACAAGGGAGGCTGTTGATATTTTGTTTTTCCAGCTTGCTATATCATGTCCTTGTTTAAAACTCCGCTCATCGGTTTAAAAGCTGACTCCTTTCGTCATCCATTAGACCTACAAGCCACCACATCTCTAAAGCAGATCCCAGGTCTGGATATGATGGTGCGAAATTGGCTCGGTCCAATGGCAGAACAGGTTTTTTATGTAGAAAATATTGCCGCCAGTGTGCTTGTTGGTGAAAAACAACTGCCTGACTTATACAACTTATTGTTAGAAGCTTGCAAAATCCTGGATATAGAGCCTCCCCAGTTATATATCCGCCAACATCCGGCTCCTAATGCCTATACCTTTGCTATGCGGGGTAAGCAACCTTTTATTGTCATGCACACTTCCTTGGTGGATATGCTCACACCACAGGAAATACAAGCTGTAATTGCCCATGAGTTAGGGCATCTGAAATGTGACCACAGCGTTTATTTAACACCTGTAAATATATTGGTGTTAGCAGCCTCAATTGTACCCAACGTTGGGACATTTCTGGCTCAAGCCATACAGTCACAATTATTAGAATGGGTACGTTGTGCTGAGTTTACCTGCGATCGCGCCGCATTGCTAGCCACCCAAGACCCCAAAGTTGTGATGTCGGTATTAATGAAGTTAGCCGGTGGTTCACCTATCCTTGCGCCCCAACTAAACTTAGATGCCTTTGTTGACCAAGCTCGTGCTTACGATGATATTAGTAAAACCGAACTGGGTGAAATGGTCAAGGAAGCTCGCACATCCCAATTAAGTCATCCAGTCCCAGTCCTACGCGCTAGAGAAATTGACCGTTGGTCTAGCAGCACAGAATATCAATCTTTACTGCAAGGTGAGCTGCTGAAGTCTAAGAATGAAACTACCTCTCAAGGTAGGTGGCGCAATTGGTAGCTTTGCCCTTGCTCCTCCAGTAGCTTGCATTACGGCGGAACACCAAACCCACCGCAATAATTAATTGAACTCTCCCCTCTCCTTAGTAAGGAGAGGGGCTGGGGGTGAGGTTCTATATTTTATTAAATCCGCATTCCTTCGCCTTGCAAGATTCCAAGAGATCAACAAAATTTTTTTATTTACTGGTTGCAATTTCATTAAATAGGCTATAATGTTAAAGTCACACCCAAGGGCGGGTGGCGAAATTGGTAGACGCACCACACTCAAAATGTGGCGGCCTTGCGGTCATAGGAGTTCGATTCTCCTCCTGCCCACTTAAAACAGTCTTAAAAATATATGTTACATTTGACATATATATTACTTATCTACCTAAAAAACTAAAACCATGCAACTTAAAAGATGGGAATCTCCTCGTAGAGAAGGGAGAAACGATAAAGGCAGAGGCGGTTCCGCCAGAAAGCGGCAACTCAAAAAACAAAGACAGATGTTACGCCAAAAGCTAAAACAAGCTGACAAACCAAATAACAAAAAAAACTATGGACAGAGGGAAGAAAAAATTCTTCCCTCTTTTTTGTCGCCGATATACAGAGAAGTTCGCCGAAAGCGAGTTTCCAGCCACAAACAACAGATGCAAATCAGCATTTAAATTATTTTTACCAAATATCTGCTCAAGGTACTTGACATTATACCGGGATAAGATGCTATAGTGATTCAAGTCAATCGATGGGGCGTAGCCAAGTGGTAAGGCAGCGGGTTTTGGTCCCGCCATCCCTAGGTTCGAATCCTAGCGCCCCAGCATATTAAGGAGTAGAGCAATCTGCTCCTTCTTTTTTGTGTTTATCCTCATTCGGCTGTGTAACAGGGGATGCGTGAAGATAAAAGCCTATCTAGCGAGACGCTGATGCGATCGCCTTTAGGCAAAGAGATTGTCAATTTTCAGGAGATTTCAAAGCTTGATCCAAAACTTCCCGTGCGTGTTCGGCTTTAGATCGTGCTTCCTGATAACGCAAATTAGCCTGAGCGAAGTTTTTTAAGACTTTAAAACCTTCCTTAAGACGAGCAATTTCCTCTTCACTCACTGAATTATCTGAAAACAGAACATCCACAGCTTTACGAATTTCTAGGGCATCAGCGCGTGATTCCTGCACCTTCAGCTTGAGTGTGGCGAGATTATTCAAAATCTGAACAGCTTGTGTAATGCTGTCCTCACCACTAGCAGAATCATTAGCCGCTTCCTTCACTTCAATTAATTGTTGAGGGCCAAATCCCTCTTCCAGTTCTGTGGGAAGCTTCCCAGCATCCATCAATTCCATCAGCTGATCCATAGCTTTCTCACGGGCTTTGGCTGAATCTTTTCCAGAAACAGTGAGCAGAATTTCTGGGCTTTGAGCGAGAGTATAATGAACCATATTTAAAACTGAAAAATTGCTGATTAACCAAGCCAAGCGGGATAATTATAACATTAAGGACGTGGGAGGCAAAAGCTACAGCGATTAGTCATTGGTCATTAGTCATTAGTCATTGGGAAGTTACTGTCTTCTCCCCCCTGCTCCCTGCTCCCCTGCCTCTTCCCCCCAGTCGCCAGCTAAAATAAAACTTTATACTTAAGAAAGATTAAACTAAATTTTAACAGGAGGGAAGAGTAGTGACTCCCAATCCCACCATCATGCAAGCTGTAGAGAAACTGGGCTACCGAGTAACTGTTGGTGATGTGTCAAGTCAGGCTGGCTTGAATCTCGCCGAGGCTGGACAAGGGTTATTAGCTTTAGCTTCTGATGCTGGCGGACATTTACAAGTAGCGGAAACAGGTGATATTGTTTACCAATTTCCGCGAAATTTCCGCGATGTTTTACGGAATAAATACTTTCAGATCCGGTTGCGGGAATGGTGGAAAAAGGTCTGGGAAGTCCTTTTTTACCTGATTCGGATTTCTTTTGCTATTTTCTTAATTCTTTCTATTGTCCTCATCACTGTTACTATCTTTATCATTGTTACTGCCTCCAACTCAGATCGGGACGGCGACAGTAGGGGTAGCAGTTCTAGAGGTGGGGGGTTATTCTTTTTCCCATTCCCAGATTTATTTTGGTATTTTAGCCCTAACTATCGCGATCGCCAACAACAAAGGCAATACCAAAGACACCAACAAACCAGCCAAGAAAGCAATATGAATTTCTTTGAGGCTGTATTTTCGTTTTTGTTTGGTGATGGTAATCCTAATGCCAATTTAGAAGAACGCCGATGGCAAGAAATTGCGGCTGTAATTCGGAATCATCAGGGTGCGGTAGTAGCAGAACAAATTGCGCCCTATCTGGATAATCTTGGAGAAAGTTATACACAAGACTACGAAGATTATATGCTGCCGGTGCTGATTCGATTTAATGGGCAACCAGAGGTAAGTCCCGAAGGGCAGATTGTCTATTATTTCCCAGAGTTGCAAGTCAAAGCCACTAAGACGCGTCACCAGTCAGTCCCAACACACCTAGAAGAATATCCTTGGCGTTTTAGTGCGGCGAGTTCAGGACAGATTATGCTGTCGGCTGGTTTGGGTGTACTCAACTTTGTAGCAGCTTTAATATTGGGAGGCTTGATAGCCGATGGTACAGCAGCTGCCCAATTAGGCGGATTAGTCGCTTTTGTTGAAGGGATTTATTGGCTGTTGTTGGGTTACGGCGCAGGTTTCTTAGGTGTACCGTTAGTGCGTTACTTTTGGATTCAATGGCGGAATAAAAAGATTGCTGCACGTAACCGCGATCGCCTGTCCCGATCTAGACTATTAACCAACCCAGATAACGCTTTACTGCAAAAAATTGACTATGCACAGCAGTTTGCCACAGAAAAAGTCATCGGCAGTGAAGATTTAGTATATTCCAGCGAAACCGACTTAATCGACCAAGAAATTGAGCGTTCTGCACAAATTGATGCCGAATGGCAAAGACGTTTGCAAGAAGGAAGTGAGTAGAGACGCGATAAATTGCGTCTTTAGCAGAAAGCAGGAAGCATCAGTGCCAATTTAAGACATCAACCCAGATGTCAATTGTAGAGACGCGATTTATCGCGTCTTGAGCAGCTAATAAGATTTACCATCACTACCAAAATATTCACGATAGCCAGAAATTTGCTCTCCACGCACATCAAAAGAAACTGCTACCCGATTTTTGTAAGGCTGATTTAATAACAGTCCCTCATCACGAAACTCAAAAACAACAGTTGTCTCATTACTGGTAACACGGTCTAGAGAAGTTAACTGAATTCCTGAATTAAATGATTCAGAGACATATTGAAAAAACTCTCTAGCGCTGTCCTTACCCTGATGTAACCCGTGAAATTTGCCCATTGGAAACCAAAAGGTAAAATCTTCTGTAAGCATAGCTAGAAATGCCTCCCACTCTCCAGTTGCTAAACCGTGGGTAAAATGGTCAAATGCCTGTTGAGCAATTTTCAAAGTTTTGCCTGAATCTTCTGCCATATTCACCTCCAATCAAAGAAGGATATTATATAGCAACTGCCAAGGAAGTTAGGACATTGTTGATTCCTGAAAACCTTGGTGTCAGGGCGGGTTTATTAAAATTATTCTTAGTAATTCAGCATATCTGAAAACCTTGATGTAAGGGCGGGTTGATAAAACTTATTCTTAGTAATTCAGCATATCTGTAAACCCGCCCCTACATGGTTTCTACTCGGCAATTTTCTATACCATTGGAAATTTAAAACCTGAAAATAATAGCTATCTCTTCTGGTAGAAGGAAAACTAGATAGGAATTAATAAATTATTGATAAACCTTTTAATCATTGAAACTATGAACCTTATTGCTTGGATAATTCTGGGTTTAATTGCCGGAGCTATTGCTAAAGCTATTTATCCTGGTCGTCATGGCGGCGGAATCATTGCAACCATGCTATTAGGTATTGTCGGGGCTTTAATTGGGGGAACTATTGTTACTCTCCTAGAAACAGGAACATTACAAATAACTGCGGCAACTCTCAGCATTCCTGGTCTAATTGTCGCAATCATTGGTGCAATTATTGCCATATTTTTATGGGGTTTGCTAACTGATCGTACCAGTCATTAGTAAGAGAGCAAGGACATTTATGGTGAGAGCCAAGTTATTAGGAGCAAACGTTAAAAACTCCACTGTTTTACCAAAAGTGGAGTTTTTGACCAATATTTAGATAATTCTATAGATTAAATCAAATCTATGGACTAGAAACATCGAACTAGTCTATGATTTTTTTGACTTCATCTTTGATATTTTCTATAGTGTGAAGAACTTGGGATTCAGCTTGCTTGGCTTGTCCTTCGTTCTTATCCTCTGGGTTGCCAGTGACTTCACCCACAGCTTCTTGTACCTTGCCTTCAATATTTTTAGCCGTAGCTTCTACTCTTTTTTCGATACTCATATTTATCTTTTGAAGATCATCTATGGGATAGATTATCACTAAAGATTTAGTTTCTCTCTCTATCATTGGATACATCCTGGTGTAGGCAATAACTAATATTAGCTTGACTATTAGCCGTACTAGGAGAGAAATTTTGGAACAGGCAAGATGCCTGTTCTGGGAAGGTTAGAGAGCTGACTCGACAGGTCTTGAAAGCCTGATCAATGGCTAGTGACTACCCACACCTGCTTAAACATTGACCTTAGCCTTTGACCAAACACCGTTTTCGTCTTCATCGAACTGCTGATGAACGGCATCCCAAGCTGCTTGTTCAGCTGTGAACTCATCACTTGTTTGATCTAAAACGGCATTATAGCGATCCATGAATGTACGTTGAGCTTCTTCAGAAAGATGAGAACGAACTTCAGGAGACAAATCGTCTAGACTGTTACAAGGACCAGAGCAAGGGTGAGTCAAAGTTTTATCAGTCGTGTGAATTTCTTCACCACCACTACCTTCGATCAGTAATTGAAATTCTCCCAGGCGATCGCTTGGTACTTCTGCCATTAAGATAAACTCACCAGCTTGTAAGCGTGTTTGATAAACAGCAGCTTTATCTTCAGGCATTCCCCAAGCAGTTAAGGCCGAGACTAATCCAGCGCCAGCACTACCAGCGATCGCACCACTAGCCGCACCTAACAACAACGCACCAATGGGGCCTGCTGCCACGATAGGACCAACAAAGGGAACGAAAAGTACACCCACACCAGTCAGCAAGCTGAGAAACGAACCAAACAAGGAACCAAAAATTGCTCCTGTTCTCAAGCCGCCCAAAATCACATCTTTCTTGGTAATAAAACCAGAAATTCGGGTTTCTGACTGAAAATCTTTGCCCATGATCGAAATATGATCCCTCGGCACACCCCTATCCAGTAAACGTCGAATCACCTGATCAATTTGCTTTTGTTCTTTAAATACCGCTGATATGGTACGTTCAGCTTGATAAAGTTCTGGCACTTTAATACTCCTTTAAACTTATGTTTGTCATAAAAAAATTGCAGATGTATAAGAAGATTGATTCTGATCTGCCAAGTTCAAAAAATCAATCTTCCTTCACTTCACACCTGATTTACCTAGTTCTATACACCCACTGGGGTTTTAGTTTCTGATCCAGGTTGTACACCACTAGGTTCTAAGGCTTGTCCTTCAATAAATGAGCGCAGCATCCAAGCCATCTCTTCATGGGCTTCCATCAGTCCAGTTAAAAAGTCAGCAGTTCCCTCGTCATGGAACTTTTCACTGCATTGATCCACATGATCCCGCAAATTCCGAATCACCTGCTCGTGATCTTCCCCCAGATTAGCTACCATCCCTGTTGCTAAGGGGACATCTCCACTATGTTCTTTGAGAGTAGCAATCTTGAGAAATCCCTCCATCGTACCCACTGGAAAACCGCCCAAAGCCCGAATCCGTTCCGCTAAAGCATCAATATTTTCAGTCAGCTTTTCATAATGTTCTTCCCAAAGTTCATGCAAACTGCGGAACTGAGGACCGACAACATCCCAATGATACTTTTTAGTTTTGACGAGTAAAACGTAGGCATCTGCCAAATCTTGATTCAACAGATTCATCACACCTTGGCGCTGCTCTTGTGTCAAACCAATATTAATTGTACGCATTATTTTCCATCCTTAAGCGAACCTATGTATAAACTGTCCAAAATCGCAGCATAATAAACATCGCCCAGAGGAAAGATAACTCAGCATCATTAATTACAACCTAAGTTAGTTTTATTTGTGTCTTCTAACGGATGGAGGCATTTAAAAAAATAGATTTTTATGTTTGAAAAGACCAAAATCTGATTTTCTGGAAGTTGATAGTTATTTAACTGCAAATATTTCGTAATTTAAGCTAATGCTAGCCATGCCTTAATCTTAGCGGTGTAAATTCAATCTGTGTCGTCAAACTTAAAAAGTAATTCATTATACATACCAAATTAATAAATAACTCGGTAACAATACTTTGGGTTTTGAAGACTTAATTAAGCGGCGAAAAACCAAACTACATTAAGAAGTACGAATTAGCAAAAGTCGAAACCAAAATTTTACCACACCTTAATCTTGCCGTTAACTGAAAACCAAAATGCTGACAGATACAAACCTAGAAAACCAAATATATAATGACCCCACAGAAGGCGACCAAACGACAATTACTTTAAATACTCTCCATGGTCAACCCCCCATTGTGATTGGACACCGGGGAGCGAGTGGTGAACTGCCAGAGCATACTTTGGAGGCTTATAAATTAGCCATTGAAAGAGGTGCTGATTTTATCGAGCCTGACCTAGTTTCTACGCAGGATGGGGTACTGATTGCCCGCCACGAACCTAATTTAATTGCTACCACTGATGTTGCCTCACGTCCAGAATTTAGCGATCGCTTCACCACAAAAATCGTCGATGGCGTAGCTGAAGATGGTTTCTTTGCCTCTGACTTCACCCTAGCGGAAATCAAAACCCTACGCGCTGTGATGCAGCAAGACTTCCGCCCCCAAGTGTTTAACGGTTTCTATGAAATTCCGACTTTAGCGGAAATCATTGAGTTAGTTCAGCAAGTAGAAGCTGATACAGGCAAAAAAATCGGCATTTACCCCGAAACTAAGCACCCAACTTTCCATGATGACCTGGGTTTATCACTGGAAGCACCCTTGTTAGCAACTGTAGAAGCAACAGGTTTCACCGATCCATCCCGGATTTACATCCAATCCTTTGAAGTTGCTAACCTCCAGAGACTCAGTAAACTTACTGTTATTCCCCTAGTTCAGTTATTAAATGCTGGTGGGATTAATCTGGATGGTTCATTAATTGAAACCCAGCCCTATGATTTTGTAGTTAGTGGCGACCCCCGCACCTACGCCGATTTACGGACACCAGCAGGTTTACAAGAAATTGCCACCTACGCCTCTGGTATTGGCCCTTGGAAACGGATGATTATTTCGGTGCAGGGTGTGGATCTTAACGGCGACGGTCAAGCCGATGATGTGAATGGTGATGGTGTTGTTAACGATGCTGATAAAACCCTCACAGCACCCACAACCCTGGTACAAGATGCCCACACCGCAGGCTTGTTGGTACATCCTTATACCTTCCGCAATGAGGAACGTTTTCTAGCTGCTGACTACAACGGCGATCCAGCGCTGGAGTACATACAATTCATCAATTTAGGTATTGATGGCTATTTTACAGATTTCCCTGGCACAGGTAGCCAAGTCCGCGACCAACTCACCAGGGCGTTGTCATCTCTCCTGATAACCCTGATTTACTACTCTTTGAGTTTGCAACCTTGTTAGGGAATAACGTCTTTGGCTTTGAGGATATGCAACGTGGTAGTGACAAAGATTACAACGATATGATTGTCCGCGTTAATTTGACTGTGGGCTAGCCTACAGTTGACTGCATAAACAGTAATCAGAGTCAATACCAAGTATTATGGTCTGGCTCTGATTTTTTTAGATGGGATAGAGAGGAGCGTAGTAGATCCAAAATAGTATCGCTGATTTGTGCCGAGCAGTACAGTTAGTACAGAATGCATTGCAAAGTGGGTATTTTAGATAAGGTACTATTTTTGCCCAACTGATAGTGATGACCAATAGCAGCAAAACACAACTTGGCTACTTCATAGATTTTGATCTTTGGCAAGACGCTTTGGATCTTCTTAACTTTCAGGTTAAGCAGAAGAAAAGCAATCGGCATTTTAATACTCTCAGTATGTTTTACTATGAAAATCTTGATGTAAATTGTCTAAATCATGCTGCACAAGACTACTTCAACATAAAAATATCTAGCAGTCTTTTTTATGGCTTAAAAAAAGAGTTTTCTGTACTCTCGTATGTTATACCTAAACCAGGACTTGGACTAAGAGATTACAAATTTTTTACCTACCCAATGAGAGTAGTATACTATGCTGTTGGACTTTATTTACTTAAACTCTCAGAAGAATTTTTGATTGAAACTTATAAAAAAGTTGAAAGCATTGAATCCTTCTACGGTGGCAAACTTAATTACAAGTCTGGAAAACTTCAGTTCACCTCTAAGAACATCTATTATCGTAGCTTTCACGAAGAATTCAAATTAAGAATAAAAGAAGAAACTAAATTAGAAACCGAAAATAAGGTGGTTCTCAAGCTTGATATTGAAAATTACTTTAATGAATTATCAATTTCGAGGCTAATGCATCTTCTAAGCCGTTTTGTCAAACCTAGTATTCAGGCTAAATTAGCTTATGATGTTTTTACAAAAGAACAAATAATTTTCCTGTTCCAGTTTATTTCAAATGGAAACTCTGGTATACCTCAGTCAGATAATAATATCATCTCTAGTTTTATTGGATATCTTTATTTGGTTTTTGGAGATTTATTTATAGATGACATAATAATAAAACACAGAAATATTATCGAATCACACAAGATTATCAGATATACAGACGATATCTATATATCTATAATGTTCAAACATAATATAAATAAAAAAGATCAAGGGTTATTTGTTCATTCAATTGCTTCTCAAATTGCCGAAGTATTGTATGGTGAACTTGGTCTTAAGCTTAACTTAAAAACCAGGCTCTATCGTTTGTCGAAAAAAGCAGAAAGAGAAGAACTTCTCAAGAATATCCGCAAAACATCCACAAGTGATGAATCCTTGAGTGATATTCAAGAAAGTAATGAAGAAGAAGAGGAAGTCGAAGTGATTGTTGAAACACCACAAGACAAGTTGGACAAAATATTTAAAGAACTAAGAAAAATCAAGAAATCTAGAGTTGAGGATTATTTTATACGAGGTAATTCAACACACGAACAAATCTTTCAAGAGCTTTTTGATAAAAGTGTTGAACAACTTCTGAACAAACCAGAAAATAAAAGAAATATTAAACTAATTTTTACCAATTTTAATTTTAATTTAGTGAAAATTCAACCACTTGAAATATTGATTATTCTGCTCAAAGATGAAAGCTCTATTAATGAATTTAGAAAATTTTGCTTGGATAAAAACATTATTACCACTGGAGATGCTGACTTGATTATTAAGTTATTGTGTCAAACTAATTTCAATGACAAAGAGCTTATCCAAAAACTTAAACAAAATTCTCATATGAGTAATATTATCGATGTATTTTTTAGCGGACAGCTTAATTGTGATAAGCCTGGATATTACAATCTCGCTTGTATGCAAATGAAGAAGTTGTCAGAAATGCCTGATGTCTTAGAACAGACTAGACTACGAATTTTAAATGAGAGAAGTACATCTTATTCAGTGGCTCTTAATCATTTAGTTAATGAAATTCACGCTATTTGCATCAAGCAGGATGGAGCAAATAAAAAAAATTATGATGTCAATAATGTGGTTAAGTTTTTGCAATCAAAAGACATCCAACACGAAATATGCATAAAAGTAAGGAACTTGTTTGATCGTAGAAACTCTAATAGTGTTTCTCATCCTGGATCTGATGGGAGCCTTTCTTGGGAAGTGACTAAAGAAGAATATCTAGATTACTATGATCATGTAGGACGATGTTTAGATTTTCTTTTATGAAGGTTTGTTTAGGTTAGTTTAAACACCCTCTTACGGCAAACATAGCGGTATAAAAAACCCATTTTACCCGACTATCGAGAGCTTATCTGCGGCAGGTAATTGAAAATGTCATGTTACTAGTTGGATATGATCGCGAACTGGCTCCTCTGGAGCATCGCGCCGCAAAAAAATCTTCTTTTTCAATCTGGATTATTAACGCTGGGATGAACAGCTAGAGCATGATATTGCAGACGGTAAATTAGAAGCTTTAGCTCAAGAGGCGATCGCTGAGTTTGAAGCTGGGCATTGCCGCGAAATCTAATGCACTACACAACACGGCGGCACAGAAGGCGGAATAGAAACTTTGGATAGGACAGGCGATCGCTGTTATACGAAAGATTATGTATAAAACCAAGGGATATACGGGAAATGCTGTACAATATAACAAAAATATGTTTTATATAGAAAATTTACTTATATTTTGACAGGAGTTGTCTGGAAATGTCAGATTTAACAAGTATTGAAAAAATAATGCATTTGCATTACCTTAAGAATAGAGTTTAGCCGACAGGTTTAGAAGTCGCTATGGCTGAAAAATTAGCCCCATGCTCAGAATCTACCCTGACTGATCGTTATCAGACTACAGTCCCTGATGCCGTTCGCAAAGTCCTTGGCTTGAAAAAGCGGGATAAAATCTGCTATTCCATCCAGTCTGACGGTCAAGTGGTGATTTCTCGCGCTGAACAGACGGAAAGCGATCCTGTATTGGGGAAGTTTTTGAATTTTCTGGCACGAGATATGGAAAAGAATCCTCAGCACTTAAAAGCAATTAGCTCAGATTTAGTCAACCGTGTTCAATCCTTGGTATCTGAAGTTGATGTTGATTTTGATGCCCCACTTTCGGACGAGGATGAATAAGTTTGTCTGTAGATCAGCCCCTGGTGATTAATGGGTGGAATATATTTGCCCATTCTCTGTTTTTAAAGCAGTTTGAAGAACTTCTGAAGCAAGTTGAGCATTTGCGTCAAAAGTATCCTCAAGACTACAAGAAGAAAAACGCTACAAAACGTCTAGCAGCGATCTCAAAGTTGGCATTTGATATTATTCCTCAAGATCCAACACGTAGTGATTACCGCCAAGGCACTACACTTGGAGATGATTATAAACACTGGTTTAGAGCTAAATTTTATCAACAGTACCGACTATTTTTTCGATATCACCAAGAGAGCAAAATTATTGTCTTCGCCTGGGTTAACGATGAGAACTCTCAGCGAGCTTATGACAGTAAGACAGACGCTTATAGAATTTTTCATAAAATGCTTGAAAGTGGTCATCCTCCAGACGATTGGAATGAATTACTTAAAGAGGCAAAAGATCACACTAATCGTTTAAACAAAGTAATCAACGTAGAAATATAGGCTTAAGGCTTCGCGATTTGAAAAGCGATCGCATTAGCCATTCTTGATAAGATAATGCATTTGCATTACCTTGAATATAGAGTTTAGCCGAACAGATTTCATCCTAACGCACCTTACTGGCGTGGCCAGCTTAAAATAGTGCATTATGTTTCTCTTGTGGAACAGGTATCTTACCTGTTCTGGGGTGACAAGAAACCCACCCCACAATATTTATGCTTATGCACAAAATTAGCTGTGTCACGCCACTACAATACTTAATTGTTTTCATAAATTAAACCGGATTTCTATATAAATTACTTGACAATTAGCAAGAATTGGCAATTTTAAACATTATTCCTATAATTTTAGCTGTTTAAATAATATATTGTTACAGTAAATATTTGACGAGAACTAAGAATGAGCGAGCTTTTTAATCAGCTAGTGAAAGCTTATGCAGAAAAAAGAATTAATTTTCCTCAACTTAAAGAAATTACTATTGCTCAATGGCTTCTAGAATCTGCTAGAGGAAGCAGTTCCTTAGCTGTTAAGCATCTTAACTTTGGCGGGTTGAAATGGCGAGAGGAGATGAAAGATTTTGCCACGGCGGTAGACTATGAAGCCCATGATGGTAAAGAGAAGTATTGCAAATTTGAAAGTATAGATAAATTTATTGAAGGTTACTGGCGTTTTCTAGATCGTTCACCCTATACAGGATGGCGTGATCATGTAGATTCACCTGAAAATTTTATTAGCTTTATTGGTCCAATTTATGCATCTGATAGTAATTATGTTGCCAAGGTATTGAATTTATTGGCTGAAGGAAAACAACTCTTAGCAGCTGCTGGACATATCAATCATCATCATCCAGGAACCGCAGAACCTATCAGTAAACCAGCAATTAAAGCATTTATCCAAAGCCCTAATTATAGCAGTCGCAATGGTGACAAGATTGATACAATTGTTCTTCACTACACCACAGCAGGAACGGCACAAAGCACTATCAATCATTTTAGCAATTCGACATCAAGAGTCTCTGCCCACTATCTCATTGATAAAAATGGCGACATTTATCAAATGGTCAAAGATGCTGATCAGGAACCATTTTTTGATAGAGTGATGCTTTGTTGAACGCTCTTCATCTCTATGTCCCAGGTATCACTCCCCCAATCGCTCCAGAAAGACCTACCCCTCACAGCTCTTGCGCCTATGCAGGATGTGACCAACCTCTGGTTTATGAAGGTCATTGCCCACTACGGCAGTCCCGACTACTTCTTCACCGAGTATTTCCGTGTCAATGATACCTCAAGGCTCAGTCGTAGCATTCTGGCAGCAATCACCGAAAACGACACGGGTCGCCCCGTTTTTGCTCAAATGATTGGCGAAAGCATTCCAGACTTAGTAAGAACAGCAAAGGAACTCTGCGGCTATAATATCGCTGGAGTTGACTTGAACATGGGCTGTCCAGCACCTCGAATCTATCGCAAAAATGTTGGGGGTGGATTGCTGCTTTCACCAGAAAAAGTGGATCGGATTTTGGCAGAACTGCGACAAGCAGTGAATGATCGACCTTTGACTGTGAAGATGCGTCTAGGGTTTGAAAATACAGATACCTTTTACGAAATTCTAGATGTAATCAATCGCCACAGCATTGATTTGCTGAGTGTGCATGGTCGCACGGTGAAAGATATGTACCACGGGGTAGTCAAATATGATTTGATTGCTGAAGCGGTCAGACGGGTTGATTGTCCAGTGCTGGCTAATGGCAATATTTACTCGGCAACAACTGCGCTGGAAGTGCTTGCTCAAACGGGCGCGGCGGGTGTCATGGTGGGACGCTGGGCGATGGGGAATCCTTGGCTGTTTAATCAAATTCGGCAGGCTTTGCGCTTTGAGCCGATTACGCCGGTTCCTTTAATGGAGGTACGCAACTATATTGATCGTTTATGGCAAACCCCAGCCGCCGCAACTATGCCAGCGCGATCGCGTGTCGGCTACCTCAAAAGGTTCCTCAACTACATTGCCCTAAGTGTTGACGCTGAAGGTGATTTCCTCCGGCTGATGCGACAGACGCAGAATGAGGTTGAACTGCTTAACCTTTGCGATCGCGTTCTTCTGGCTGAAGGAACGCAAACTTTAGCCCTCACACCGTACTCAGGCGTGTAAATACTTGGGCTTTGAGCTTGGTGATTACTGTGTGACAGGTGTACCGTTTAAAGTCATAATAGGATTGCGATCGCTACCGACAGGGCGCAGCCCATCGCAAAGGCTAATATCAGCTTGCCAACGAGAGGGGAAATTTGGGTCAATGAAAGTGACTTCAAATCTGCCCCAATGATCAGTAGGTTTACCATCAGCCCCTTCTCTATAGGTATCGCAACGTAAGGCTAAGGTCAGGAAAAATTGTTCTTTTTCATAAGTTGACTATCAAGTTATTGGGTAAAATTGGAGTAATCCTTGGGGCAAAGCGATCGCGAAACACCTTGCCGTAGAGTACTTCACGGAACCTCAATGGGAATCAAACCGTTTTCTGGCACATAGTCGCGGAAATGTCCTTCGTTGGCTAGGAGTAAAACTAGACGCAGGGGATAATCTGGCGAAATTTGCAAATCAGCCCACGGTACTGCAATTTCTAAACAATTATTGAAAGCGACTTGGGCGCGGGTAACACGGGGATGCCATTGATAATGCTCTCCAGCTTCCTGAAACTGGAGCGATTCGGTGAGTAAATTAATTTCTAGATGGTGATGGTAGTGGTAATTAAGTGGCGCGATATCTGGCACATCTGCGATGGGCATAGGGCTATTGTGCATTGTCCGATCAGGATAAAACCACAACAAATTCAACTCTTCGGGTAAATCCTTTCCTGGGACAACACCATTTTTAAAGTCCACCCGCACATAGAAATTTAGGTGATCTACCCCATACCAAAGTCGCTGAATCAGGCTGCTATTGTGCATAGTTCCTCTCGCCCCGCCGATTTCTATGCGTCCGGCTTTGTCCCAGTCCTGTTCATCACCTTTACCATTAATGGTGGGATGAATAAACCCTTCTGGTCTATGACTAGCTCGTGATTCATGCACCTCTAATGGTTGTCTGAGATAAGATGGCGCTGGCTCATTTAAGGCTCGGTAAATTCCTAACAGATGTTCGCGAAATAATTGGTCAAAGATGGCATCCTGATTGGAAGAATGTCCTTCTCCAAACCACCAGAACCAATCGGAACCCTCGGCGGCGTATAAGGATTCCCAAGCTGCTGGGTTATTTTCTTCGGTGGCTTCGGGATGTTTTGCTAGTGTTTCCCTGGCATGGGTGAGGTAATCCCAGGCGCGATTTTTGGCGGGATCTCCTATCCAGGTGGTAAAGCTACCATCTACCCAAGAACCACTATGCAGCTGTCCTCCAGGGATAGTTGCAGTGGCGGGAAATTGTTCGATGAATTCAGAGACAGTGACGAGTTTGAGATGAGGTTCGTCACTTAAGGTTTGATATAGTGCTTCTAAAAAGTGTTTGCCGTCTTGGGGATAATACTCCCAGCAATTTTCTCCATCTAAGGCAATGGTGACTAGCCAAGGTTGTTCGCTGTCGCTTTCTCTTTGCATTTTAGCGATCGCTTGTAGGTGTCCCACTAAGTCTGCTGCTGCCTCTTTAGGCGGCATAGCACTGTAGGTAAAGCCAATCAAATCTGATAATCTGTGGTCACGAAAGACAATAGATAAATCACCGGCAGGAGTTTCTAAACGATAGGGTCTGTATAATAATTCTGGTGACTCGACGTTCCCAGCTCCATCCCGATGAAAGAAGTGTTTTAAAGACCACCCCAAAACTGCTTCATCTGAGCAAATCCACTGAAAACCTTGTTTAATAATATAGGGGAGAATTTCCGGGCTGACTGATTGCTCTGAAGGCCATAAACCCCGTGGTTCTTGCCCAAAACGATCCGTATATAATTCCCAAGCTTTCCGCAAGTGGCGCGGAATGTCTTCTACCCACTGAAAGCGCTGGTGAGGTAGTGTCATAGAAGGCACTGCTACTTGCCCAGAGTTGGTATCAGCTAGTAAGGGCAAAATCGGGTGAGTGTAGGGCGTGGTGGTAACTTCTAACTGCCCTGTAGCTTGCATTTTCCGGTGTTGGGGAATAATGCGACCCAGAATATCGCGCTGTTTGGAATATATGCGCTGGCGATCGCTTAAAGTAAAATTTCGACCTTGTTTTAACCAAGCGGCAATTTCCGGATCATCCCAAAATAAAGGATCAATCCAGGCCAAATTATGCCAAGCCAGCAAATCGCTGTAATCTGGCAATTGCCAATTAGCCAAACACCAAGCTTGTCCCTTTTCTTGTCTTTGGTAATATAACTCGGCATACCGGGGATGAGGGTCAATCAGAGTATGGTGATTAGCATCAAAAAAGTGTTGAATAATAAATTCTCGTTGTGCCTGAGTTATTTGGGCATCAGGTGTCAAACTAGCTGTGAGATACGGGTCGAAAGCAGTACCCGCAATATAATCTTCCAATTGTAAGATCAGGGATGGAACTAAATTTACTGTCTGGTGTAACTTCGGATACTTTTCCAGAATTAATATTAAATCTAAATAATCTTTGGTTCCATGCAATCGTACCCAAGGCAATTGGTAATGCTGACTATTAGAAAGCGAAACGCCTCTGTCAGGGGACTTGTACAGAGGCTGGTGTTGATGCCAGATAAAAGCGATATGTAATGGATGAGACATACTAAAATAATAGAAAATGGGGGATTAGGCATGGGAAATGGGGTATGGGGCATTGGTTATTCCCGTTTTCCCCATCATCCCAGCCGCTAGATTACTTGCTCAATTTCGGCAATTTCCGGAATCATTTCCTTGAGGCGACGTTCAATACCCATTCTCAACGTCATTGCGGAACTAGGGCAAGAACCACAAGCACCTTGTAACCGCAGTTTCACAACCGGACCATCAAGTTCTACAAGTTCCACGTTACCCCCATCAGACATCAAGTAAGGGCGCATTTCATCCAAGACTGTTTCAACGTTGTCAATTGTCAATTCCATTGTGTGAGGCCTCTTTGGGTAGGAAAATTGTGAGATTCAAAGTTTGTTAACTTAATTTTAGATACAATTGTCCCTATATTGTGTGTCAACAAGATTGGAAAAGCTAATAGTCATGCATTCATAACTCCCAAAGCAACCTCTGCTGGAGGAGTTTAAAACAAATTAGCACTTATTCACTCTGGTTAACTACTGATCTTATCTCTTCTTCCCTGCCCTCTGCCCCCTTTCCTCTTCTTCAATCTATTCATGAGAAGAAACTCAATCGTCTTTTGGATTGAGTGAGAGGTTTCTTGCTGTTTCAGCTAAGACTGGCTGCTGATACAGAGGGACTGTGAATGTAACTGTGGAACCCAGTCCTTCGCCGAGACTGTAAAAATGTACTTCACCGCCCATCGCCTCGATTAACTTCTGGGATATTGCCAGCCCCAAACCTGTACCACCGTACTGCCGAGTCCGGGAACCATCCACCTGAGAGAATAATTGAAATAGTTTGTCTTGTTTATCCAGGGAAACACCTATACCTGTATCGGCGACTCTTACCCTCACCATTCCGGGGAATTCCTGGTCTTGAAATTTCACCTTTTTTAAGACTAAATCAGCGCTGACGGTGATGCCGCCTTCTTGGGTGAATTTGATGGCATTACTCACCAAGTTGAGCATGACTTGTAGTAACCGTTGGAAATTACCTTGGACAATAATTTCATCAGAGGTGGGAAGTGTATCAATGCGAAAGCTGAGGTTTCTTGACTCTGCTTGAGGACGCAGGAAATTTTCTACATCTTCAAATAGATCATTGAGCTTAACTTCAGAGCAAACTAGCTCCATTTTGCCAGCTTCGATTTTGGCTATATCTAAGATATCGTTGATAATATTTAGCAGATGTATCGATAGATGATGGGCTTCTGAGAGGAACTGATTTTGTTCTTCATGATCATCTGCCATACCTTCCAAAATCAGCTTCAAAAATCCGATCATGCCGTTGAGGGGAGTGCGAATTTCATGGGATACATTAGCCAGAAATTCACTTTTGAGGCGGGAAGCTTCTTCGGCTTTTTGACGGGCTGCTTCTAGTTCTTTGTACAAGGTAGCATGAGCGATCGCTGTACCTAACTGATTGGCAAACTCTTTTGCTAGTTCTAGTTCTGTCTCCGTCAACGGGTTTAATTCATCTCGCAAACTAATACAAATCAGTCCGTTAGCTTGATCTTGATGGCTGGTAGCCACAACTAATAGTTTATTCTGGGGACACAGATTATACCCCGACCCATCCATCACGATGGGTTCTAGGGTTGCCAACGCCTGAGCAAAGGCTGGCTCAGAAGTTACATCTATTTCTAAGCCAAGCACCGAGTTACGTTCTGGGTGGTGATACTCTGCTATCACCGTGAGTATAGAATTAGAGGGCTGGTAAGGACAGATAATGCAGCGCTCTAGCCGCAGCGCTTTTCCTAAACTGTCAACTGTTTGTTGCCAAATAACATCTAAATCCAATGTCCGTCGAATATTTCTGGTAATTTTATTTACCAATTTCTGGTATTGCTGCGTTCTTCCAGCGTCACGCAGTAAAGTTAAAGCCAATTCTACCTGTGTCAGTTCTTGTGGAGTTGTCTTAACTTTCGTTTTGTTCGGTATAGCTTGCAATAACCGTCCCATTACTAAAACTGTAGTGGCGGCGGTTCCTAATTGCGGCATCATCGGGGAAATTACCAACTCCAACTCAAACAATTCTTGGCCATAGCTAAACCAGCATTGAAACTTCTCCGGAATCAGACTATTTAAAATCTGGCGCAACCGTTCCAAGTAAGCACCATTGTCTACAGGGATAAAAACTGCGTCCTCATTGCACTGGTTAACTATTTCCTTGGGATTTAATCCTAAAAGTTCGCTATGCTGCCAATAAAATGTCAAGTAGCGTCCTGTCCCATCTTGTGTGTACACCAACTCGCAACCGATAGTTGGCAAGAAGCCATCGGTTTTATTCGTCGAGTAGTCCACGTTTTGGGGAAATAAGTTAGGCAATTGGGAGTTAGCAATAATAGTCATTAATCGAGTTGGATAGACAAATGGCAACTCAAAACGGTTTTGCTGAAGCTGTTAAAAAAATTTGGCGTAAATTATTACAGCTTTAGCATCCTATATTAGGTATTTTGGCGTGTATTGAGTCTAGATTCACAAACTTTACATTTTTTTCATGTTCTATTTACAACAAGTTAATGAATGTCAATCATTCCATTCACCCCGTGGCGGAACAGGTGTGCGGCGAGGAGTGCGTGTCAGTTCATCATCTCTGGGAACTTCACCGCGCAACCATTGACGAATCGCCACTTCAATGACTTTACTGGGGTCGTTGGTTAAGTGCTGAATTTGCTCTACTAACTCCGAGTCCAAGCGGACAGCGATTTCTACCTTGTCGGCTCGTATTGACTCCGAGCCGGTAGCTTTCTCTTTCATATTCATAGATTTCTATACTCAGAGATTGTTGCCTCTAAAGCCTTGTCGTGCGCTGATTATCTACCATTTGGGTGAGTTTACTAAATACTGTGAAAGTGCAAATTTACCGCACAGTTAGATAGTTCCCTAAAATCCCCCCAAAGTAACAGCATTTGGTTTTAAATGGTAAATGTGATCGAACTCGCTAGACAACAGCTCTAGAATTTGTGTGTGTAAATCAGTAGTTATAGGCAGTTACGCAGTGTAACAACCCACGATCTCTACATTATTTACTGACATATATTTATTGTACGCTCCTAGTTGGTCAATCCCATCATGTAAAATGGACTTTATAGCAAAGTGCTGTAAAGTCCTGCGGGCATGGCTGCGCTTAGAGCTTATCGCTAAAGCGATACGTTCCTTTATCCGTCAAAATAAATTTGACAGACTACTAGTTGCAGGGTGTAGAGAGAAAAAAATTGATTAATTCTCTCAAAACAGCGTCTTTGCTAAGAAAGCATTAAAATATATGAAGTAAATTTCTTGTTTAACTTTGGTTGCTGCTTCAGCAAAGATAGTATATGACTGATGTTCCCGCAGATCGCATTCGCAATTTCTGTATTATTGCTCACATTGACCACGGGAAATCTACCCTCGCTGATCGCTTACTGCAAGCCACTGGCACTGTAGATGAGCGCAAAATGAAGGAACAGTTCCTTGACAACATGGATCTTGAACGGGAGCGCGGCATTACGATTAAGCTGCAAGCTGCCCGGATGAATTACACAGCCAAGGATGGTCAGGAGTATGTATTAAACTTAATTGATACTCCCGGTCACGTCGATTTCTCTTATGAGGTATCCCGGAGCCTTGTGGCTTGTGAAGGTGCGCTGTTAGTGGTAGATGCTTCTCAAGGTGTAGAGGCGCAAACTTTAGCTAATCTGTATTTGGCTTTAGAACATGACCTGGAGATTATTCCGGTCTTAAACAAAATCGATTTGCCTGGGGCAGAACCAGACCGGGTAATTAGCGAAATTGAAGAAATTATCGGTTTAGATTGTAGTGGTGCGATTCTGGCTTCTGCTAAAGAGGGAATTGGCATTAATGAAATTCTAGAAGCAGTTGTAGAACGCATCACACCACCGAAAGATACCCTAGATGCACCATTACGGGCATTGATTTTTGATAGCTACTATGACACCTACCGGGGAGTAATTGTTTATTTCCGGGTGATGGATGGCACAATCAAAAAAGGCGATCGCGTTTACTTGATGGCATCGGAGAAAGAATACGTCATTGATGAGTTAGGCGTGCTTTCTCCCACCGAAATGCAAGTAGAAGAACTCCACGCTGGGGAAGTAGGCTATTTTGCCGCAGCCATTAAAGCTGTAGCCGATGCACGGGTAGGAGACACAATCACTTTAACTAAAGCTAAAGCCGCAGAACCCTTACCTGGTTACACAGAAGCGAAACCAATGGTATTTTGTGGAATGTTCCCCATTGATGCTGACCAGTTTGAAGACTTACGCGAAGCTTTAGGTAAACTGGAACTCAACGATGCGGCGCTCAAATACGAACCAGAAACTTCTAGCGCCATGGGCTTTGGCTTTCGTTGTGGGTTCTTGGGATTACTGCATATGGAAATTGTCCAGGAACGCTTAGAGCGAGAGTATAACCTAGATTTAATTATTACTGCCCCTTCAGTAGTTTACCGGGTAGTGACGATCGCAGGCGAAGAACTGTATATAGACAATCCCAGCCGCTTACCCTCTCCCAATGAACGGCAGAAAATTGAGGAACCCTATGTCCAAGTAGAAATGATTACGCCGGAAACCTACGTTGGTAGTTTGATGGAATTGTCGCAAAATCGGCGCGGCGTTTTCAAAGATATGAAATATCTCGCCCAAGGACGCACCACTTTAACCTACGATTTACCTTTGGCGGAAGTTGTCACCGACTTTTTTGATCAGATGAAGTCGCGATCGCGCGGTTACGCCAGCATGGAATATCATATCATTGGCTACCGTGAAAATCCCTTAGTGAAGCTGGACATCATGATTAACGGTGATCCCGTTGATTCCTTAGCGATGATTGTTCACCGAGATAAAGCCTATAACATGGGACGGTCAATGGCCGAAAAACTCAAAGAACTAATTCCGCGCCATCAATTTAAAGTGCCAATTCAGGCATCAATTGGCAGTAAAGTCATTGCCAGCGAACACATCCCCGCTTTGCGAAAAGACGTACTAGCTAAGTGCTACGGTGGCGACATCAGCCGGAAAAAGAAACTTTTGCAGAAACAAGCCAAAGGTAAAAAGCGGATGAAATCTGTGGGAACAGTAGATGTACCCCAGGAAGCTTTTATGGCTGTGTTGCGATTAGATCAAAGTTAACCACCGGAAAAACCTCACCCTGCTTTTGCTGTGCAAAACCTGTCCCTCTCCTTCTCCCAAAGGGAGACGCTACGCGAAGGTAAGGAGAGGGTTTTCTCAACTTTGCAAGTAAATGAAGTAGACATCTTAATATAAATCTTGCCCGCCCTTAATTAAAAATGTCCTAACCTCCTTAGAGGATGTTTTAAAAGTTTTGGGCAAATATAATATGGCTACGCCACGCCAAGGGCGAACGCTACTACTCAAGCAAAGTCCACCTATTCCTTCGGAACGCTACGCGAACGTGGACTAATGAAGAATTAAAGTTTTTAACCCGCGCAGGTGGTCACTCCCCTCTCCTTCTCCCAAAGGGAGACGCTACGCGAAGGTAAGAAGAGGGGCTGGGGGTGAGGTATATTTATTGTTCACATAACAGAATTATTACCAGTTCCGCAAATCTGTGATGGTGCGGTAGCCCTGCGGCGGAACACATCCTACTGCACAATTTGCGGTGATGTCTGTAATTTCCGCAAAATTTGGTTTTCTTGCGGTTATAGCTGTCACATTGCTGTATTTGTTTATATAAATTCTGCCGTTTTATCCACACACCTGTGGTTATCCGTGCAACTTGGTCGGTTAATTTTAACTAACCGTATTCCTGACTGTGTTTACCTTTGAAATCAGGGTTTAAAAATTATTGCTGTGATGAAATTAAAACCATGCTAAAAAGCAGAAGTATTTTTCTCCTCTTTCTCTGGTTGTGTTATTTTAATTGATTATCTCTATCGAAAAATTGTAGTAAATATACTCACTACAATTACCATTTTTGTATTTTTAGATATCTATAGAGTATTGGAGACTTTAGTAAATGAAAATACTGGTGCTGAGTTGGGAGTTTCCGCCGAGGATAGTTGGGGGAATTTCCCGTCATGTAGCGGAGTTATACCCGGAACTGGTGAAGCTAGGACATGAAATTCACCTAATTACCTCAGAGTTTGGTCAGGCTTCGATGTATGAAGTAGTCGAAGGCATAAAAGTGCATCGGGTTCCAGTGTCACATAGTAACGACTTTTTTCACTGGGTAGTCAATCTTAACCAAAGTATGGGACATCACGCTGGGAAGTTAATTCTGGAGGAAGGCCCCTTTGATTTAATTCATGCTCATGATTGGTTAGTAGGGGATGCAGCGATCGCCTTAAAGCATAACTTTAAAATCCCCCTGATTGCTACCATCCACGCAACTGAACACGGGCGACACAACGGTATTTACACGGAAGTTCAACGCTATATTCATCATAAAGAATACTTACTCGCTTATAATGCTTGGCGAATCATCGTTTGTACAGACTATATGCGGCGAGAGATAGAACAAACGCTACACAGTCCTGGTAACAAAATAGATATTATTTATAACGGTATTCGACCAGAAAAAAAACAGCACGACGAAGGCTTTCATGCTCAAGAATTTCGTCGTCAATTTGCCGCAGACCATGAAAAAATTGTTTATTATGTTGGTCGCATGACTTATGAGAAAGGCGTATCTGTATTACTTAATGCTGCGCCTCAAGTGCTAAAGTCAATGGCTGGTGATGTCAAATTTGTGATTATTGGTGGTGGAAATACTGACCAACTCCAACATCAAGCCTGGGCTTTGGGAATTTGGCACAAATGTTACTTTACCGGATTTCTCTCGGATACATACTTAGATAAATTCCAAACCATTGCTGACTGTGCGGTATTTCCCAGTCTTTACGAACCCTTTGGAATTGTGGCGTTAGAAAGCTTTGCCTCTCGCGTTCCAGTTGTAGTATCCGATACGGGCGGATTTCCCGAAGTAGTGCAACATACAAAAACAGGCATTGTGACGCAGGTAAATAATCCTTATTCTCTCGCTTGGGGAATTTTAGAAGTTTTGCAACATCCTGGTTATCGACAATGGTTGATTGATAATGCTTACAAAGATTTAGCGCAACGCTTTAATTGGACAAAATTAGCCAGACAGACAGAAACAGTTTATCAGCGAGTCGTGCAAGAGCGATCGCAAATTATCTGGCATTAAAACTTACAAAAAATGCGGAGATTTTAGCAACATAGTCCAGAGAATTAAAGATTACTCTAGATTATTTAGGGTTAAAAAACAGTACAATCCCTATACGCTGGAAATTTCACCCTTTCTGGTGCGAGAGTTAGCAATAATTGTGGTTTGCACCAGCAGCTTAGTATGACAAAGGTATTCCCAAGCATAGCAAAGTGGTTCAAGAATCTAGGAACCTTATGGAAGAAGATGGGAGCCGAAATCATATCCCGTCTCACAGCATTCCTGAAACCCGACTTCCAAGAAGACAAAACTGTAGATTTACGTCCCCCGTTACCTAGCCCCTTAGCCGGGCCAGTGCATCTTTTAGGTGGGGGCGGACCCGATGTAGAGGAAGCTATTCAATGGATGATTAATCAAGTTAGGGGATCTACTAATTACTCGACCAAAGTTAATGTTGTAGTCATCCGCACTTATGGTAGTGATGACTACAATCGGTTAATTTATGATATGCAGGGAGTAAACTATGTAGAAACTCTCATCATTAGTAATCGCCAAGATGCCAACAGACCTGAGATTCTCGAAAAAGTCAAAAATGCTGGCATAATTTTCTTTGCTGGCGGCGACCAATGTGAATATATCCGCAGTTGGAAAAACACCAAATTAGAAATTGCTATTGAATCAGTTTATGCCAAAGGCGGAGGCATTGGCGGCACTAGTGCGGGTGCAATGATTCAAAGTGATTACGTCTACGATGCTTGTGCTTCTTCCGAAGAAGGTATTGAAACCAGAGAAGCCCTCGAAGATCCTTATCGAGATATTACTTTCACTTATAACTTTTTCCCTTGGAGTCATTTGAGGGGAACCGTTATCGATACCCATTTTGACAGACGCAAAAGAATGGGACGAATAATGGCTTTTATTGCTCGTCAAATTCAAGATGGCGTATCGAAAACTGCTTTAGGGATAGCCATTAGCGAAGAAACATCAGTTGTGGTCGATAAATACGGTATGGCGAAAGTCATGGGAAGAGGTGCAGCATATTTTGTCTTAGGAGACCATCCGCCAGAAGAATGCAAACCCCAAACTCCCCTGACATTTTACGACTACAAAATTTGGCGCGTTCCCCGTGGCGATTCCTTCAACTTAAGGAATCTACCCACCAAAGGTTACTATCTCAGAAGTGTCAAGCGGGGGCGATTTGATTCAGACCCCTATTAAGTGGGAACTGGAAAAAATTCTCCT
Organism: Anabaena sp. CCY 0017; assembly: GCF_963920885.1. NCBI lineage: Bacteria > Bacillati > Cyanobacteriota > Cyanophyceae > Nostocales > Nostocaceae > Anabaena > Anabaena sp. CCY 0017. Next base: position 42,940 of record NZ_CAWUDG010000010.1, on the reverse strand, counting down.
ACCCTCTTGTGCGGGCATCTTGCCCGCTTTTAGATTAATAATGATAAATTATTACCTGTAGGGTGTGTTGTCGCGTAGCGCAACGCACCATCCTAGATTTTCGGTGCGTTAGGACTAACTTCATGTGTTAAAAATTGGAAAACCCCGATTATTTGGAAAAATCGGGGTTTTGAAACTTATGCTATTTCTAGTTACTTTTAAAACTTATTTTAGTTTTTACCTGTCACTTTATCCAAGAAGTTTTGGACATTTTTTTCTACTGAAGTCGAACTTTGTGAATTTGCCGGAGTATTCATCTTGTCAATGTCAGCATCTCCCTGAACCTCATTAAGCCCTTTATTTGACTTTTCTTGAACCTCTTTGAGTGTCGGGGGGTTGGATTTAGCAACTTCATCAGTTTTTCGTTGAGTTTCCAGAAGTTGTGTAGTGCCTTCTTGTGGATCACTTTGATAGCTATCTATAGCAAAAGCAGGAGATGCGCTGGATAAAAACAGCAGTGTACAAGCTGAAGCCACAATTACAAATCGTACTGGGCGCAAAATAGATAAAACAAAATCCAAAACCTTCATAGTCAATCCTCAATAACAGCTTCAACAACGCTAGGGTTACACATTTAAAACTAAATCAATGCCTTAATTGAGAAAAAATAGGCATTCAATTACTTACTAATGTGTCCTTTTTTATGTTCTTGAAATAGGGAAGAAAATTTTTCGGTATTTCCGCTTTGAATAATCAAATTGTCAATACCTGATCAATCAATGTGTTCTACACAAAATTATTCTTCAATCAAATTTCATCTTTTGCAATTTTACGTGTTAATAACTCACACTTGTATCGACCTGAAGAATGAAATTTATTTGATTTATATTTACAACAAAATCCACCTTTAGGTAGGGAAGTTTCAAATCCCCCTATTCCCTCTTCCCTATTCCCTGCTCCCCGGCTTCTTCTGTCATCCTGAGTCTAGGGCGTGTTTTCAAAGTCTAGAAGTAGGTTGGGTTAAGCGCAGCGCAACCCAACGCAGCAACCCAAATATGGGGTAAAGTTGGGTTTCCCAAAACCTCAACCCAACCTACATTTACGTCTAATTTTGGGTTTGAAAACAGTCCCTAGGAATCATACCACTCACTCATCACAGAATTACAAGATTGTGCTGCTTGCCAAAGTTGGTGCAAAAATACCTCAATGGGTGAAACTGGTGAATCGCTGATAGTGGTGGCAAACAAACCCACCGTATCGTCAGAACCATCTGATAGCCAAAAACCCCTCAAGGTGACTTCCAGATACTCACTATCACAGGCACACAAGGTAATAATTTCACTAGTATCTTGTTTAATTTTATCTGTGAGCATCTCTATTCCTGGTAAATCGACAGGAAGCAGAAAGGAAGCCGTGCTGGATTCAACATCCAAACTTTGTCCAACACGCAGTGCAAAAACTACTCGCTGCGCCACCCATTCCTCTAATGATTGAGCTAGACACTCTAAATAAAAGCTCCCTTCGGTGTAAGTTAATTTCAGCATTCCTTATGCTCTCCTGTTCTTCCAGGTTTGCTTTTGCACATCTATTCCAGCTTTACTCTCGATCAAAAACCCCCGCTTCTTCTGTTGTGAGGCGGGGGTTAAAGTTTGACCGTAAAATTCATTGGTCTCACCTGGGTACAGTATTCCTCAGTCTGTAGCCCCCACTGCTTTGATTTATTTCTGGTTTTAAACTCAGTACACTCATACTGATATACCTATACCTAAAATCATAATTACCCTCCGTGATTTGCTGACAACCTCGTTCACCATCACCCATAAATAAATACTCCACTCCCACGGTGACTAATTCCCAACTGGCTCGGCAGATGGTAGCACACAAGGAAGTGGAGATGGGATAGAGGCATTTCACAGCAAATTTCACCTATTTGAAGATTTCTTTAAACATACTACACTTGTATTACTATACTGTCCATACCTTTTAGGAGCAAAAATTATGCATACAATCGCTCGCACTCCCACCACTGAAATGGAAGTTACCAGCATCCGTCTGGAGCGTGAACTCAAAGATAAACTCAAAGACATCGCTGGGAATCAGGGATATCAAGCTTTGATCAGGGATATACTCTGGAATTATGTCCAACAAAAATCAGGTGAGTGGAAACCCCGATTTTCGCGAGCCGATATTCGAGCTAGTATAGCTGCTACAGCTCAACAAGAAGAACGTTGTGTACTTACAGGTCAATTAATTCCACCGCAACAAGCGATGTTGTTGGGACTCACGAAAAATGGCGATATGGTTCCTCTAAGTGTCGAAAGTTTAGCTTCTTAGGCTTTTATTGCTGTGAATGCAGCCCATAACTTACAAGTATAAATGGGCTGCATTTAGAATTGAGTTTCATTCTAGTTATGGATAGATTTTATGGAAGTACAATATCTGCTGGTTGATGTGGGTATTAAATTTTGTGAACATTCAAGTCAAATCAGATCAAATATCTATCTAAAAGATGACTAAAATTTTGTTTTGCGGATTATCTTAGATGCAGGTCTGAGAATTATTGCCTACTTGTTCCTAAAGTTTGTGCTGAAGCGATGTTAATCATGACTTGGGTATTTTTGTCAAATCATTAGTAGAGTTACTTAGGTTTAAAAAGAAGTTTCACCAAAAATACATAAAGTGATTAGTGAAAACAGTATTAATACAGTTAAATTCATGGACTTATTGTCTAAAATCAGGAGAAAATACGGTTTATGTATGGTTACAGACAAGATATTCTAGTTAAAAGCTAACTAATTAAATCTGCACAAATAGCTAAATGGGATCTTGATGCAGCACTTTCGGATATTTAAAATATTTTTATGCTTATATGGACAATAATTTAATCTATAGCCGGATTTATCTGGGTGAAGACAATCCTTGATAGTCTAGAGCGATGAAGCAATTGGGTTTATCCTCCGCATTGGTTCACGCGCCGCTACTTTTACAACACTTTGCTTTATTAGCAACTTGGTCATCTGAAATCGAAAAGGGCTATAACAGGTCAAAGACAGTCTTAATAAAAGATTTGCAACTAGTCAGGGTATAGCAACATCATCAACGGTGAAGGATATGCCAAGAAATTGGGTACACGAAAAACGGGGTAATTATCCAAGAGCGTGCCAGGAATGAACAATTATTTATCGTTGCCATTACAATACCCGGACAACCTAGGTCGGACACAATTATACCCAGTGAAGCTGATGCAGCATCAGGAAGAACTAGTTCATTATTTGGCACAAACAATCAACCACATCATTGCTAACAGTTCAGTAACAGCATTGATGCTACAAGAGATTGCCAAGTTGCTAGGAATTACCTTCAATGTAGATTGTTGCTGTTTAGTTACAGTTAGTCCAGAAGTCCCGGACCATGCGACTGCGGCGAATTGGTGTTCTGATGAGTACCTAAAAATGCCGCACCCTAGCGAGATGTTCTCGATGGAACAGTTAATGATGGACTTACCAGTGGTGCAGTGTGCTGCTGAACCATTAACCATAGAAAATATTTCCACTATTCAACACAGTTTGGTAGTTGGGTGTCAATACCTGCCATTACCGATCAAAGCTGTTTTGGCACTCCCGACGCGCTTGGGGGGCAAAAATAACGGCGTGATTTGTTTGATTAAATTCCAGACTTACAGTTGGCAGGAGTCAGAAAAACAACTGCTCAAAGACATAGAATCGTCCTGCGCGATCGCCTTTTCCCAAGTCATACAAGCCCAGTTGATTGCTACTCAAGGTCAATACCTCCAAAAGACCAATCATCATCAAAGCCTCATTAAGCAATTAACTTTACTTAGCCGCAGTAACTTAGAGTTGAATCAAATGTTGCAGTTAGCGATCGCCTCGACTGCCGAATCTCTACAAGCAGATCGGGGTTTATTGATACTACTCAAATACACAGATCCACTATTTAGAACTAAACCTAAAAAACAAGTTCCCACGGCTAAAGCTACCGTTGTTGGTGAATGGAACCGGGAAAAATCAGACTCCCAGACGGTGAAGCCGGATACTTTAGCTCAGACATTTTCCCTTGGCGAGTGTAGTTTGTGTCAACGGGTGTTTACAGACTTTGGCAACCCAGTGATCATCAGTGACTACATAGATTTACCAGAAGCTAGCACCGTAGCCCCATTGTTTAAAATTCAGGCTTTACCGACAGTGCTGTTAATGTCCTTAGAAAATCAAGGGAAAGTTCTGGGATTTTTGGTGTTACAACAAGCAGTACCACGCAATTGGCAGCCGGCAGAATTAAATTTAGTAGAAATGGTCTGCGCCCAAGTCAGTAATGCCATAATTCAGTCACAAACATTAAGGCAAGTCCAGACTGTCGTTGATGAACGGACGGCGAAATTAAAAAGCAGTCTGGAACTCCAAGCCAAACTGCACGAGAAAACGCGGCAATATGTGGGACAACTACGGGAAATCAGCGAACTCAAAGATGAATTTTTGAGCAACATGAGCGATCGCTTGCGTTACCCCCTGACAAATATGCTGATGTCGATTAAAAATTTACGTCTGCCAGGAATAGCACCAGAGCGTCAAGCTAAATACTTAGATATCTTAGAGCAAGAATGTACCAAGGAAATTAACTTAATTAATGACCTGCTGACCTTGCAAAAACTAGAATCTGAGCAAGAACCCCTGCAATTCGAGACCATCGATTTAAATAGCAAAATTCAGGAATTAGCCGCAGCTTTTGATCGCAGGGTAGGAACTAAAAATTTAAGCATTACCGTAGATTTACCGCCAAAGCCGTTAATCATCCAAACCGAAATCGAAAGTTTTGACCGCATCTTGCAAGAGTTGTTAAATAATGCTTATAACTATTCTGAGCATGACACGATTGTTCGCCTGCAAGCATTTCACCAAATTGAAGCCCTAAAGGATCAAGTTATTATTAAAGTGACCAATACAGGTCGTGCCATTTCCGAAGAGGAATCCACCTATATTTTCGACAAATTCCGTCGTGGTAAAGGACGCTGGCACCCTGGGACTGGACTAGGACTGGCTTTAGTCAAATCTTTAGTGCAGCACTTGAATGGGGCGATCGCTGTTGAGAGTATGCAAATCTCAGATTCTTCCCTGAGTGAAGTTTGTTTTACCCTGACTCTGCCCCAATTTTCCGATGAAAGCAAACCATATTCCGAAAGTGACTAAACAATCCGACATCACAGAAAATCTTGATCCCAGCGCCGCTAGTGATCACATCCAGCTAGAAAACGACTTGACTGTTGATGCAGTTGGTTTACCAAATGTGACAGTTACAGTGGAAAAAATAGCCGAAAGACAGCGCCAGATTACAGCGAAAATCCAAATTCCTCACCCTGTTGAGCGCATCTGGAAAGTCCTCACAAATTATGAAGCCTTGCCTGACTTTATTCCCAACCTGTCTAAAAGTTCTTTGTTAGAACATCCTCAAGGTGGAATTCGACTAGAACAAATCGGCTCTCAGCGTCTACTCAAGTTCAACTTTTGTGCGCGTGTAGTGTTGGATTTAGAAGAATGCTTTCCTAAAGAAATTAATTTCTCAATGGTAGAGGGAGATTTCAAAGGCTTTTCTGGTAGCTGGTGTTTAGAGCCTTATTCCGAGGGTGAGGATAGTGGAACTACCCTGTGTTACACCATTCAAATCTGGCCTAAACTCACAATGCCCATCACAATTATTGAACGTCGCCTCAGCAATGATCTACGGATAAATCTTTTGGCTATTCACCAGCGTTTGGAAAGTGCTGAGTGCTGAGTGGGTAGGGGCGGGTTTAGGCAGTCAGTCTGTGGTTCGTCAAAATCCTTGGTAAACCCGCCCGGACATTAAGTGAGGAGTGAGGGGTACTGAGTTAAGCATTCAGCCTTGTCCTAACTGAAAAATAATAAGCCTTTTCCTCAGATGTATCTCACGGGAAAAGGCTTATTTATAAACCAGATATTTAATTTTGTATTCTGAGAATACCCCCAGGGGAATTCGAATCCCCGTCGCCTCCGTGAAAGGGAGGTGTCCTAGGCCTCTAGACGATGGGGGCGTGTGTCTCAGACCTTTTATAAAATAACTAATTTTCTAATGGATGTCAACAGTTTTTCCAAAATAAATTTTTTCTAGGTTTAAATGGGCGGTAAGACATACCTTATATAAGAATTTGTGCCTCATGCACATAACTCCACAGCATCAGCAGCGATGAATTTAGCTGTAGAATTTTTCCTGGTGTTTGATAGTGACAAGAGGACTGTTCACTTCCGTCCTAAATTGAGATGTTTCTCCAAGTCATCAGAAAATGGAGTAATATATAGGACTACGTATGAAAAAAGTCTGGATTTCACTGGGGACAGAGGATGTGATGTTGTACTCTGTAGAGGTGATATTTACTATTCTTTACAAAAGATTTTGAAATATATAGCTCAAAATCTACAACATGGAAGCATCTTTTGAAATAACCCTACAGATAGTAAGCGTCGTTGTTGCAGGCATTACCGCCCAGGTGTTGGCTGCATATTTCCGCTTACCTAGTATTGTCTTATTATTGCTACTGGGCATTCTCCTTGGCTCCGATGGGCTGGGCGTGTTGCATCCTCACGTACTAGGTTCTGGACTAGAAGTGATTGTTGCCCTAGCAACAGCAATAATTTTGTTTGAAGGCGGACTCAACCTGGATGTACAGGAGTTGGGCAGAGTTTCCGTCAGCCTACAATTACTCGTCACCTTGGGAACATTAATCACTTTAATTGGTGGTAGTATGGCAGCCCACTGGCTGGGTGAATTCCCTTGGAATATAGCTTTTCTCTACGGCTCGATCATTGTAGTCACAGGGCCAACTGTGATTAGCCCCCTACTTAAACAAATCAACGTAGATCGTCAGGTAGCAACGATCTTAGAAGGAGAAGGAGTCTTAATTGACCCTGTAGGAGCTATTCTGGCCTTCGTTGTCCTAGACACCATTATGAACGGCGATGCCGACCCCATTAATGCCATTATTGGGTTACTGATGCGGCTGGGAATTGGTGCGGCAATTGGTGGCGCAGGCGGCTACTTGATGAGCTTGATTTTCAAACGTGCCAACTTTCTCTCCCCAGAGTTAAAGAACCTGGTGGTACTGGCGATTCTTTGGGGTCTATTTACTGTGGCGCAGACGATTCGGAGTGAATCGGGAGTTATGACTACAGTCATTGCTGGGGCGGTTTTTGCTAACTCCTCGGTACCAGAAGAGCGTTCATTGCGAAGCTTTAAAGGTCAACTAACAATTCTCAGCGTCTCGGTGCTATTCATTCTCCTAGCGGCTGACCTTTCCATTGCCAGTGTGTTTGCTTTGGGTTGGGGTAGTGTTTTTACTGTTTTAGTCCTCATGTTCGTGGTTCGTCCCATTAACATTCTTTCCTGTACTTGGAACAGTAACTTGAATTGGCGACAGAAACTATTTTTAAGCTGGGTAGCTCCTAGAGGAATTGTCTCGGCTTCTGTGGCTTCTTTGTTTGCTATTTCTTTGACACAGCGCGGTATTAACGGTGGTGATGCCATTAAAGCCCTAGTATTCTTAACAATTATCATGACGGTGGTTTCTCAAGGGTTAACAGCTGGAACATTTGCTAAATGGCTACGCATCACTTCCAAGGATGTGACTGGGGCGGTGATTGTGGGTTGCAATCCCTTGAGTTTGTTAATCGCCCGTTTCTTTCAAGAACGGGGAGAAACAGTCGTGATGATTGATACAGACCCGCAACGTTGTGAACAAGCAGCCGCTCAAGATATTCGGGTAATTTCTAGTAGTGCGTTGGATGTTTCCGTTTTGGAAGAAGCTGGACTGGCTTCTATGGGAACTTTCTTGGCGATGACTAATAACGGTGAGGTGAATTTTGTCTTGGCGCAACGGGCGGCTGAAGAATTTAGTCCGCCCCGTGTTTTGGCAGTTTTTCCCCGTAAACCCCAGGCTAATTCCAGTAACAATCATAAAGTGAGCCAAGCTTTCGCTACGGAGTTAGTCATTAAGACTTGGAATGAGTATCTAAATGATGGCAGAGTGAAGCTAGGCACAACGACACTCAATGATTCTGAATTTAGTAAACAACTTGAGCGCATCCAAGAAAAAATTAAGACTGGAGATTTGATTCCCTTATTGGTAGAGCGAGAAGACCGTTTACAAGTGATGCCAGCTAGTCAAGAATGGTTAGTAGGCGATCGCATTATCTACTTATTGCATGACCCCAGACCCAACTTGTTAAAGCGTTTATCTGGTGGTAGCCAATCAACTCGCCTGTCTTTGGAAACTTTACCAGAGGTGGAAGAACTACCCTTGGAAAAATTATCTCAAATTTTTAGCGGTGATGCTCCTAAGAATTAAATGCTTTAACTTGATACATTTGTTGTTCTTGCCAAATCAGGGCAGATAAATGTACTACAGCCAAAATGATGGCAGCAACCGCCAAAATATAACTGTGGATGGTATAAAGGTGTGCAACAGTGACTGTGCTAATAGCCCCACCACCTGTGAGAATGTCTCGTAGTTGCCCACCTATAAACGGAATTGCTTCGATAGTTCCTAGCTCAATGCTAAAACGCCAATAGCCTTCTTGAGTCCAGTCTAAAAGCATCGCCGTCCAATCTAGACCAATCACGCTTAAAGTTAAGAAAATTCCACTAATCCAAGCAGTCAACCAACTTTTCCTAAATTGTCGTCCTAAAAACATGACGACAATTTGCACCAATGCAACCACTATGACTGCATTACCAGCCAAATCATAAGCTCTGCGGAACAACCACCCGTAGGGTATTTGTGTATTAATCGTTTTCAAAGATCGATATGCTCCGCCTGCGGTGGGTTCGTAGTAAAAAGAGAGCAAAATTCCCGTAGTGATGTAAATCAAGCACAAACTCAGCATCGCTACTGCTAAAATCGTCGCCAGTCGCCGTAAAATTCTATCGAACTGGGTACTTTCCATTGTGTCCCCTTCCTGTTCTTAGCTAAGTGTGTATTTTTATTACAATTGTAACTAAGAAAAGTTAATTTATGTTTCTCTTCTCAAAGAGGGAGCAGGGGAGCAGGGCAAGAAACTTACTCATAACTTTTAGCACTCAGCACTCAGCACTCAATAAATACTGCACCCAAGATTTTAAAGGTTCTGGGGAGCCATACCAAATGCCTGGGCTTCTGGGAGAATGTTGGACACCGGGAATTACCAGATTTTCCGCGCCTTCTAGATGAGCAGCCGCAATGGGTGTAATACCATCTCCCCAGGTGTTACCTTGACCACAGGTTTGTTGATAACTGTTGTAAGCTAACCAGCCGCCGGGTTTTCTTTGACCAAAGATAGTTTTCCCGGCTACACAAACGTAACGAACACTTTTGTAAAATGCGCCTGGGTAGTTATCAGTTACAAAATCTAAATTCGCTCGTGTCCAACGTTCTTGGCTAATATGGGGTGTACCTAGAGTAATTAAACTAGCCACTAAAGGGTGAGCTTTCCAACAGGAGGATGTCACTTTACCCCGTCCTAAATAAGGCTGGTCTCCTAAATAAATGCGGGAAACCCAACCTCCGGCGGAATGACCAATTAAATTGACTTGAGGGACGTTATGTTTGTACAACATCTCTTTGACTGTGCGATCTAGTTGCTGCACAATGGGTGTTACAGGTCTGCCAATGGTTTGTAACCAGTCACGTCGCCGCAGTGGTACTGTGACCGTGGGTACACCCAACTGCAATAAAGATTGCTCTAATTGACGGTAAGCGATCGCACTTTCTAAATATCCAGGCACAATAATTGTCGGTAATGGCATTTTGGAGCAGTAGTATATGGGAGGGGTGAAACAATTGTGGATTTTAAATTGGCGTTGAAAATCCACCAAAAATTAGTCTGGTCAATTTGCCTACAGTGGAAAATCGATCTGATGTGATATAATTAGACGAAACTGTAATCTGTTTTCAAAGTAAGCTTGGTATATCTTTAGAGGGACGTAACTCACGCCAAGATAATTAAGCTAATAAAGTCAGCAACTGCAACAGATAGAGTTATATATTTAGACTGATGCGATGCCTTTGACGGGCGTAGCGATCGCTACCAGCAGCAACTACCATAAACTCCAGTCCATATTGTGCATCTCCTCATAAAAATCACAATTCAAAAGTGATCATGTTCCATTACCTTGTGAGCAAGAGAAACATTTTTGCAATGAAAAATTAAAAACTTGACAAAAACCTATTCTGCCATTTTGAGTACCAGTATAGGAAGTTATGATTTTGATCAGGATGTATCTCTTGTAATTAAGATAAAATTGCTTTGCTAGTCAACCGCAACCGAGCCGAGTGAACGATAACAGCTATGTCTTATGTCTCCCTGCTAAAAAATATACCAGAAATCCTCAGCCAACCAACTGGGATAGCAGCAATAGCCTCCCTTGGCATTCACGGTGCTATTGCGTTGATTGTGCCATTGATGCCTGTAGATCCTCAGCAATCTCCAGCATCAGCATCACCAAAATCGGTCGGCATCTTGGAATTAAGCCAAGCTGATCAAAACCGTCTGCCACAAATACCAAGCACATTTCCGTCTCAACTGGCTCTGCAACCAGAACTTCCGCAACAACCAAAACTTTTGAGTCCGAATTTGGAGAGCCAGATGCAGACAACATTGCCGCCGTTACCGCTATCGGCCTCTCCCTATATGCAGTCTGCATTACCGCCAGTTAGGACAACACCTAACTATCGGGTTTCTGCTCCTAATCGCAATGTTTCCTTCCCCCAAAGGCAGCCCACAGATATGCGTGCGTCTGCACGTGCTTCTGCGCCTGTTCGTGAGCCGATAGTTCCCAGAGAGGAATTTCGATTTGATCCCTCTGGGTTCAATGCTGCTAATCAAAGATTTACCCCATCCACTCGCACCTTTAATCAAAGCGAAATTACAGTAGCAACCGAATCAGTACCTGTAGAAAGATTGCCACAAGTAACTGCGTCGGAAACACCTGATCGCACTAACACAGTCACAAATAGCAATCGACAAATTACACAGCCTAGTAATGATCCGGCTAAAGTTGCCGGTAACGAAACTCTCATAACTCGCCTTCAAGAACACACCCAACCTAAAAACGAAGTAGCCCTGGGAAATCAAAGTATTCCCAAATTGCAGCCAGCTACGCCCAAAGCACCTGAGTTGCCTGTGACGAAAGTAAATGAGCAACAGGGAGTCATCGCCCAGTTAAACTCATACGAAGTTCTGAGACGACAAATTCAGCAATCATACCCCAATTCCCAAGAAAAGCCCGTTATTCGGGAAACTGTGGCGGCAAATAAGCCAAATGTTCAAGGCACAGTATTGGGTTTCTTAGTAGTAGATCCTGACGGCAGAGTTTTAGATATTAAATTCCAAGACGAATCACTTTCTAGTGATTTAAAAGTCAAGGCAAGAGAATACTTTAATACCAAATCTCCTAAAGGAGGCCAGCAAATCAGCAGTTATCCCTTTAGCCTACGTTTCCAACACAACGGCAAAACTGCTGCAACCACTCAAGAGCAATCACCCGCAGCTAGTCTCAAACCATTACCAGAACTGCGAATCCAAAATCAGACCTCAGCACCCATAGAGGCTATTACTCCCCAACCATCGACTAGATCCGAAGCTAATAACAATTCACTGTCTACCACTCTAGAATCTGGTCAAAAACTCATACAGCAGTTGCGCCAAGTGCAAGAGGAAAGAAAAGAGTCTAGTCCAGAGTGATGGGAAATGAGCAGTGGGGACTGGAGATTAGCTCAGGTTTCCCCACCAACTACCACATCCCGAATCCGGAGACTGGGACCACCACAACCAACAGGTAAGCCGTTCTGTCCACCTTTACCACAACCACCAGACTCATCCCAATAAAAGTCATCACCAACGGCTTCAATATCTCTTAGAGTTTGGAAAACATTACCCGAAAGTGTGACATCTTTCACAGGTTCGGCTATTTCACCGTTTCTAATCATCCAGGCTTCCCCAGCACTGAAGGTGAACATTTCCCCGTTTGTCATGCCACCTAGCCAGTTACGGGCATATACTCCTGATTTTATATCGGCGAGTAAGTCGGCAACTGGTGTTTTACCCCTTTGAATCCAGGTGTTTGTCATGCGAACAATGGGGTTAAAGTGATAGTTTAGACAACGAGCGTTACCAGTGGGTGCTTCGTCTAATTTGCCTGCGGTTTCACGGGAATGTAAACGTCCTACTAAAATGCCATCTTTAATTAGTTGCGTAGTAGTACTGGGCGTGCCTTCATCATCGTAAAAATAACTACCGCGATGACCTTCTGGGGCAGCACCATCAAAAATTTGTAGTTCTTCTGTGCCGAACCGCCTGCCAATGGTCATGACTTCCAATAGGTCGGGGTTTTCGTAAGCCATATCAGCTTCGGAAAGGTGTCCAAAGGCTTCGTGAACAAATAAACCAGTGAGAATGGGGTCAATGACTACTGTGTAAGTATTGCCTTTTACGGTTGGTAGCGTTAAGGCTGCGATCGCTCTTTGGGCTGCACTTTTGACTTGTTGATCCAAAACTGTTAAATCTTCGTAGGCTTTGCGAGAACCAGTGGTTTCTCTGCCGGTTTGCACCGTTTCGCCGTTTCTGGCTGTGGCGGCAAAACGCATCTCCATATCTACCCAAGATTGTTCGATGAAAGTTCCTTCTGAGGTAGCAATAATCACTTTTTGGGCGCTGTCACCGTAGCGGACTGAGGTGGTGGTGATGCGATGATCAACGCTTTTTAATAAATCAGTATAGCGATCGCACAGTTCTTTTTTCTGCCTCACCGGAATTCTTCGGGGATCAGTGCCTGTGAGGGGTAGTTCACATATTGCTTGTACTGGGTCAATGGGGGCAAGGATAGTTTTTTCATCACCTACCATTCTAGCTGCGGCGATCGCTTCTTCAATCCGTTCTTTGATGGTCGCTAGTTGGTTAAAACTACTGAATCCCCAGCCACCTTTATAACAAGCTCGAATATGTCCACCAATGGAAATGCCTTCACTGAGGGTTTCTAATTTGTCGCCACGTAATAAGATATCTGTTCCTTCTGCTTGTTCGAGGCGGATGACTAGGTAATCTACGTGGGGTGAGTAGCGAGTGATGAGGTCGGAGAGGATGTTTTGGGTGTCGGTGAGGGTGGTTAGCATTTGGGGGTAAGATTTTAACGCAAAGGGGCGCGGAGGTTAGCGCAAAGGTACGCGGAGAGGGGAGTTAGGTGAGGAGGTGTTTTTCGGCTATTTTCCAATAGCGGGAGAATCTTTTCAGGTCGATGTGTCCTTGGTATTCAAAGAATGGTTCTGTTTCCCAGGTTTCTAGGGTTAAGGTTTTTTCTATTTGGTCGCAAATATGTTTAAATCTGGGACTGGGGCTGGTGGTTGTTACTACTAAGTCGGCATGATGTTCTTGGGCAAATGCTAAGACTTCTTGTGCCACATTACCACGGCGAATGATCACGGGTAATTCTAATAAGCATTCATAAATAAATGTGATGCGTTTGAGGCTGAGTTGCGATTCTGCTATTAAGGCTTCATCCCATACCCAAATAGCAGGGGCTTGGGGGTATTCTTGTAATGCGGGGTTGTAGGGACTCAGGCAGTCTCCATGTACCCAAACGATTGGTTTATTCATTTTTTACCTTTTTTGCCTCTTTGCCAACTTTGACTATTGGGTTTTTTGGTAAATTCTCCTTGGGGAAATAGTCGCTGTTCTAATTCTTCGTAGCTACCGTCAAAATCACAATGACCGTAAAGGGGACATTGGTGACAATAAACACCTTTGGTATAGCGTTCTAGGTTCTCACGATTGAAAAAATAAGGTTTATGGCTAAAAGTGCTGGCTACCCACTGCCATGACATATTATTACTGGCAGGGTCGCCATCTAGCAGGTGTTCTAGAAACCATTTGGCTCCGGCTTGCCAACGAATCCGCCGCCAATGGACAATATAAGCGGCTAACCACATCCTGATATGGTTGTGTAAGTAGCCAGTTGACCGTAATTCATGGCTAAAGCTATCAATACAAACCATTCCTGTAGTCCCTGCGGTGATATCTGCTGGTAGTTTGTCAGCGTAATCTTTTGGGGTGTACCCAGTTTTGTATTCTTCTTGATCTTCCCAGATGCGATCGCCTAGTTTCTCATATAATCTCTGCCAATAGTCACGCCAGCCCAATTCATTAATCAATTTACTAGCATCATTGGGGTCTTGTACTTTTTCCAGCACATCATCCCGAACTTCCCGCAAGCTTAAAACCCCATAACGAATATAAGGCGAAAGTTTGGTTACAGCACCAGTTAAAGAGTTACGTGTTTTCGCATAATCTACAGGATTAACTGCTTGGAGTAATTTCTCAGCAGCTTTACGTCCTCCCACAGTTTCACTAATATGATCATCTCGTTCTACCGCATTGGGGAATTGTTCCCGCAGGTAGGCTATTAAATCATCGCGGTTAGTAAAATCACGTCGCATATTTTTTAATTCGTAATTCGTAATTCGTAATTCGTAATTCGGCAGGACTTAAGCAAAATTATGAAAAAACGTATCGCTAAAGCGTTAGCGTCTCCCCTTGAGAGAAGTTAAGAGGGTTTTGGAGAGTTCTTGCGTAAGTCCTATTCGGTAAACTATTATTTTTGGGAATGGATATAGTCTACAAAGTAGAACTTAGGAATTAACCGGAATTTCAGCCAAGAGTAAGCAGCCATACTTAAAGCAGCCGTAATTACCAAAGGTAAACCCAGCTTAATTCTGAGTGCATCAGGAAGTAAAGCCACACCAGCAATAATACTGATGCTGTATATTAAAAGTCCCACCTGTAAGCGCTGTATAACCTTTAGCGCATTACGACAACTACTACAATGCTGGGTATGTTGTGAATAACGATCCAGCAACACAGAACGGTTATCATTAATTTGCGGGCTGGGTGGAACAGTAATTCCTACTTCTCTCCACGGTAGCTGACCGAAACAATACTTATCAAACCAATTCCGAAACTCAATTACCAAACGGTCTGCACTTGTTGGAAGCTTGTAGCTAGTTTTCCAGCTTTCAATTGCTTGTTTTTGTTGCAGATACTTTTCTTGCTGATGTAAAACAATCATGTCTCCATCTAGCACTAGATTACGGGTATTAATATGACTCCACCACCGGGGTGTCAAGCTATGTAGTGTTTTAGCAAAGTTACGAGGAAATTGGGCGACAATTCTTGACTTACCCGGAGACACAGGAATGCAGTAAGTCACAAGCCCCATTTTCTTATCCCCGGAGTCGCCAAAGTTGATAGCATACTCTAACCGACAAGGAGGTTCAAAAGTAATTGTTGTTTTGAAGCGTCCAGCAGTCATTACTTCAATTAACTTGGAAGTAGATTGCACAACCTCCATCAGTATGGGTGCAGCATATTCTCTCTTACCCTGTACCCCGTGATGAGTAAAAGGTACGTGACTAGGATCAGCGACATTTTCCACTAAAGTTTCCCAATCATATTCCAAATCGCGCACATAAGAAGACCAAACATATCCCTTATCAGCATCTACTTGAGGTGACAACGGTAACGGCGTATTTGCTGCTGCTTCTGCTGACTTAGCATCAGGCCAAACCCAAAGTAAATCATTAGCTTGGCGAACTGGTAGTGATATTACACAGAAATTCTTTTGATTTTTAGTAATAATTTCTGGCTTCTCTGCTTGGGGAATGTGAGTACAAATCCCTTGAGAATCAAATTGCCAACCATGATAACTACACATTAAATTACCAGTTTTTTCGTCAACCCGTCCTTCACTCAAAGGGGCGAGACGGTGGGGACATTGGTCTAAAAATACTTGGTAAGTCTCAGATGACTTAGGTTTCCAGATAACTAAACGAATTCCCAAAAGAGTAACAGGAGTTGGTTGTGTGGGATCAATATCTTCTACAGGTGAGAGGGGATACCACTGTTGGAAAAAGTTAAACTCAGACTGCATTTTAATAATGGCGAGGCTTAAATTTGGATGAAAGGTTCACGCAAAGGCGCAAAGTCAAGATATAAATAGTGTGACATGAGATGAAAAGGTGGGCATTGTTAAATTTGAATATGAAATGCCAAAATTACATCTCTTAAACTCTTCCTCTCTGCGACTCTGCGCCTCTGCGTGATAAAAAATTCATGGTCGCCTAATACAGGTAAAATTTTGATACCATCCCCATCTAACACCAATCATGAGTAACATTCCCCAAACTGGACAACCTGCGCCTAATTTCCCCACACCTAACCAAAATAATCAGCCCGTCAGCCTCAGCGATTTTAGCGGTCAGTGGGTTGTACTGTACTTTTACCCCAAAGATGACACCCCAGGCTGTACCACCGAAGCGAAAGACTTTACAGACTTGACTCCAGACTTCAGCGCCTTGGGAGCGAAAATATTAGGTGTGAGTCCAGATACAGAAAAAGCTCATTGTAAATTTATAGACAAACATAATTTATCAATCACCCTGTTAAGTGACCCTGAACATCATCTCATAGAAGCCTATGGTGCTTGGCGCTTGAAAAAATTCATGGGTAAAGAATATATGGGTGTAGCCCGGTCAACTTTTCTCATCTCACCTGATGGGATAATTGCTGACACTTGGCCGAATGTCAAAACCAAAGGTCATGCACAAGCAGTATTAAACAAATTACAGGAATTAAGTAGAGAGACATCAATAAATTTAAAATAAATTTTTGTTCGTAGTAAGCGATTTATCGCTCTTTGACACGATTGTAAAGGGCTAAAGCCCTGACTACGAACTTTATAGATTTCGAGCCTAACAGCGTTATTATTGAGGTAGGGCATAACACTTTTCGCCAGTTGCAACAAACATGGTTCAAGTTATTCCAGGACAAAACATCACCCTCACTTACTTAAAAGAAAATTTTGCTTTAGAGAAATCTGAAGATCAGCAATTTTTTACAGCGTGGTTTGACTCTTTACCTGAAATTTCCGAATTAGAAAAGCAATACTTAGATAGAGTTAAAAGTAACTATCTCAGCTTATTTGAAACTACTCCTCTGCTAGAAGAAGCAGTAAAAATGGTAGTATTATCTCCCTTGCTAGATTTAGCTGGGTTTTATCGTTATCCCTTTCACATCGCTACAGAACAATCTATAGAGATTAGTGAAACCATTATTGTTAGTCCTGAAGAAGCAGTAGAAACAGCTAAGGAAATTATTAAGGGTAAAATTGATGTATTAGTTATCTAAAATAAGTTATGGATATTGATTATAGAATCTAAACGCTCTAGTTTTTCTTTAGCTAAAGCAATACCTCAAGCACTTACTTGTATGATAGCTGCGCCTACTTCTGATTATCCTGTATATTCGTTAATCATGAATGGGGAAGATTTCCAATTTATCAAATTAATTAAACAAAATAAAGCCGTAATATATGCCTTATCTGATAGATTCAGTTTATATAGACGTGAAAATGAATTATATAAAGTTTTACAAATTTTAATGAAACTAGGTAAAATCTTTAGTTGATTGTTTTTTCTAATTAAGTAAATTATATATTGTGAGAAAACTATGGTTCAATTTATCCCAGTGCAAAATGTTGGACTCGCCTATTTAGAAGAAAAATTTGGTCTGCAACAGGCTAAAGATGAGGCATTTTTTCCCGAATGGTTAGAGAATTTACCGGAAACTACAGATTTAGAAAAACAACAGTTAGACAAAATAAAATCTCATTTTCTGCGTTTATCAAAATATCCTCCTTTATCTGAAGAAACAGTAAAATTAGTTGTTTTATCACCTCTGCTAAATCTGGCTGGGTTTTATGACGAACCTTTTTTTATGAGAAGTGAACAATCAATTGAAATTTCGGCGGAGGATAAAGGAGAAATTATTCGAGGTAGAATTGATGTTCTGGTAATTCAAGAACAATTCTGGTTATTGGTAATTGAGTCTAAACGTTCTAGTTTTTCTCTTTTAGAAGCTATACCCCAAGCACTGACTTATATGTTGGCTAATCCTCATCCAGAAAAACCTGTGTTTGGATGTGTGACTAATGGTAGTGAGTTTATTTTTCTCAAGTTTATTCAAGAAAATATTTCCCAATATGCTTTGTCTGACCAATTTACGTTGTTAAAAAGAAAAAATGAATTGTATGAAGTCCTTAGTATTTTAAAAAACATCAGCCAAATTTTAAGTTAAATTATGTCTATTCGTCCTATATATCTCGATTGTCACGCTACTACACCTATAGATGAACGGGTATTAGCAGCAATGATCCCCTATTTTACAGAACACTTTGGAAATCCTTCTAGTATTGGTCATGTTTACGGTTGGGAAGCAGAAGCGGCTGTTAAAAAATCACGAGAAATTTTAGCCGCAGCTATTAATGCGACACCTGAAGAAATTGTATTTACAAGTGGTGCAACTGAGGCGAATAATTTAGCTATTAAAGGTGTAGCTGAAGCTTATTTTTCTAAAGGTCAGCATATTATTACTGTAGCGACCGAACATAGTGCAGTTCTTGACCCTTGTACTTATTTAAAATCTCTGGGATTTGAGATTACTGTTCTCCCCGTTCAGCCAGAGGGAATTATTGATTTAACTGAGTTGAAAAGAGCCTTTCGTCCAGAAACAATTTTGGTTTCGGTGATGGCTGCAAATAATGAAATTGGTGTATTGCAACCTTTGGCAGAAATTGGGGAAATGTGCCGGGAAAACAATATAATTTTTCATACAGATGCAGCCCAAGCTATTGGTAAAATTCCCTTGGATGTACAGACGATGAAAGTTGACTTGATGTCGCTGACTGCACATAAAGTATATGGTCCCAAGGGTATCGGGGCTTTATATGTGCGGAGGCGTAACCCCAGAGTCCAAATTGCAGCCCAACAGCATGGCGGTGGACATGAACGAGGAATGCGTTCTGGGACTTTGTACACGCCGCAAATTGTGGGTTTTGGGAAAGCTGTAGAAATTGCTTTAGCAACACAAGAGACGGAAAATCAACGTCTGACTGAACTCAGACAAAGATTATGGGAACAGCTTTCGCAGTTGTCAGGGGTTCACCTGAATGGACACCCGACGCAACGACTAGCGGGAAATTTAAATATCAGTGTTGAGGGTGTAGATGGTGCTGCTTTATTGTTAGGTTTGCAGCCGATAATGGCGGTTTCTTCTGGTTCTGCTTGTTCTTCAACCAGCACAGCACCCTCCCATGTGCTGACAGCTTTGGGACACTCGGAAAAATTAGCTTATGCTTCGGTAAGGTTTGGAATTGGGCGGTTTAATACTGCTGAAGAAATAGACACAGTAGCACAGCAGGTAATTTCTACTGTTCAAAGTTTACAGTCTATTACAGCCAAAGCATAAAGCCTGGATTTTTGCTCCCTACTCGCGAAGGAGTCCAAGCTTTGTTCATGTTTTTCGACCCTCTCAGAGGTTGGCGACGTGTAAGCGATTAAAAATCAAGATTTTCTGTTAGTCCGCGCTGGTGGTCACTGAGCTTATCGAAGTGCGGACTTAAACCTTGTCCATCATGAAAAGTGGAGTTTTTGTCATTGCGACGTAAGGAAGCAATCTCACCATCTTGACTAAAAACTACGGGTCTCAACCTAGACGAGGTTTAGTTTGTATAGCCGCGATCGCCCTTGGCGTTGCGTTAGCAATATTCTAAGGGTTCCAGGGCTGTAATCCATTTTTCATCATGCCAATTTCACTAAATTACGGACACGATACTGCTTTACTTCTTCTAAAGTAGGATTTGCTCCTGATTTCCAAGCTGTCATAACTGAACCGTTCACCTCCACCCTGGCTTGATATGCACTGCTGATATTTCCATCGGCTGTGCTGAAATCAATGCGAACATCTGCCCATTCTTGATTAATTTCATCACTGGCTAAAACTTGACCGGCTTTGTGATATTCCAGCCAATTCCAACCTTCTTGCATCCAAATTTCTCGTTCGGCAATTTGTTCAAAAAAGGATAAACCACCCCAACCTCTATAGTAGGGATATAGTTCTTTGACTGAACCATTCCGTCGGACTAATAAATCTAAAATTTCTGGTTTTAAATGACCCCAATATTGTCCTTGAGGTAAATCAACTAAGGTAGGTGCAAATTCGTGTCCGCCAAAATGACTACATCGCCAAAAACGTAAGTTATTATTATTTGCAGCAGCGTATTCAGAACGCAATTTTTGATAAATTGGATAACCAAATCTGCTACAAGCCGCATCTACATTCCCGTGGTTGCAAACGAGTATTTCTCGAATGTGGTTTGTTTTTTGGCAATATTGCTCAAAGTTTGGTAGTTCTTCGGGATTTTTAAGTAAGGCTAATGCCAGAGAACCCACTAAAGCATCAGGTACGATAAATTCATGTTTCTCAAATTGAGCAAAAAATTTGGCTGGGCGGCGATAGTAGAATACACGAGTGTAACCAGGTTTGGAGTATTCTGGGTCTGTGGCGATCGCCAGTGGTCGAATTGACCCACCATTTCCCCAAATAAATTGTAACGGGTCTAATACACTCTGTGGTATGGAGTTAGGGTTTATCCAAATGTTATCTGGCCAAGGTTGTGCAGCTTCAATAATCAAGTATTGTTCGGCATTGTTCGCTGAACCAATGGGGTCTTCACCGTTAGCTTGGGAAATCTCAGAACAAAAACGACAATTGTTGTGAGTTTTTTGGGTTGAGATATTCATGATTACTTCTAATACAGAAAACGGTAGGTATATTTTAATTTTGCAATAGTTGAAGAATTTGATTGATAAACATCTCCGCTGCAATTGGTCCTCGAATGCGACTGAATTGATAGTCCACAAAATGAATATTTCCGGCTTGGACTGCGGGAATTAAACTCAGAATAGGATTTTTTTCCCAGTCCTGTTTCGCATTATCAATGGTGTTATCTCCAGACGGCATGACTAAAATGTGATCGGTTTTCAGGTTTGCGATAGCTTCAATTGATGTGCTAGGTCTGTTTGCTTCTCCTAAAATAGTTTCAAAGCCTAAATCTTTTAACAACCTGGTAATAAAAGTGTCCGGAAAAATAAATGATTGATTGGTAATTCGTTGCCATCCTAGAACAATAATAGTTTGTCCTGATATCACTGGTGCTAATTGTTTTTTAGCCGTTTCTATAAGTTGATTATGGGATGCAATTACTTGTTGTGCCTGTTCCTCTCGGTTTAGGGCTGGTGCAATTGCCTTAATCGTGGTTTTCCAATCCAGGTCTCTTTCATTTACAAAAAATACCGTTGGTGCAATACTGGAGAATAATTTGTATTTTTCCTTGACATGATACGCTTCACCTATAATTAAATCAGGTTGAAGTTGCACAAATGTTTCTAGCGAGGGATTATTGCGATCGCCTAAATTTACAGGTTGATTTGTCACTAAATCCCCTAGATAAGGAATCTGCTCACTAGGATTATCAAATACTTTTTTGTTGAGTAAATCCACTTCTGAATAACCTGCGGCCTGCACTCCTAAAGATAACAAAATATCTAATATGGGTGGACCAAATGCCACAATTTTTTGGAGTTCTTCGCAAATTTCTGTTTCTCCCCCGTCATGATTAATTACCCGACAATCTGAAGGTCTGCTTGTAGGTGTTTGATTGGTATTTAGTTGAGGTGTACTACTATTGCAGGCGACTACTAAAATTAGTGAACATATTGAGATTAGCAATAGTTTAAGATGTCTGAACCAATACTTCATTTATTTAACTGATATAACTTTATTAGAAGTTACGCATTGACAATCAACATTAAATATTTGTTGTCAAAAACCATATTTTTCGTAGGGATTTAGCATTGCTAAACCCCTACAATACTTGCCGGGAGGAGGTTTGGGTAGGGTTATTCTATCTCACTCAATCAGTACATAGCACTGTCATTGGACACCAGGTTTTGTACATTTTGAAATCTTGATTTAGTTCAATCTAAAACTCCACTGACACCGTTCCTCTGACCGTAAACGGCGCACCAGGATCGATGCGATTTCGGCGCTGGGTAGCTTCGATATAATCTACATTGAAAAGGTTATTAACGTTAATGCCAGCCCGCCAGTTATTTCGTCGATAAAATATACTGGCATCAGTACGCACATAACTAGGGACTTGAAAAGAGTTATTCAAATCACCTTGGCGTTCACCCACATAAAATAAACCTAAGCCAAATCCTAAGCCTTGGAAATCACCTGTTTGAATCTCATAAGTTGACCACAAACTGGCTGAATTAAACGGCACACCTTCAAGTAAATTACCTGGCTGTAGATTGTCATCTTTGGTAACTCTGGCATCAGTGTAAGCGTAGGAGGCAATCAGATTCCATCCCGGAAGAATTTGTCCTGTGACATCTAACTCAACACCCCGGCTTCTTTGCTCTCCTGATGGAATGGAGAAATTGGGATTATCTGGATCAGTAACTGCAAGATTACTCTTAGTGATTTCATAAGCAGCCAAGTTTGTAGTTAATCTACCGTTAAGAAACTCGCCTCTAACACCTACTTCATACTGCGTACCGCGCACTGGTTCAAGCAGCGAACCATCTACACGATTTCCAAAGTTAGGTTGAAATGATCTACTGAAACTGGTATATAGAGAAATTGGCTCAATCGGTTGATAGACGATACCCACTCGCGGACTAAAGGCTTGATCTTGCCGTTCATCAGAAGGAGAGCTTTGATCGATATTGTCAAAGCGTCCACCTAACAATAGTTTTAAGTTTTCAGCTAGGGTAATTTGATCTTGCAGAAAAAAGCCAAGAGTATCTGTTTGAGAATCAAATACGAATACATCTGAAAATTCATCTCTGCTAGGTCGGGCGATTCCATAAACAGGATTAAAGATATTAATGCTAGGAGCGGGTTCAAAACGAGATCCTCCCCTGTCCGTTAGCCAAGATACATCAACGCCAAATAGCAGGGTGTGCTGGATTGATCCCGTAGCAAAATTGCCCACTAAATCGGTTTGCAATTCATAATTTCTTAATGTCCCTTCACCTCCAGCAAATTCTCTACCTAGTTCCCCAGTAGTTTCATTCAGTCTGAGCGGGTTGATCCGATTATTGGTATCGTCAGAGAAAGAGTATCGAAACTGATTCCGGAGTTTCCAGTCATCATTGAAACGATGCTCTAATCGATATCCTGCTGAAAAATTTGTTCTTTCACTCACATCATCGGGTTCACCCAAAATTCTATCAAAGGGAATATCAGCAATACCTGTGCCAAGAGCAACTAATCCCCGATCATATGGACGTTTATCGTTTGAGTATTCTAATTCAAGTCTTAAGTCAGTGCGATCGCTAATCTTCCAAGTCACGACAGGCGAGATAAAAAATCTCTCAACTTCCGTGTCAAAGTTCCGAAAGTTTCCGCCTCTCTCATAAGCTGTATTCAATCGATAGAGCAGTGTCCGTTCTGGATTTAAGGGGCCTGATAAATCAAGGGTTGGTCGCACTAAACCAAAACTTCCAACCTGCAATCCCACAGCATAAAAAGGATCTGAAAGCGGTTGTTTGGTAACGTAGTTAATCACACCACCAGGATCTAAATTTCCGTAGAGTACAGAAGCTGGTCCTTTAAGTACTTCGATTCGTTCCAAATTCGCCGTTTCTGCAATAGAGAAATTATTTCTAAAGTTAAAGCCATCGCGGAGAGTGCCTCCAAATTGTTGAAATCCGCGAATGCTAAATACTTCAGATGTGCCACCAATTGTATTTCCTCGTTGTACGCCACTGACATTACGCAATGCTTCAGAGGCTCGGATTACCTGTTGGTCTTCTAACACCTGTCGGGGAACTACTTGAATGGATTGAGGAATATCACGCAGAAGTGTATCCGTTCGCGTCGCACTTGTGGCATTGGGTACTCTGTATCTATCTTGCTGACCCGTTACCACCAATTCAATCGGCTGGTCTGAAGTTGATGGTTGTTCTGTTTGAGTTTCACCTTCTGGTGCTTCTTCTGGTAATTGCGGAGTCTGGGCAGAAGATACAACTGGTGTGAAGCCAAAAATCAGACCTTCGTCACTATCAAATAACACCACAGTGGGTAATCCCGCCTCACCCACCACAGTCACGCGGATAGTATTTACATCCAAGTTTGTTACTGTTATTTCAGTAATTCCCTCACTTGGGTTTTCGGAACGGAATATGAACCCATCGTCACTGGGTAAAAGCAATTGAGCATTAGGAATATCAGCGATAAAGTTATTATCGGCACTGCGATTGGTGATTTGTAACTGTTGTCCTTGAGTTGTTTGTAAAATTACCTCCACACCTTGATCTGTGGGAGTAGCTTCCACTCCGGTAACTTGTACCAGTGTCGGAGAATTAGGTACTTGAGAAAGTAATTCAGCTTTAGTTGCAAGACGTTTACCCTGACTTTTCGCGTTATGTGGAAAAGCTAACGTGAAACCTAACCCCCTAACCCCCTTCCCTACCAGGGAAGGGGGAAAATTTAAAGCCTCTCTCCTTGCAGGGGAGAGGTTTGGAGAGGGGTTTTCCAGATCCCGTGAAAAGTCAAGACGTTCACCTAGTCTTGCTCGCGTCATATCTTGCGAAACGCTTGATTTTGTCTGTACTACCTCAGCAGACGCAGACTGCACAATCAATGCGGATACAATCCCTGTTACGCAAAGACTACAAAAAATTTGTTGATTCACAGTAATCACCCTCAAACCACAGTTACATCACCCTGAAAAGCACATTAAAACTAGGGTTTTAACCTGCTAGTTAGGAATACTTTTCAACTATCCTGCAAGTATTTTGATGGTTCTGTGGGTACTGTGTCTATCCATAGACGGACTTTATTTATCCATAAACGGACATTTTAGCGTCCGTAAGCACTGGGATTTACCCCAAATTTTTTTCTGAAGGCAGATGCAAAGTGACTTAGGTGAGAATATCCCACAGCATGGGCAACTTGGGAAACAGAAAATTTTTGTTCTGCTAACATTTGTTTAGCTTGTTCCATGCGATGATCATGCAGGTAGCCAAAAACTGTAGTTCCAAATATTTGCCGAAAACCCTGCTTGAGTTTTCGTTGATTCACCGCCACTCGACGTGAGAGTTCTAGCAATGTAGGCGGATGATGTAAGTTAGTAACGAGAATATCTCTGGCATAGTAAATACGTTCTATATCATCTGGGGAAAGTTTGACCGTAGATTGGTTAATCTGTCGATAGTCTAGTTCCTGCGCCAGCCACAATGCCACAAGTTCTAGTGCTTTACTTTGTAGATAAACCTCTCTGATAAAGTCTCGGTAGGGACAATTAAGAATTTGATATAACACCGACTGCATTACAGGTGTAGTGGTTCGTAATTCGTAGTAAGGTGCATTTTTAGCCCCATGAAGAGGAAGTTGCTGGTGTGGACATAAGTATTGTGAGTGTTGCTGAATCAACATTGCCCACATTTCCGGCGTGAGGTTAATATCAACTTTCAGGTGTCTTTGATTACCCGCCCACTCTGTTATCCCTCCGCGACTGACATCCGACAAGCACAAGAAGTTTTGACCACCTTGCATCACTTCACCTGTATACAATTTACGGTTTCCCGATAAACGAAAACCTATTTCCGGCCATCCCTCGTCGTCTGATTCCTCCAAGATAATATCCTTGAGGAATTGATTATTTTCAATATCTATAGAAATACCATCTGGTAAGAAAGTTCGCTGCCAGTATCCTTTCCCCACAGACTCTGAATAGTTCAAAACTATGTCATTTCCGGATGAATGATCCAAATTACCGTTGATAGGTGTTTCTTCAAACATTTCATCGATATTTTGGATTGATAAGATACTAGCCATCTCTAGTTGCACGTTATTGAAGGTAATATTTATAACTAGATTAGCAGAATTTAGAGAATATTTCTCAAAAAGAATGTGGTAACGTGTGTAACTAAAACCTGATATATCTGCATCAAGGATTTATAGCTGTGTTCTGCAAAGCTTGGCCATGATTGGTTAATTCAGGAACTCACGAGCATATTTAAAGAATTTTATGACAATAGTTACATCATAAAAGATACAATTAGGTCAAGATTTACTGACTTTAAATAGAAAATATTCTTGTTAATTATGATAATATTTTTTTCTAAGGGATTTATGTGTATATTTTTAGATGATTCTCTTCTAGAAAGAAAGGCGATCGCATGACCACTCTGTAGTGCGAGTTTACGCAGATCGTATTAATCTTTATTTACTTGATTCCTTTTGTGGAACAATTTTCCAAGATGCTGGCTGATCTCGTTCATTGCTATACCACCGTAGTATTTGGGTGATATTTATGGTTTAATAGTTGCAAGTAATTCTTATTAAAATTATAAATTTCTGGCAATTAAGTACAGACTGTCTCAAATTGCCAGCACCTAATTACCCTATGACTCTTATCCTCTCCCTATCCGCTTACCAGGAACTCGTCTATGAAAGTGAGGAGAATCAACCCACACCTGATGCCTCTGATGGATTTGATGTAACTCATCCGTATCCCGTGAAACTGGGTAACGGTTACACTCGATGTATTGATTTACGAGCAGGATTAAATTTAGATATTGGCAATTATCAGTTGCATGATGAGATAATTACAAAATCCTCTGATCGAGAACATCAGATTGAGTATACTTTCAACCTTTTAGGGATGAAGGCTGGAAGCTATGGCTTTTTTGGTAGCGGTTTAGCACCAGGGGAAAGTTTAGAACATTCATCAATTCAACCAACCGCCTGGGTGAGTGTTCATGTAGAACCTGAGTTATTTTGCCAGTGGTTTGGCCATAAGGGGGAACTACCGGCAAACTTGCAACCATTAATCCGTAAATTAGATCAAAAATATTATGAACGTTACGGTAAGACCACCTCTGCAATGCAAATGGCACTACAACAACTGTTAGGCTGTCCGTATCAGGGAAACACAAAGCGGGTGTATCTGGAAAGCAAAGTTTGGGAATTGATGGCGCTTCAGGTTGACCAATTCCTGGAAACTCAGACTGTGGAGACAACCAGCAAAAGTTTAAATGCAGAGGACATTGAGCGCATTCATTACGCCAGTGAAATTTTATTGACGCGGTTGGATCAGCCACCTTCGTTGATGGAGTTGGCGCGGATGGTGGGAATTAATGACAATAAGCTGAAGGTGGGATTTAAGCAGGTGTTTGAGACAACGGTGTTTGGCTACCTGCATGATTGTCGCATGGAGCGATCGCGCCAAATGTTAGCAGCCGGTAGATTAACGGTAACTGAAGCCGCAAAAGCTGTAGGATTTGCCAATCGAGGTTATTTTGCCGCCTCCTTCCGGCGCAAATTTGGCGTAAATCCGGGAATTTATCTCAATGACAAACGACAAAAATCAAAAAACTCCGTCTAGCGATCCGCAAAAACTCCGGCTAGCGATCGCAAAAACTCCGTCTAGTGATCATGTCTTCACCCATACCTCAGAACTTTCCTGTAATCTTTTTGATAGGAATTATTAATTAAAGACATGGGTATAGGTTGGTACTGAGATTTATTTTCTCAGTCCTAATGGGGGCGGGTTCACAGATATCATTCAATATTAATGAGGATATTACTAAACTCGCCCCTGCTACCCAGTCCCTTACTTAAGTGGTGTGTAGAGTGATGTTAAATCAAGTGCAAAAACTAGCTTGGATGACGGGTTTGGCTTTGGTGTGGGTGAGTGTACCCGTTTTGGCTGAAGAAAACCAAAAACCAATAGATAAAACTTCTCAACTAAATAACATAGAACAATCTGCGACAAGTATTGGGCAGTTGCTGGCTCAGTCTATGATTCAGGTAACAGGTGTCAACTTACAAGCAACAGACACAGGCTTAGAGGTAATTTTAGTAACTAATCAATCAGATCAACTGCAACTTACTAATCAGAGTGAAGGGAATAGTTATATTATTGACATTCCTAATGCTCAATTAAGCTTACCTAATGGTGATGTTGTCAGTCAAGAAAACCCCACGGCGGGAATCACTGAAGTTACAGTTACTAACTTGGATGCAAACACCATTCGGCTGACGGTGACAGGTGAAGCTAGTGCGCCACAAGTTGAGTTATTTGATAGTGACGAAGGTTTAATTTTTGGTGTTATTTCCACCGTGTCTACTACTCAAACACCACCAGCAGAAGAACAAGCAAGCAGTGAAACTCAAGAACCGATTGAATTATTAGTCACAGGTGAGCAAGATAGATACCGCGTACCCAATGCTTCGACTGGAACGAGAACTGATACTCTGATCCGAGATATTCCTCAGACTATTCAAGTAATTCCTGAACAAGTGATTAGAGATCAAAGGGTGACTCGTTTAAGAGATGCGCTGCTGAATGTTGGGGGTGTGCTTCAAGATGGTGGATTTGCTGGTACAGCGGACCAAATTGGTATTAGGGGATTTTTTGGCGGAGGTACTTTTGGTGGCGGTATTTTAGTTGATGGTTTCAAAGATGGACGAGGTGGTATTAGAGAAACCGCCAACGTCGAACGGATAGAAGTTCTTAAGGGACCGGCTTCAGTTTTATATGGTGGCGTTGAGCCTGGAGGAGTAATTAATTTAATTACAAAGCAGCCTCTGAGAGATCCCTACTATAATGCTGAATTCTCAGTGGGTCGTTTTTCGACATTTCGCCCTAGTATTGACATCTCAGGGCCACTAAATTCTGATAAAACTCTGCTATATAGGCTTAACTCTGTTTACGAAACTTCCGATGGTTTCCGTGATTTTAATCAAGATGTTCAAAGATTCTTTATTTCACCCACTTTAAAATGGGAAATTGGCAAAGCAACTAACTTAACGTTTCAATTCGACTATCTCAACGATGAGCGTCCATTTGATCGGGGATTTTTAGCCTTTGGTGAGGGTATTATTGACACTCCTCTAGAGCGTTTTTTTGGTGAACCAGATGATTTCAGAAAAGTTGAAGAAATAGGCTTGAGCTATCGTTTAGAGCATAACTTTAACGATAATTGGAAAATCCGCAATGCCTTTCGATATCAAAGTTCAGATGCTTTTGATTATCGTGCTGAACCTGTGAGATTAGATGAAACAACAGGCATTCTTACACGGAACTTTAGATCCAATGATGACTATAGCGAAAATTATACTTTACAAACTGATGTAGTTGGTAAGTTTGCGACAGGTTCAATTAATCATACTCTTTTGTTTGGTGTTGACTTAGCTAGAGCTACGTCAGGAGGAACTCAGAAGCGATTACCAGGAGGAATTACACCAGATATTGATGTATTCAATCCAGTTTACAACGCCATACCCAGACCTGGTTTAGACGAATTAACAAACGTTGTGCGTAATAACCAGGATAGCAACGATGGTTTAGGAATTTTCTTGCAAGACCAAATAGCGTTTGCAGATAATTTCAAATTGCTTGTGGGTGGACGTTTTGATATTGTCGATCAAAACAGTAAAAATTTACGGGATGGTTCTGAATCTGGTCGCTACGATTCCGCTTTCACTCCCAGATTGGGTATTGTTTATCAACCTATTGAACCTATTTCTCTTTATGCTAGTTATAGCCAATCATTTCAACCAAATTTTGGTACAAGAGTAGATGGTTCATTTCTAGAAGCTGAACAGGGAACTCAATACGAAGTAGGAGTAAAAGGTGAATTTTTGGATGGTAGATTAGCGGCTACTTTGGCAGCTTATAGTATTACAAAATCAAACATTGCTACAACTGATCTTGCTAATCCAGACTTTCTTCTTCCTATAGGTGAACAACGCAACCAAGGTATTGAACTCAATGTGGCTGGAGAAATTAGTCCTGGTTGGAATGTGATCGCATCTTATTCCTATATTGATGCCGAGATTACTAAAGATAATGATGGTTTGGCGGGGAATCGTCCACCCAATGTCCCATTTAATACAGCCAGTTTGTGGACAACTTACGAATTGCAACAAGGTGATTTGCAAGGTTTAGGTTTTGGTCTAGGTTTATTTTATGTAGGCGATCGCCAAGGTGACTCCAGCAATACCTATATCATCCCCAGTTATCTCAGAACAGATGCAGCAATCTACTATCAACGTGATAATTGGCGGGCTGGAATTAATATCCAAAATCTGTTTAATCAAAGGTATTTCCAAGGAGCAAATTTTGGTAGAGTTGCCATAGAACCTGGCGCACCATTAACGGTTATTGGTAGTTTTTCTGTGACATTTTAAACAACTCAGGTTTGGGGTAGAAATAACCATCATGAATGACATTTATACCAAATTCAAACGCTTAACTAGCTGGTGGGGATTGGCGATAGCAATGTTTTGTTCTTTATTGCTGACTGTAGCTTGTCATCATGGTGGTTCTCTACCTGTGAATGAACAGATAACAAACACAGCTTGTCGTGATGTTAAACACGCTGTGGGTATCACCTGTGTTCCTGACAAGTTTGAGCGACTGGTGACTTTAGATTCTGCTTCTTTAGAAAATGCGATCGCATTAGGTATTCAACCCGTTGGTGCTGTTATTTCCGAATTCTCATCATACTTCCAAGATCAGCTAATAGGAGTCAAGAATATCGGCAAAATTGGTGAGCCTAATTTAGAAAGCATTCTTGGCATAAAACCAGACTTTATTTTAGGGTTTGACTATCAGCAACCATTGTATTCTCTATTCTCACAAATAGCACCAACAGTTTTGTTTGAATTTCCCCATAGTGGTAAATGGAAAGAGGTATTTAATAATATTAGTGTAGCATTAAATAAGCAACAAACTGCTCAAGAAGTAATGAAAAATTATTACCGTCGCCTTGAAGATTTTAAGCAGCAAATGGGTAATAATTTATCAAAAATCAAAGTTTCTGTAGTGCGCGTCTATCCAGATAAAATCAACCTTTATCTTCTTGATTCTTTTTGCGGAACAGTTTTACAAGATGCGGGATTGTCTCGTCCTGAATCACAAAAATTTACTGCATCAGAGGCAGAAAAATTATTTGGTAATTCCATTCAAGTATCTATCGGTAATGAGTTAATCGAAAAAGCAGATGGTGATGTTATATTTATCTGGATTAATGAAGATAATAGCACCAAAAAAGGCAATCAAACAGCGCAAAAAAATTTAGAGCAACTCAAATCGAATCAACTGTGGCAAAACTTAAAAGCTGTGCAAGAAAATAAAGTTTATTTAGTCCCAAGATACTGGATTGGTAGTGGTATGTTAGCTGCAAACGCAATTATTGATGATTTATTTAAGTATCTCATTAATGAATCATAAGATTCACGAAAACATAGTTTATATCTGTTAAATTAGTCCTGAGTGTTTTGTTGATTTAGTGGGTCTCAAGTAACTATGACAACTCATACCTTATTTGTTTGTAAATCTTGCAGTACCGTTCTCTCTCACGAAGAAGCAGACGAACGCGCGGAAGGAAATCAACTATTGCTGAAGCTGCTGGAAGTGCAAAAAAATAATTCAATTTACAGCACTCTCAATATTCAGGATGTGGGATGTTTATGGACTTGCGTTAAAAAATATTCTTGTGCTGTCAGCTTTGTTTGTCCGCAAAAATATACATATCACTTTGTGGATTTGACAGAGGATTGCATAACTGATTTGTTGGAATTCAGCCAGCTTTATCAAGAAAGTCAAGACGGATATGTTTTACCTCCTAAACTACCTAGGACACTTCGTTCTCATCTTTTAGTCCGTATCCCTCCCACACCAGATATAAGGTAAATGATTTCTTGTACTGGAAACCAATTACCCGAAGAAATGACCCCAGTATGGAAAGGACTAAAGTCCTTACTAGAAACCTTCCTGTTGGAAAATATGATCAAATTTACCTTGCGCTTCGACTCTACCTGCTTTCATGAGAATAATCTGGTCAGCGCGACGTAACACAGACGGGCGATGAGAAACTACAAGACAGGTTGGTGTCCAAGGATTTTTTTCTTGTTCTGTATTAACAAATATCCTCGACCATAACGCCAATTCTGTCTCCACATCCAAAGCGCTGGAAAGGTCATCAAATACTAATAATTCCGGTTGACGGATAAACATCCGCGCTGCTGCTACTCGTTGCATTTGTCCACCAGACAGCCGCACACCTTTGGAACCAACTAATGTTTCTAGGCTTTCATTCATAGTTGCTAAATCTTGTTCAAATACAGCCATGTCTAAAGCTGTGGCGATATCTTGATTATCTTTAGACAAGCCCAACAAAATATTTTCGCGCAGGGTATAGCTAAATAATTGCGGAATTTGGGGAGTATAAGCACTGCGAGGGGGAACAAAGAAAGTTGCAGGGTTTTCAACTATATTCCCATTCCAATAAATTTCCCCACGTTGTTTCGGTAACAATCCTAATAATAGCCGTAGTAATGTACTTTTACCAGAACCAATCTGACCCGTAATTACAGTTAGAGTACCGCGCTGAATTTCAAAGCTAATATCTGTAACTCCTTGGTTAGTACCAGGATAAATATAAGTTAGATGAGATATTCTCAAAGATTGGAGATTATTGATTTCATTCCTCAAAGGTTGTTCTATTACTGGTAATTCTTTCTGGTGATTATTCAAATCATTCAGATAAAGTTGATTTGGGGCTACCAATGTATCTGCTGATGCACCAGAGAGTAAACTAGCCATCCGATCAAAAGACACTTCTGTGTGCTTAGACAAGGCCATGAAACCACCAACAGAAGTAAAAAAGCTGGTTACAAATGACAGGTTATACACAAATAAAGCAAAGTCACCTACTGTTAATTGATTTACACCACTCTGCATTAATTGAGAAGCCATAAGCAAAATTATTCCTGTCCCCAGATTCACCATATTTTGAAAGGAAGAATTGAGAATAGCGTTAAACAAACTATCCTTAATCATTGTCTGACGGCGTTGGTCATTTAAGGTGCGAAAATAATCCAATACATTTTTTTCTGCGCCAGATACTTTAATCGCTTGCACTGAAGCAAATATTTCACCTAAAATTCCTGTAACTTTTTCGGTGGCTTTGCGGCTGGCTTTTCTATACTGTTTAATGCGTGTTTCGGCTCGTTGCAGAATTGCTACCATTCCTACTAAGGGCAGAAATACAAACAGTGTCATCTGCACATTGATACTCAATAAAATTACCAAACAGAAAATAGCAAATATTCCCTCTCCTGAGACTTCGGATATCCAAGCAACGTTGTTTTCAACTTGTTCGGCATCATCACGAAAATAGCTAATTATTTCACCTTGAGATACGGTTGTTTCTGAATTTTGATTCACAACCATTGGTTGTGCTGTGGGATTTTGAAACAGGCGATCTAATAAATTATGTCGCAGTAATGACCGCATCAGAAAACGGTGTTGGCTTTTGGTAACTCTCCCGGCAAATATAACTACGATGTGTCCTAAGTTCAGGGCTAATAATAATGCAATTAAGGCTAGAGGTGATAGTCCTAATTGTGTCTCGTTTGTTAAACGATTGAAAAATTCGCGGATGATTAAGCCGGGTAGGGCTGGCAAACCCATGATTAATATCCAGTAGATGCTATCAAGGGTATATAGTTTGGGTTGATAGCGAATCAGTTGCCATATTAGTTCCCAATGTTTAGGCTTTTTTGTTGCTGTCATGATAGTTAGTAAAGAGAAGAACCTCACCCCAGCCCTCTCCTTAGTAAGGAGAGGGAGCATGATTTTTTACAGTTGTACAGATTAAATTTTTGAATTTTGAATTTTGAATTGTTTTGACTCCGCCCTGCGGTGTTAGGTTAATAAGTCGGTTAAGCCAGTTTGTAATAATTGGGCAAAACGTGATTCGGGATTTTTAAGTAATTCTTCTCGTTGACCATATTCACTAATTCGACCTTGATCTAAAATTAGTATTTGATTGGCTTTTTGTACAGTGGCTAAACGATGGGCAATAATTATGCCTGTACGTCCAGTTAGTAATTTATCAACGGCTTTTTCAATCAGTTTCTCGGTCATGGGA
The DNA here is from genome assembly GCF_963920885.1 of Anabaena sp. CCY 0017. Classification (NCBI taxonomy): domain Bacteria; kingdom Bacillati; phylum Cyanobacteriota; class Cyanophyceae; order Nostocales; family Nostocaceae; genus Anabaena; species Anabaena sp. CCY 0017. The sequence continues at coordinate 9,054 of NZ_CAWUDG010000010.1, read as the reverse complement.
TCGAGGCGTGAGGAGGCTTCATCTAATATGACTAAACCAGGGTCTTTGAGAAATACGCGCGTAAATGCGAGTAACTGCGCTTGTCCCGCAGATAAGCCGCTACTATCTGGCCCCAAGTTTGTATCTAAGCCTTGGGGTAATGAATGCAACCATTGTGATAATCCTAAGATTTCTAAGGTTTCATAGATGCGTTCGTCGCTAATTTCCTGGTTAAAAAAGGTGAGGTTATTCCGCACTGTTGTTTGAAACAGTTGTACATCCTGGGTGACTAAGCCGATTTTCTGAGGTAAATCGGTTAAGTATGTCTGGTTAATTGGTACGCCTCCCAAGTGAATTGAGCCTGATTTTGGGTCATACAATCTCAGCAATAACCGTGCTAGGGAGGATTTGCCGCTACCTGTGCGCCCTAGTAAACCTAATAGTTGTCCAGCAGGTAAATTAAAGGATATATCTTGCAGTACCAAATCTTCAGCTTCCGATTTCCGGTCGTTGTAGCTAAAGTAAAGGTGAGCAAAATTTACTGAAAGTGCGCCTTGAGGAAGTCTTTGTTCTCCTCCTGCACTGAGTTGGGATTTTTCTTGCAGTAAGTCTTGAATGCGGTAAATACTGGCTTCTGCTTGTTGGAGTTCTTCAAATTGGTTGCGAATTTGTTCAATGGGTTCGCTGAGTAAGTTGGTATAATAATACAGTAAATATACTGTACCGATAGTAACAATTTTTTGACTCCAAAGGTAAGCACCGACGCTTAAAGCGATCGCAGTTCCTAATGTAAAGATACCGTTTGTTGTCGCCCAAAGTATTGTACTGGCAAAACGAGCTTGATGATAGATGGGTAGCCAGCCTTGCAAAATTTTGTGGAAGCGTTGCATGACATAGCTTTTAGCACCATTGGCGCGCACGTCTTCCATTCCGGCCAGTTGTTCCCCGACGAAACCAAAGAAGTCAGCACTAATTTGACGATAAGTTCTCCAATAGGGAACGGCTATGGAACGCAGACGTATTAAAGTTCCTAATGCTGTCAGGCTAAAAAAGGCGATCGCAATCCCAGCCCGCCAATCTTCGGCAAATAGCACTACAATTACACCTGACATCAACAGCAAATTGCCTAAGATGTAAACGGTAAATTTGGAAAAGAATTGCGAAAGAGTGTGAACATCACCGTCTACTCTCTCTAGTAGTTCACCGGGTGTGGAGAATTTATGAAAAGATAAGTCTAGTTGCAAACAATGCTCAACTAAGTCAGCGCGTAAGGCGTTGGTGGCTCTCCAAGCAACGTTTTCACCGTAGTAGGTAGCAGCAATAGTGATTAGTTGCGTGACTAAAGCTACACCAATAAATAGTAAGGCGGATATGAGTAAGTTTCTCGCTGAACCACCAGCTATAGCTGTGTCAATGAAATAGCGCAGAATTTGGGGGTTGACTAATTGTAGTCCGATGCTGGCTAAGAGTGCGATCGCAAACTTAACAACCCTGCCCTTTTGTGGTTGGAGATAATCTACAAGTAAGTTCCAATATTGCCGTAGTCCAATTTTCATAAAGCTTTAGCAGTCAGCAAGGCAGATTGTGGAGAACAAAAGAGAATAATTATCAGCTAATTATCGTATTTTACGCTTAATTATGCCTATTTAATGCGAATATATTTTGATATATATTTACTCAGTTGTCAGGATGCAAGGGAGAAGAGCAAAAATATCCTGATCCAAACACATTTTTATCGTTGAAAATGTCCAAAGAATTTAGTATAATTGATAGAATTATGAATTACGTGGCTCTTGTAATTTGCGGTGCAAAAAAAGACGGGTGAGCATTTACCAAAATTTACTATACAATTAACTCCCCAATCCCTACAGCAGTGTTTTCTACCATCATTACCCAAGAGCCAATCTTAGTTAAGGGAAATTTCGGGGCTAACTGAAGATAATTTGTTGTGCAGTCGCGCCTGTCAGATAATGATCTGCTGCTTAAATCCTGATTGCCCAAATCCCCTAAATCCTGACAAAAAGAAGTTATGCCAAGCTTGTAGCACTCCCTTAGTGCCACTTTTGCGAAATCGCTTCCGCGTTCTTCGGGTGCTTTCCGATGAGGGGGGATTTGGCAGAACCTATTTATCCGAAGATACAGATAAACTCAATGAACGCTGTGTAGTCAAGCAATTAGCGCCTAAGTTTCAAGGAACTTGGTCGCAAAAGAAAGCTGTGGAGTTATTTGCCCAAGAAGCGAAGCGTCTACAAGAACTGGGAGAACATCCACAAATACCAACTTTGTTAGCTTATTTTGAGCAAGACAATTGTCTGTATTTGGTACAACAGTTTGTGAATGGGCAGAACTTATTACAGGAGTTGCAACGGCGAAAACTGTACAGACCTGGCGAAATTCAAGCAATTCTGCTGCATTTATTGCCTGTAATCAAGTTTATCCATGACCGTGGTGTGATTCATCGCGACATCAAACCAGAAAATATTATCCGACGACATGGTGATGGACGCTTAAGCCTGATAGATTTTGGTTCCTCGAAGCAATTCACGGCGCGAGTACAGAAAAAAATTGGCACATCTATTGGTTCTCATGGTTATTCGCCATTGGAACAAATTAGAGATGGTAAGGCTTACCCAGCTAGTGATTTGTTTGGTTTGGGGGCTACCTGTTTTCATTTGCTAACTGGGGTTTCGCCATTTCAGTTGTGGATGGAATATGGCTATGGGTGGGTGACGAATTGGCGACAATATTTGCGAAGTCCATTGAGTAATGAATTGGATTATGTTCTCGATAAACTTTTGAGCAAAGACATCGCGCAGCGTTACCAATCGGCGGATGAAGTCATTCAAGATTTGACTCCAAAACAATCACTAGCACTACCGCCAGCAGGTAAATCTGCTAAAAAAATACCAGCAACTCAGATTTCATCTTCACCAGTCAAATATACCTTACTGAAAAATCTAGTCTTGGTTAGTGCTTTAATTCTGTTATTTGGCATTCAAGATTCTTGGTATCAGCAATATCATCGTATCCAAACCGTTTTATTGTCTCGGTTGAGTCAAAATAAAAGTAGTTCAGGTAAGTTAGTTGCTGATCAATCGCCTAATTTGCTTTTAAAGAATATTTCCTTAGCTAAAGTTCTGCAAGGTCATGAACATTTGGTTTTATCTGTGGCGATTAGTCCCGATAGCCAACTTTTTGTGACCAGTGGTGATGCTTACGGCGGTAAGCAACGCCTAATTAAAGTCTGGAACCTGACTACAGGAAAGGAAATTGCTAGCTTTAAAAGTCATTTCCAAAGGGTCAATGTGGTAGCTATTAGCCCAGATGGGCGCACTTTAGTTAGTGGTAGTGATGATAAAACTATTAAAATTTGGGATTTGTTCACTGGTGAGTTAGTTCGCACGCTGAGGGGACATTCCGATTCAATTCAGGCGATCGCGATCAGCCCAGATGGGACAACTTTGGCTAGTGGTAGTGATGATCACACTATTAAATTGTGGAATTTAGCATCGGGAAGGTTAAGACGGACACTCAAAGGGCATACATCTTGGGTGCGATCGCTAGCTATTAGCCCGGATGGTGTGACTCTGGCCAGTGGTAGTTTTGATAAAACTATTAAAATTTGGGATTTAAATCAAGCTGTTTTTATTGACACACTGGTTTCAGATGCGGAAACGGTGACAGATGTGGCTTTTAGTCCAGATGGTCTGACTCTGGCTAGTGCTAGCCGCGATCGCACTATTAAACTGTGGAATTTAGCCACAAAACAAAAAACTCACACACTAGCAGAAAATGCCGAAACGGTGACATCGATTGCGTTTAGTCCCAATAATACGACTCTTGTGAGTGGTGGTCGCGATCGCACGATTAAACTGTGGGATTTAGCCACAGCTAAAGAAATGCGTACACTTGTGGGACACGCCGATACTGTAACTTCAGTCGCTATCAGCCCGGATGGTAAAACCCTTGTCAGTGGTAGTGAAGATAATACTATTATGATTTGGCGGGTGTTAGATTAAAGTTTTGGACGAATGAAATAGGGACAGGATAATGGTGGGTGACGGACTATCGTCCTAAACCACCCTACATTGACAAGCTTAAAATGTTGCAAAAAATTGTAGGTTGGGGTCAACTTAACTACTAATTGCGCCTCTGACTAAAATTACTGTACAGTCCACACCAGAGGCGATCGCTTCCGGAATATTACCTTGAACTGCTTGCTGTAATAATCCTTCACGAGAAGCCCCTAAAACCACAACATCATAACCTTCGGTTTTCACTAAGTTAATCACTCCTTCAGCCACCGAATCAGCTTGGACTGGAATAGCAACTACATTACTGGATAATTGGCGACGACGCATTAATATGCGGATGGCTTGTTCTAAAACTGTCATGTCTGGCTTTAATTGAGATGGTTTAAACACCTGCGTTAGCCGAATGTATGGATTATCCCCCAATGTTACTAAAGCAGGTAATAATTTAATCGCTACCCTAACATTAGGGCCGCCAGCCATTGTGACTAGCCAACGGTTGAATTGGGGAGTGGGTAGAGACGCGATTGATGAACCCGCAGGTTGGGGGAATTCCCCCCGTTGTAGCGATTGGCGTTGCATCTCTTCCAGGGACTGAGGAAATTTAGTAGAAAATATTTTTTGGGCTTTTTGCCCCAGTTTAACTAGCATTACGTCGCAGGTGGCTTGGCGAATGATTGTATCGACAACATTGCCAAAAATTCGCCCAGGGGTAGAAGTCTCACCTTTCCACCCCATTAAAATCAGGTTTATGTGGCGTTCCTGAATGGTTTCTAAGATTGCCTGGGCTGGGTCGTGGGCGACTCTAATTTGGGTGTGTAAGGGAATTTTCCACTTTTTAGCCAAAACTTCGGCTTGTCGGAGTAAGCGGCGACTTTTGGCGGTTCTAACTGGTGTTTCCGATGGCGAACTGTGACGAGAGACTAAGATTATTTGCACACACTCGATTTCGTAGTGGCGATCGCGCGCCATAGCGGCGGCCATTTGCAAAAGAATGGCGGCGGTTTCGGGATTCGCTACTGGTACTAATAATCGACCTCTGCCAATATTAGGCGATCGCGTTTGATAAACTACATAAGATGGTTCTGGCTGTGACTCTGGGGTAACGTTGCCATAATTCAAATGTTCTGCTTGGGCGCGGATGATGTCTGCACGGGTAATAATCCCCACTAATTTTCGTCCTTCCACCACTGGTAAGCGACTAATTTGATAGCGATCTAGCAAATACAGCACATTACTGAGGTTATGCTTGGGTTTGACAGTTATGGGGGACTGGATCATAATCTCTCTTAAGGAGACATCCTTTGGTGACTGGCTATTACTGAGGATGTATGAATCACTATCCCGTTTAGTGACAAAATCCGATTGTGTGATAATCCCGATCAGCTTACTGTTCTCCACCACTGGAAAGCCACGATGATGGGAACGGGAAAATACTTGCATTGCTTCTTCTAATGTCATATCTGCATCCAGAGTTTCAACTCGATGCTGCATAACATCATTGGCTGTTAACTTTGTTAATATCCCTTCAGAGGAAATAGCTTTGGTAATTGTGATGCCTTTTAGCTGTAATAGTTTGTCATATAAAGATCCCGGCATTACCTTGTCAGAAACCAAGTATGCGGATACAGATACAATCATCAAAGGTAATACCAAATTGAAATCTGTAGTCATTTCAAACACAATCACAATGGCTGTGATTGGTACTTTAGAAACGGCACTAAAAAAACCGCCCATACCTGCTAAAGCGTAAGTCGTGGGAGAATCCACTGCTAAGAAATAAGAAGCGGATACACCAATTAGGTGTCCTAAACAAGAACCCAAAATCAGACTAGGCGCAAATAACCCCCCAGGCGCACCGGAACCAAAGGCGATCATGGTGAGAATAAATTGAGATAAAAAGGCGATCGCAGCAAAAGTTATGTTAGCTTCACTGATGATCATGTACTCCCGCAAGCCCGCATAATCACGGAAAGATTCTGGAAGCATTGCCACAACTAAACCCGAAACGCATCCAGCTAAAGCCATTTTTAGCGGCAGGCTGAGGTGGAAAGTTTGATAAAATTTGATACTGGCGATCACACCACGATTAAATAATGCCCCCAGAAATCCTGCTAAAATTCCCAACAACACAAAAAAGGGAATTTCTGGCAAGGTGAAGTTACTAGAGTATTGGATCAATTCCAGGTTTAGTTCCAGACTGCCGCCACCCAACAGTCGGGATACTACACCACCAATAAACGAAGCGATAATGGCAGTGCCTAAAGTTAACCCTGATAAATCCTGGAGTAACTCCTCAATGATAAATAGTACACCTGTAATTGGGGCATTGAAAGCTGCGGCTAAACCCGCACCCGCACCCGCCGCAATCATCTGTCGGCGATGATCTGGGGAAGTGGGAACCCAACGACTCATTCCTGCTGCTAAACCCGCCCCAACATGAACGGTGGGGCCTTGTCGCCCCAAAGCCATCCCTGAACCGAGGGTAATAATGGCACTGATTAACTTGACAATTGCGACTCGCCAGGATAATGTAATTGGCACATTCGCCAGGGTGGCTTTAACTTGAGGGATACCGCTACCTGAAGCTTCTGGTGCAAATCTATTCACTAACCAGCCAGCCATAAACCCAAAGCTGAGACCAATGGCAGGTAAGATTAACCAGGCTGGTATAATTTGGCTAGTTTGGACTCGCCATGTCCCTAACCATCCCGAACCGACTTTCAGGAATACCGCAGATAGGGCAGCAACAAAACCAATAATACAAGCTTCGGCGATCGCTAAACCTTTTCTGGGTTGCAACCACAGGCGAAAGCGCTGAGACAGACCAGAAAGCACCATAATCATTAAAATTAATTTGGAATAAATATTGAATAACGAACCGCCCAGTCTCCCGCGCAAAGCGATACCCGCAAGGGCTGTGGTACGCCAAGTAAGAGAGGGCTATTTTGTTATGTGCTGGTTTATGTTATAGCACTACGCATACACGTTAGGACATTGTTGATTGCCCAAAGCCTTGATGTAGGGGCGGGTTTACAGATATTAGGACTTACGCACTGTACAAATTCATCATGGTATGCAGTTACCAAAATAGCCAATTTCCGGCTTTGAAAAATGATTATGTTGATAGTAAATATACCCGTGTTGTAGGGGTTTAGCAATGCTAAACCCCTACGCAATATGTGCTTTTTAGTGTTACACATATTTGGTATTTATTGTCAATGCGTAAGCCCTAGATATGCTCAATGACTAATAATAATTTTAATAACCCCGCCCCTACTTGGTTTTACTCAGCACTCATTGCTACCCGCTAGCACATACTCAGGTAATTATGCTGACGAGCCTATTTTAAATTTTAACCAACTTTGCAGTATTCCCCATCTCTCCATCGGTTGTTGATAAATCGGTCAAGAAATTCTACCAGTTGTAGACAATCCTTCTACTAACAGTGATGGGGTATAACAAGACCCATTCCAATCAGCATCACTGCCTAATGCTACTAATTGTTTGAGAACTGTGTAGACGTTACCTGCGAGCATTGTATCTTTAACACGCCCAATTATCTGACCGTTTTTGACACGATAACCCAAATCAATATTGATGGAAAAGTCTCCAGAAATACCGTTACCTCCACCCAGCATTTGATCCACAATTAAGCCGTCATCCATTTGATGTATTAATTCTTGTAGTGATGCGGAACCGGGTTGGATTAAGAAATTAAATAAGCCAGGGCTAGGATAACTGCCGAAACTAGGGCGAAAACCATTACCTGTGGTGTTAATACCTAGTTGTTTTCCTGTGGTGCGATCGCAATAAAAATTCTGTAAAATTCCGTCTTGGATAAAAACTAAACTAGTTGTGGGAGTACCTTCATCATCAAAAGGACAACTATAGGGGCCAGCTTGTGGGTCTTGGTAGAGGGTGAGACTAGGTGACATCACTTGCTTACCCAGGCGTTCTACCCAAGGAGACGCTACTTCCAGAATCCGCTTGCCATTTAACGCTGCTTGTGCTGTACCCCAAAGCATATCAGCAGCTTTAGAGGTAAACAAAACCGGAACGCGACCGGTTGGGGGTGGGACGTTTTCTTGAGACCAATCCAACCTTTGTAAAATTTGATGGGCTAATTTTTCAGGGTGGAGAATATCCCGTTGAGTTTGTCCATCAGCAACACTTAAAAAATCATCACCCCGTACCCATTCGGCAGCCATGTAGCAACTGAGAGTTGTGTCGGTGTAGTAACAATCTAAACCTTGACTATTGGAAAGTCTAGTAGTTTCCACATCACATTCCCAGTCGCTACTGCAAAGCACATCGGGATAGACATCACGAATCAGAGCGATCGCTTCTTTACCCCAATTGACCAATAATTCTAATGGGACAGCTGACCCGATGTCTGGATAAGATGGCTGAGAATTCTTGACTAACTCCACTGCTTCTGGTTGATTGAGCTGACTTAAAGCCAAAGCTCGTTCCACCATTATTTGCGCTTCCACAGAACCATAAGCCACCGTTAGTCCCGGTCGCCCATTGCGCCACAGTCGTAGGGCTGTGCCTTCAGATTGGCTAGTTTCTAGCTGTTTGAGACGGTTAGCCTCAAAAAATACGGGACGAGAAAGCGATCGCGACTGATAGACCTCCGCAGCTTCTGCTCCCGACTTGATCGCTAGATCCAGCAGATGTTCTGCTAGTGTATCTTGTGAAAAGTTTTCAGAACCCATGACCCTCGGTGAATTGTGGATTTTGGATTGTCAGCTACATTACTGATGAATGCAGATAATTATCCCAAATCATTGGTGTCCATCGGCATCTATTGGCAAAAGCCATTTTTCAATGCAGATGGACGCAGACAATTATCCCAAATCATTGGTATCTATCCGCGTTTCATCCACCCAAAAAATTCTCCGAAAATCATTCGTGTGTATTAGTCAGTCTCAGTATTAGGCATTTGCGTCATGAATAGGGTGTAGGGGGTAGGGGGTCGGGTGTAGGGGCTACGGTGTACACACAAGTGATCTGATCCCCCTAAATCCCCCTAAACCCC
>NZ_CAWUDG010000009.1:0-185733 GCF_963920885.1 Anabaena sp. CCY 0017 | reverse complement strand
CCTGTGTTTGAGCAACAGAGTAGTCAAGAATCTCCGGTGATATCGAAAGATTATACAGCAGTTCCCGGTGTTATGAGGTACAGATATTAATGATAAAACTCTTGTGGTGCGGGCATCTTGCCCGCTATGTGTACCTCATAGCAGAAGGAAGTGCTGTATAATAAAAGAGCCATACATTGTCCAGCTAAAATGAGTGCCTGAACTCTAATTTCTTCTTCTCGCTCTTTGAGCTTTTTTCCATCCCATTCTGGGATATTACCAAAATCTAAAAGTTTTGTAACATTTGATTGAAAAGTTTTTATTGATTTATTTAAATCAAGAGTTGCACATATATTTTTTGTCATAAAAGGCAGATATCCCCTATCTGAAAACAGTATTTAAAGGGAATCTTACCTTTTTTTGTCGCCATTACAGAATTGGTAGGAATGTTTATGTATTTATACGTAAGACTAAGTAATAAATTTATTTTCGTACTGAAAAAAGATTATTAGCGATCGCTTGTTTTTTGTCCAAACTCACAAAATCGCGTTGCTCCCCATCGCAACAGCCACAAACCACACCAGCAACTTCAATTCAATCAATTAATAGTAATCAGCAACAACCCCAAGTTTCTGCTCAAAGAATAGTTGCTCTCACCTCATTATCTGCTGATATAATTCAGCAACTTGACCAAAGTAAACTTGTAGGAATTACAGGTAGCAGCTTACTAAATAAAGACCCACGTTTTCAGAATATTCAGCGCGTCGCCCAAGGTCAAACTCCCCCTAATTTAGAAAAAATTATCGCCCTCAAACCTGATTTGGTCATCGGTGCAGAAGGCTTCTCTGATCAAACAATACAACCACTGAAAAAACTGGGAATAGAGACTTTTTCCACCAAAGTCAATAGTTGGGACTCTCTCAAAGAACTGACTAAAACCCTAGCTGGTTTTATCGATGCAGATCCCACGCCATTATTAAACCGTTACGATACTTTTTTACCCAACGATATACCACCAAGTAATTCTACTTTAGTTCTGGTAAGTCGCCAGCCAATCTTAACACCAAATAAAAACAGTTGGGCGGGAGATTTATTAACACAATTCAAGGTGAAGAATTTAGCAGCAGACTTACAAAGTACTAGTCCTATTCGTGGTTACATCACACTGTCGGCTGAGAAAATTTTAGAAGCAAATCCCGAAGTGATAATTTTAATCAGTCCTCCCCAAGGTGGTTCCCAAACTGCACTTTTAGATTCCTTTAAAAAAGAAAGTTTCTGGCAAAATTTGCAAGCTGCAAAAAACAACCAAGTATATGTATTTGATTATTACGGGCTGGTGAATGCAGGTAGTATAGATGCTATAGAAAAAGCCACTCAGCAGCTAAAACAAGCCTTATCTAGACAACAGCCAAGTTAAAGGCTTGTAGTAAGGACTTTAGTCCTCACCATCTTCTGCGATCGCAACCATTACCAGATCCATCGCTGACAAAATCAACTACACTCAATATAAGACTGATTATTTGCAGCTTCTGTTATGTCCTCAATTATAGATTCTTTGCCACCTGCTCTCGCTAAAATCGTCCAGCGCTTCCAACGTGCTACAGAACCGAAGCGGCGCTACGAACAATTAATCTGGTATGCTCAGAAGCTGAAAGATTTCCCCGAAACTGGCAAAGTACCAGAAAACAAAGTTCCTGGCTGTGTATCTCAGGTTTATATCACCGCAGCCCTGGATGATGGTAAAGTTTTATACGAAGGTGATTCTGATTCCCAGTTGACAAAAGGATTAGTAGGGCTTTTGATTGAAGGCTTAAATGGACTCACTCCTACGGAAATTGTGCAACTTACCCCAGATTTTATTCAAGAAACAGGTTTAAATGTTAGTCTGACACCTTCCCGTGCTAATGGCTTTTTCAACATATTTAAAACCATGCAGAAAAAGGCACTAGAATGTAAGTTAGATTTGCCTAGTTAACTTGGTTGTCGCTCCCTCAAATAGAGGCTTTTTACGTCCCTATCTTTCCCTGCTGGAAGAAGATGAATCGTGAAAAAGAGCAATGCAAAAAGTTATTAATAGTGATATTCCTGTTCAGTTAGAGTCTGCACAAAGTTTTAAATTACGCAGTCTGGGCTTAATTGAATTTAAAGGAAATGAAGTTCAATGTCCTTGTAATTTATATCGTCTTTATTTTCGAGAACGACTATCACAATAATTACGAGAGGCTCAGATCCCCGACTTCTTGAAGAAGTCGGGGATCTTTCTTGTATTACGAATTACAAACTACCTCCAGATTCCGCACTAAAAAAGCCCACTTATCTGCCGCTTCTTCAATAATCTTCGTTGTGGGCTTACCCGCCCCATGTCCCGCCTTCGTCTCAATTCTAATTAATACGGGCGCATCACCAGCGTGATGGGCTTGCAAAGTTGCCGCAAATTTGAAACTATGAGCAGGGACAACACGATCATCATGGTCAGCTGTGGTAATTAAAGTTGCAGGGTAAGCTGTCCCAGATTTGAGGTTATGCAGTGGCGAATAACTATAAAGTGCGGGAAATTCCTCTGGGTTATCTGGTGAACCATATTCGGGAACCCAAGCCCAGCCAATGGTAAATTTATGGAATCGCAACATATCCATCACGCCGACAGCTGGTAAAGCTGCACCAAATAACTCAGGACGCTGAGTCATACAAGCACCTACCAACAAACCGCCATTACTACCACCTGCGATCGCTAACTTTGCAGGTCGTGTATAATTATTAGCAATTAACCACTCAGCCGCAGCAATAAAATCATCAAAGACGTTCTGCTTTTTCTCCTTCATCCCGGCTTGATGCCATTCTTCGCCATACTCCCCACCACCGCGTATATTCGGCAGAGCATATACACCCCCCATTTCCATCCATACCAACGTACTCACAGAAAAACTGGGAGTCATTGAGGCATTAAAACCACCGTAAGCATAGAGATAAGTGGGATTATTCCCATCTAGTTGTATCCCCTTTTTATGAGTAATAAACATTGGCACTTGAGTACCATCTTTACTGCTGTAAAAGATTTGTTTTGTCTCATAATCATCAGGATTAAAATCTACCTGTGACTGGCGGAAAAGTTGACTTTCACCCGTTACCATGTTGTAACGATAAATAGTACCTGGTGTAGTGAAGCTGGTAAAACTATAAAAGGTTTCAGTATCATCACGCTTACCACCAAAACCACCTGCTGAACCAAGTCCAGGTAATTCTACCTCACGTACTAACGCCCCATTAAGGTCAAAAATTTTGATTTGGGTACGTGCATCTTGGAGAAAATCAACCACAAATTGATTATTGAGAATGTTGGCACTTTCCAAAGTCGCCACAGACTGAGGAATAATTTCTTGCCAATTTTCCTGAGCCGGATTTTTGATATCAATGGCAATTAATCTGCCTCGTGGAGCATTCAAATCTGTGCGAAAATAAAATATATGATCATCATGTTCGATAAAACTATAATCAGCTTCAAACTGATTAATGAGTTCCACAACTTCAGCATTATGGTTAGTTAAATCTTTGTAGAAAACTAAGTTTTTTGCATCAGTCCCCAACCAAATAGAAATAATTAGATAACTGCCATCTTCAGTGACATTGCCACTAAAACCCCATTCTTTCTGGTCATCACGATGATAAATTAAAATATCTTCAGATTGGGAAGTACCCAATTGATGATAATAAAGTTTCTGATAATAATTAACATCTTCTAATTTAGTTTTTTCATTTGGTTCATCATAACGACTGTAGAAAAAACCTTGATTATCCTTTGTCCAAGATGCACCTGAAAACTTAATCCATTTTAAATGGTCTTGTAAGTCCTCGCCTGTTTCCACATCACGAACTTTCCACTCTTGCCAATCGGAACCAGAGCTAGATAAACCATAAGCTAAAAGTTGACCGTTATCACTAATTGCTAATCCAGAAAGGGCAATAGTGCCATCGGTGGAGAGTTGATTCGGGTCGATTAAAACTTTAGGTTCAGCGTCCAGAGTTTTGAGAGTATAGAGGACGCTTTGGTTTTGCAGTCCATCATTTTTGAAATAAAAGTAGTTATTACCTTCTTTAAAGGGGATACCATATTTTTCGTAATCCCACAGTTTAGTTAGGCGTTGTTTAATTTTTTCCCTAGCAGGAATTTCGTTCAAGTAAGCAAAAGTAATTTGATTTTCTGCCGAAATCCAACTGCGCGTTTCTGCAGAGTCTGGGTCTTCTAACCAACGGTAAGGATCTGCAACTAAAGTTCCGTGGTAATTATCAACTTGGTTACTCTTGTTACTGATTGGGTAAGACATAAGCAATTAAAAGTTAAAGATTAACAGAACCTATTAGTGCTATTTTATGACTTTATTCAATTTATAGGACTCCTATTTGAGTTTTGTTGGCGTAGCCTGCGCTTTGCGCTTACAAACACTTAGTGACGTGACAAGTTTCAAATGTTGCAAAAAATTGTAGGTTGGGTTGACGTAAGGAAACCCAACATCATTGGCAGCGTTGGGTTGCGCTGCGCTTAACCCAACCTACTTCTAAAACAGTGCATTATGTTTCTCTTGTGGAACAGGCAAGATGCGTGTTTTGGACTGGGAAAATTCACCCATGTCCCATATCCAACCACTTAAGCCGTTACTAACTTTTCGCCTGACAGCATCCGCACGGCGGCTTCGAGTAAAGCTTCTTCGAGATAGGGCTTGGTAAAGTAGCCACTAGCACCAAGTTGCACTGCCATTTGTCGGTGTTTGTCTGCTCCTCTGGAAGTCAGCATGGCAATGGGTAGGTGGTTGAGGTTGGGATCTTTTTGGATACGAGAGAGCAATTCCAGTCCGTCGCAACGGGGCATCTCGATGTCGCAAAATACGATATCGCAAGGTAGACCAGAACGGAGTTTGTCCCAAGCTTCCTGTCCATCACGCGCCTGTTCAACGCGATAACCAGCTTTGTTAAATGTCAGCGAGAGTAACTCTCTAACTGTAATTGAGTCATCCACAATCAGCACGGTGGGGTCAATTTTTTCTACCGTAACTTCTGGCACATAGGGGTCTTGTTGTTGTTGCCAAAGCTTACTGCCATTATGTTTAGAAATCCGTCCTTGGAAGATTTCGATAATCTCCAGTACATCAGCTATAGGCATGATGCGACCATCACCTAAGACCGTAGCACCTGCAACACCAATGGGTTTGGGTGCGGGGCTTTCAAATTGTTTAATGACAATTTCTTGCTCACTCAGCACTAGGTCAATTTGTAAAGCAATTAAGGTATTTCCCGATCGCACTACCACAACTGACACCATATCATCATCACGGTTGCCACCATAAACATTACCGCGACTCAACAGACGATTAAAAGTTAAAAGTTCTTTCAAGGGTCGGAAGGGGAGTAATGTATCGCGCCAAGAAATATATGATTGTCCATCGGGGTGACGCTGAATACTTTTTACGGGGATATCGAGGGTATCTTCCACCCCGTCCATCGGGAAGGCAATTCGGGCTTTATCGGAGACACAGCATAAAGCTTTGCAAATACTTAAGGTCAATGGTAAACGAATCGTAAAGGTGGTTCCTTTGCCGATAGTCGAGTCTGTGTTGACTATGCCACGAATTTCGCTGATTTCCGAACGGACTACATCCATTCCTACGCCACGACCAGAAATTTCATCAGCTTTGTCTTTGATACTAAAGCCAGGCTGGAATAGCAGGTCATAAACTTCCATGCGCGAAATAGATTTTGCTTGAGCTGCGGTAATCATGCCTATTTGCACCGCTTTTACCTTGATGCGTTCTGGATCGATACCAGCACCGTCATCACCCACGGAAATCACTGTTTGATTTCCTTGATAAAAAGCCCGAATCGTAATATATCCTGCGGGTGGTTTACCTGCTGCTTTCCTGATATCTGGCGTTTCAATTCCATGAGCGATCGCATTGTTGAGCATATGAGTCAACGGATCGGTGAGATGATCTAAAATCATCTTGTCAATTAAGGTATCTCCGCCTTCAATCACCAAATTGACTTGTTTACCATACTTGATGGCGTTGTCGCGGACTCCTCGCCGCAAGCGGTCGATTGTTTGGGAGAAAGGCACCATTCGCGCTCGTGTGAGTCCCTCTTGTAGCTGGGTTGTCACTTGGCGGAACTGTCTGGCTACTCTTTCGCTTTCTTCAGTTACAAAGTCAATGTCACTCGCTGACTCACGCACCCGCACAATAAATTCAATCATTTCTTGGGATAGGGTGTGGAAAGGAGTAAAGCGATCCATTTCTAACTCACTAAAACCCATATCTGTATGGGAATTATCACTGTTATAGTTAGTGTCTCTGACTTCTCTAGGATCTCTGATTTTGCGACTAGCCAGAAGAGAAGCTTCTAATAGCGATCGCTCATACAATTCTTGCATCCTGGCTCCCACATCCGACAGATGTTGCACCTGAATCAGCAAGTTATCTAAAGATTGCCGTAGTCGTTCATGATCCTGTTCTAAGGTGTTGCGATTGACCACCAACTCCCCAACTAAATTACTCATATCGTCCAGTTGCTTGACTGGAACTTTCATTGTTTCTTCAAATCTAGCAGTCAGACGATCTGAAGAACGAGAACTTTTGCTGGTTTGCGGCTTTGCTTTAGTCGGTGATGAGTGGGATATCGTTTGATCTGCTTCTGCTAGCAGTCTTTCCAAATCGCTAAAATCATCATCAATCTCTGCTGCTCCAATGGTGTAACTCGCAGGTTGGTTAATAGTTAGTTCATATTGTGGTGAATCTGATAGCTGGTCATTAGATGTCCTTACCTCTTGGTGAGCTGCGCTTGTATTCAGCAAAGCTTCCAGGTCGGCAAAATCAGCTTCTTCCCTCGCACTATCCTCAGAACTGACTGTTGTTTCCTCTTCTAAGAATGCTTCTAACTCAGCCAATTCATCTTGGATATAAGTCTCAGAAGTATCAAATTCATCGTCTGAATTAGTGTCTGCTGCGGAAATTACCGTGTTTTCTTCTAATCCTTCTAACTCAACCAATTCATCTTGGATATAAGTCTCAGAAATATCAAGTTCATCGTCTGAATTAGCGTCTGCTGCGGAAATTACCGTGTTTTCCTCGTCTTCTAACTCAACCAATTCATCTTGGATATAAGTCTCAAAGATATCAAGTTCATGTTCTGAATTAGCTTCTACTGTGGCAGTTTCAGTGTTTTCCTCAGTTTCTGAAACCAATAAATCGTCATCGTCAAACAGACTATCCGCATTATCCAGTTGAATATCAGTTGAGGTATCTGTAGTGGCTATTTCTTCCAAAAGAATTTGCGGATTCTCATCAAGACTATCAAACAAATCAGTGCCAAAATCTGCTGACGGGGCAGAATCAACAGCAGCTACCTTGGGTGGCTCTTGTGTGAATTCTGGGATTAAATCTAAAGCTTCTGGCTCTTGGGAGAAGCTGCTAATGTCCTGGAGACTCAATTCTTGCTCATCTTCATCGCTAGAAGATATAGAATCAAACTCTGCTAAATCTGCAAATAAATCATCGTCAGTATCTGATGAAAATATTAAATCTTCCTCACCCAAATCAAGATTGGTTGAAGGCGGAGTATTAAAGTCTTCTATGTTGCCAAAAATATCACTTGTTGCTGCCGCAAACAAACTCTCTTCTAAAGCTTTTGCTGCATCCTGCTCAATTACCGGCACAGATTCTGCTGCGGTTGTTGTTTCTTCGTTCCAGAAGTCGTTTAAATTCTCTTCAGCCTGAGTAAATTCTATGCCGTTAGCAGGTGTGAGATCAAACAAATCAGTAATTTCTGACTCATCGCTAGACAGTTGTGGAATATGATCAAAATCATCAAACAGAGCATCTAAACTTACAGACTCTGGCTGGATAATACTTCGTTGATTGTCTGCAACTTCATGCTGTAAACTATCCTCTACACCTGCATTATCTGGGTCGGAGAATAATTCATCAAAACTGCTTTCTTGGTTATTGGATATGGGTTCTAGTTGAGTTGATTCCCCTGTGGATATTAATTCATTTTCATTTGGTGTTGATGTTAATAAATCACCCATTAAATCATTTGGATTAATTTCAGCCGAAGATGTTTCTAATTCGCTGGAAATTTCCGCAGATGTTGGTTGATTTTGCTGCTCTGCTTCGCTAAAGTTCTTGCCAAATAATTGGTTTAACTCTTCTTTTGTTGTGATACTAATGTGCAGATCATGATCGCTTTTGCCTTCGTCCAAGAAGAGAAAGTCAGCTAAATCGCTATCAAAGTCTTCAATATCAGTGTCACTCACATCTATGCCTAATTCACTGGTGGCGCGAATGTCTACAATTTCTTCTTGTTGCCAGCTTTCATCTAGTTCCTCCGTTTCACCTTCAAATAAATCAGCCAGACTATTTAACTCAGATAATCCGACTTCAGGGCCATTTTGACTAATATCGCTAATCGGTGTATCTTCTTCATCATCCCAGAAGAAATTAGTAGTAGCAGCAATTTCTGGGATAGTGTTTTCTGTTGCGGCTGAAATATTCTGACTGGGCTGAAGTTGCTCGGAGAGTTCAGTTAAGCTAGTTATGCTATCTGTTGGCTGTAATGGTTCACTAGCAAAATTCTCTGTATCTGCTACAGATGTAGGCTGATCAACAAATAAATCTTGAGATTCTAACAACTCCAGTTCTGGCAAGTTCAAGAGTGCTGTTAATTGCTGACTAATTGCAATCTCATTTTCTCGGTATTGCAGAACTAATTCTTGGGCTTGTTTGATTTCAGTAATGACAATTTTTGCTAAACCGAGGTAAGTATTTTCCGGATTAGCGATCGCATTAGCCGCCCCTTGACATAATTCACACCAGTGAGGCAAATTCCAAGTCTGTCCCAAACTGACTAACTGTAGACAACATTGTTGAAGATTGTGCCGAGATTCGGGTGTACTTCGTTGTTTAAACAGTTGCAACATTTCCCGCAGTGCTTGTAACACTTGGGTTTGAAATTCATCCCAATGGTAAATTGATTGCTCTGTAACTGGCGAATTTTCTGCGGTAAATACTGACACGGGTAATTCTGTCGATGTACTTTCGCTTTCTTCTTCCAGATTCTCCATATCTGTCCGCAAGAACAGATCGGTAAGTGAGGTAACACTGTCCTCAGAGTTTGGTTCTTCTGCTGTTATCTGACTGTTATTTAGCACCCCACTGTTACGCTGTTGTACAAGCAGATCCAGATGCTCATATAGCCATGTAAAGACCGGCTCAGTTTCTGACATCAGAGTATTAGCTGCCTCTTCCGACAGGCCAAATGGCCCACTCAAATGTTCTAATAGCACCTTGAGGGTGTCAGATACACCGAGAAAGAGAGATTCTAACTTTTCGTCAACTTGAACCGGATGTTCTTTGAGAACTTTAAAACAATCTTCCAGACGGTGAGCGGTGTGCTGAATGCTATTCAGCCCCAGCATAGCCGCACTTCCTTTGATCGAGTGAGCCGCCCGAAAAACTTCGTTGACCATTTCCTGGTCGTCCAAGGTGCTTTGGAGGTTCATTAACCCCTGCTCAATCGTATTCAGATGGTCTCTGGCTTCTTCTATGAAGTAACCTAAAATCCGCTGTTGTTGTTCCGGCAGCATAATAAAACTCTGAGTACTGAGTGCTGAATGGTCTTTGGTCATTTACTAATGACTAATGACTAATTACTTAGATTCGAGGGTTTCCACGCGGAAACGCTCTACGGAGGAGATCAAGTCACGGGAAACACCTACTAAAAGTTGTAGGGCCCCAGAAACGCGCTGGGCTTCCTGGGAGGTTTCTTGGGCTGTGAGTTCCACCGATTGCATAACATGGGCTACGGCACGGGAAGTTTCCGTTTGTTCTACTGTGTCGCTGGTAATGGAGCGCACGAGAGTATCAATTCGATTCGCTACTTGAATAATATTTTCGAGCGATCGCTTGGCTTCTTCTGCCAATTTAGTGCCTTTAATTACCTGTTGTGTGCCTTCTTCCATTGCGGTCATAACTGAGCCGGTTTCGCTCTGAATTTGCATCACAATCTGTTCAATCTCTTTTAAGGATTTGGCAGATTTATCTGCTAATTGACGCACTTCATCGGCAACAATGGCAAACCCACGTCCAGCTTCACCAGCTCTAGCTGCCTCAATACTGGCATTAAGTGCTAGTAAGTTTGTCCGGGAAGCAATGGAAGAAATTAACGCCACAATTTTAGAAATTTCTTGAGAAGATTCGGCTAATCGCTTCACCTTCCGGGTAGTTTCTGCTACAGTTTCGCGAATTTCTAAAATCCCTGCCACAGTATTTTCCACCGCTTCTCCACCTTTGAGAGCGATCGCACTGGCATCACCAGCCACAATTTCGGCTTCCCGTGCTGCTTCTGCTACCCTCTGAATAGAGTCAGTCATTACCTGGACAGAATTTAAAGTTACTCCTAGCTCTTCGGCTTGTCGCAAGGCATCACCAGATAAGGCTCTAGCAAATGTTTCAGAATTAGTTGCGCCTTTTGTTACCTCCTTTGCTGCCACTTTTACTTGTTGAACAATATCCCGGAGATTTTGAATTGTCAGGTTAAAGGCATCAGCAACGGCTCCTAGTACGTCGGCTGTCACTTCTGCTTGAACTGTCAAATCACCTCTAGCTGCGCCTTCTACGTCATCCAACAGGCGAATCACTTGCCGTTGCAAGTTTTCTTTGGCTTCTTCTTGTTCCACAGCTTTGCGTTGGGCATCGGATGTGGTTGTAAAAATCACCCGTGCCATTTCATTAAAGCCTGTAGCCAAGCGCCCTAATTCATCTTCGGAATATACAGTGGCTTGCACATTCAGATTGCCTTGGCGGACGGCATCAAATTGAGCTTGTAGATCCTTCGTAGTGCGGCGAATTTGCTTAAGTGTCAGGCTGCCCATAAAGGCTGCTGTACCCGAACCAGCCAGACCCGCAGCCAGTGCCATCAACCAGCCTGTATTTCTGACTGATTCCCGTTGTTCCGGTGGAGAAAAATTGGTAGTTGTGAAGCTAACTGTCGCAACAACTAATGCGGAGAACACGCCCACTGTACCAGCGACAAACCAGGGTTTTACATCTAGAGAGGCATTTTCTAGAGGTGCTAACCAACCTTGCTCGACGCTGACATTTGGGACTGCTGGCGAAACATCTGTTTCGGTAAAGGTCGGCGCAGCTTCTTGTGCGCCACTATCTGAGCCGGTAATGGAAAACAGTTCATCATCCCGGTTCGGTTCTGTGTGAACATTACGCGATCGCACCCCGGCGCTGTCGCTTGATTGATTTTTGGCGTTGTTACTTGTGTCTTTTCTTGGTCGGTTCCCACTACTATTTAATGAACCCGAAAGCATTGTCACATCATCAAAACTAGAATCCGCGTCTGCTATATCAAATTCAGGAATGTTTGCTAAATCATCAAATTCATCGTAATCATCTAAAAAATCGATATTACTCTGAGAATTTTCGCCATTTATGATACTGTTTGTATCCTCTTCCGAGCCAAAAGCAGATTGAAATGCCTCGAAATCAAAATCATCATCAAAGTTATTTGTATTTGCCGCCGCATCACGGGAAATCTGCTGGTCTGTTGGCGAATAACTACCATTTAAACTTGAAGATGCTTCGTCATTAGCAATTTTCTCTAACCAATTACTAGACTCAGACTCAGGAAAATTATCGGGAGAATTATTACTCAAATCATTGGCTTCTGTTAAACCCGGCTGGAGATTCTCCGCCTCCATCAATAAAGTTTCAGTTTCCTCTTCCTGGCTATATGTTGATTGCAGGTCATAATCTGCCATATCTGGCTCTGGTTCCGGCTCTTCAGTCACAAGCTCAGGAGTATTTTCTACAATATTGCTGCTTGAAAAGTTAATTTCTGCAAAAGCTGCATCATCTACATTTTCATCATAAATTAGTGGAATTTCCTGAAAGTCATCTGTGGCAGCATCTGATAAATTACTGCTATTTTCTGGAGCATCTACGCTTTCGGCTACGACCTCTTCTTGCCAAAAAACGGGTAAATCTAATTCAACTTGTTCATTTTCCGGGTTGGGATGAGATTCTGGCTCGCTTTGATTTGGACTCAAAGCAAACGGATCTTCGCTCAATGGTGCTGCGGAATCTGGCGTTGGATTAAATGAAGTAGTCTCTGCGGGGATCTCAAATGGATTGGAGGATAAGTCTTCTACATCTACAGAGGGCGGCAGATCCGCAAAGGAATTCAATTCCAAGCTATTGCTATTTCCATCTATAGAGGGCGGCAGATCCGCAAAGGAATTCAATTCTAAGCTGTCGCTATCTCCATCTATAGAGGGCGGCAGATCCGCAAAGGAATTCAATTCTAAGCTGTTGCTATCTAGATCATCTATAGAGGGCGGCGGTGATGCCCAGGAATTCAATTCTAAGCTGTTGCTATCTAAGTGAGAAATTACACCTAAATCTTCTAATTCTGGTGGTTCAGATTCCATAGCCTCAGAATTTCGATCCAAAATTCCGGAATCTATTCTTTGTTGGGCTTGATTGATGTTTTCTAAACCACCATTGGCAAAACCTATAATTTCTTGATCATCAGACAACTGCAATACTTTTTGGTACTCTTCTTGTGCAACATCGTACTGTTGCAAAACGTAGTAGATATGACCCCTTAACAAATGGCAGTTAGGATCATCCGGTACATTTTGCACCACTTCATCAACTAAAGTGGCGGCAACTTCATACTTTTGTTGTGCATAAGCTGTACAAGCCTGATTATATGAATCTAGATAATCGTTTAAATTAGTTGCCATTTGCTCCCTCCCAATATCATCCTGCCCACCTCGCACTCCGCAAAATCGCCATTTGATCAAGCAGTCTTAAGCACTGTTTATTATTAGCATCTAATAACCACTCTCCACGTAAAAAAGGAGTCATAGTATCCGGTAAATTACTTGGGGGCATTAAATTCTGGATGTCCAACCAGTCCATACCACCAATTTTTTCTACCGCTAAACCCACGATTGTATCTTGCTCTTCAATCGCAATCACCGGGATTTCTGCTCTATCTGTATTTAATGCCGTGGTTTCACCCAGGAATTGCCCTAAATCAGCTACCCAAATGACTCGACCCCGTAAATTTAGAGTACCCAAAAGTAAAGGCGAAGCATTAGGAATCGGAGTGATTCTATCCGGGCTGAGTTCCATGACCTCTCGAATACCAGTGGCAGGTAGTGCAAATTCCTGCTCTGGTGGAATATAAAACCGTAAGTGTAATTCACCTTCAGGACTTTCTACTTGTAATTCTGGCCGAAACTGATCTTGGCCACTACCGCTTAAAAAGTCCGGTTTACTAACCATATTGTTTTCATCCTCGCAGCAGTTGTTTGACTGTTCCCACCAATTCGGTTGGTTGAAACGGTTTGGCTATGTAAGCATCAGCACCTTGCTTCATACCCCAGTAGCGGTCAAATTCTTCGCCTTTAGAAGAACACATCACCACGGGGACGTTTTGGGTTTTGGGGTTGGATTTCAACCGCCGACACACTTCATAGCCGTTCATCCGGGGCATCACAATATCCAATACCACTAAATCGGGAGGTGCATTTTGAATGGCCTCCAAGGCTTCTACTCCGTCGTTGGCATGGGTAACTATTAAACCGCTTGCTTTTAGGAGGTCTGTAATCATCTCCCTTTGTGCCAGACTATCTTCCACAATCAGAACTGTACTCATAAATGCCTATCTACCTCCTGATGTAGACGTTCCTTCTTGGAACATTCCCTGATCCCCCTAAAATATTTAGTGTATAAATTAATTTTATGGTTTCACTAATGTATTAGATAATAACCTGGTACTTGAGTCAGCTGATTCTGTGATAACATCTTTTACCCAAGATTTTATGGAATCAGTAAGTGTTACATTTTGTTTGTGTCCCTAAATAAGACTGTACGTTTACATATTTTTCTACGAGCATGAGTAACTCAGTATCCCCAAAGGGCTTGGTTAAGTAGTCCGTAGCTCCCACCATTGTCGCTCTGAGGCGATCTATAAATTGATCTTTACCAGTTAGCATGATAATCGGTATATTTTCAAATGCGGTAGAGTGCCGTAGCATTGCACAAATCTCGTAACCATCCAATTCCGGCATAGCAATGTCACATAGGATTAAATCTGGCTGGAGTTGAAAAAGGAGACTAATAGCCTCTAAGGGATTGGTCAAAGCGATCGCTTCATATCCTTGTGGTTTAAGGATAGACTCTACAGTTTCACAGATTGTTTTGGTATCGTCAATACATACCACGCGCACTTTCTCTTTGTCATCAAATCTTGACTTTTGTTTCTGTGTTGGAGAATGATTAGTAGTTGAATATACTAATTGTAGCCAACCTTGCTGTACGTATGGATATATTGCTTTGGCGACTGTCAAGATATCTCGGTTGAGATGGCGCGCCAGTTGACGCAGGGTTGTTTTACCATCTGCCCAATGCTTGAGCTTGTTGATTGTGGCTGGTGGCAGTGAAGATTGCAATTCAACCATATCAGCTAGAATTGGTAATTGTTCAGAAGACTGAATATGTGGATAAAGCTGTTTCCATGCCTGTATTTGCTGTGTAGTTTTATATACTAAAGGAGCTATCTCTAAACTGGTTAATTGCGGTGTCAGTGTTGCACCCTGCCGAAAAATGAAACTACCCTGGTGTAAACTAAGCAGGTCAAAGAGTGTTTCATACACCAAACTGCGAATAATATTATGGCCTACCTTGGGGTCAATGATATTCCGTTCTAATAACGCCCAGAGATACCCATACTCTGGTGCATTCTGTGAACCCAGGGAAGCAAGTTGCTGTTCATCAAGTCGCGTCTCGACGCGGTAATGACGTAAGTAATCATCAATCCGTGACAAATTCGGCTCACCTTGTTGACAGTAGATAATTTGACCGTTGAGGAAGAAGACAAACCAAAATTGTTTGTCAATGTTCCACGTATGGTGATGTCTGGCTGTCTCGTGATTTGTGAGTTTGTCGCTATTGTGAAAGCAGGCTTCCACCAAAAGTTGCCCAGTTCGCTGTCCTAACTCGATCAATTGCAGGATACTGCGAATATCGATTTCATTTAAATTTCCCTGCATTGAGCTTCAAGGTTCTCCTGATGATTCCAGTGACATTTTCTGTTAAATTTGTTCATTAACGGCTCTACTTTGTTAGCAGATGAATCTAGTATTAGTACTCAAAATATTATTTCCTTTACAACTAATACCAATCAGGGTATATATTTAGCTAAATACTGTAAACTTTTGTAATGATTTTTCTTAAACCTAGTAGTAACACGGAAGTCATCATCACTGCCATCAGTACAAAATATAAAGGCGAAATCAAATTTTTGCTATAAATATCAAGACGTTGATCTGACGTTTCTAAATAGTTTTGTATGTGTTTATTTCCTAAATTTAGTTAGAATTAAACTGAATTAGCAGTATTATCTCAGATATATTCCCCAAGACGGACATCAAGTACACAAGAGGACAAACGGTGTGCTGTATTTAGCAGAAGTACAAAAGCAGAAAGGCGGCTTACTCAGTGGTGGAGCTAAAACTGAACTGAAACTGCTAGCGTGTCAGCGAACCGACCAGAATTGGAGTACTGTGTCGGAAGACGCAATCAGTGCTGATGACGCTAGTAGATTAAATGATGGCGCACTGGTACTGGTGGAATTGAATCCAAATCGTCAAGTACAAAGGATTCAAGAAGCTGGCAGGCCATTAGTTAACATTTTGCAAACATTTTCCCGCCAGTTGGAAAAACTTAAGCTCAAGGAAGATGAAATTAACCAGTGGAAGGAGTCACTAACATTTCAGGCGCAAGAAATGAATCGCCGAGAAATGGATATGGAAGCTCGTTTGGAACATTTACAACAAATGGAGGAAGAGTTTCAACGTCTGGATTCACAGAAAGAGGAAGTTGAAACCAACCGCGAGCAAATTTCACAGTTACAAGCGGATATTGAACGGAACCGTCAGGAACTAGAGGGAGCTTGGGAACATTTGCGGGGTGAGCAACGCCGCCTAGCAGAGTCTCAAGCAGATTCTCCACAGGGTCAGGTTTTAGATCAAGAGCAAAGTCGGGTGATGAGCGAGTTACTTGATCGCTTGTCTAATAAAATTGCACCCACGGAAACTTTTAGGGAACATCTGAATCTAGCTTGGGAATTGGTCGAGAGCCAACAAGCTACTTTAAGCCCACATTGGGAACAACTAGAACAACAAAAAGCTGTAGCGACTCAACAGCAAGCAGAAATTGACCGCTTATCGCAAACTTTAAGCGATCGCCAAAACGCATGGCAACAAGCACGGAATTTTTTGGAAGAGCAAAAAGCTCAATTAAAAGTAAAAACTGCAACTCTGGCCAGTAAGCAAGATTATGTTCAAATCATTAAGGAACAGTTGCAACAACAGGATCTGTTACATCAACAAATTCGCTCTTTAGCTGCAACTTCTGGGGATGTCGTACTGAGCCAGCAAATTGATGTCGAAGCTTTGGAACGGATGTCTTTAGAAGAACTACAACAAGTAATACAAGACTTAAAGTATAAGTTGGAAATGGATTCTAGCTTTGTCCACGATCAGGAGCAAGAACTGACATATAAGCAGGAAAGCATAGAAAAACTGCAAAATCAAATCAACGCACCAGGCGACGAAGACAAAATAAATTTGGAAGCAGAACTGGCAGACGAAAAAGACCTATATCAAATGTTAAACGAAACTTTGGTAGGGCAACGCCGCAATTTACAACAACGGCAAAAGTTGATTCAGCAACATGAAAATATACTTTTGCGACGACAAGGACATCCTATTACCAATACAGAAGGGGATAACCAAATTGACTTTGCGCCAATTTTGTTACAAATGAAAACCCAACGACAACAACAGTCGCAAGAACTAGAAAAGTTAGAACATGAGATTTCCCAGATACGTGCTGCTCTGGAAATGGATCAAGGAATGATTGACAATCAAACCCAAGAGCAAGATGAACAGCACCAAGAATGTCAGGAAATAGAAACAAATTTGCTATCATTGCGAACAGCAACCGCAGAATGTTGGGGTCGTGTGCATCTTTACCAAGAGACATTACAACCGATTCAAGACTCTCTCGACGGATTACGGCATCAGCTGCAAAGAATTACCGATTCTTTGGCTCAAGTTCAGGAAACTGGTGCGCATCAAATCGAGACTATCAATGAAATGCGTCACACTCTTCAAAGTCTGAGTGCTGATTACTGAGTCCTGAGTGCTGAGGAAGAGTTAAAAGTTAAGAGTGATGCAGATCCAATCGCCTTGAACTTGAGCGATCGCACCACCAGGAAATGGATCAGTTTGTGAACGGTTTGGTGCTATAATTAATGCCGTCAATTTTTCGATGTGTTCAAAACTCGGTGCGTCAGTTAGTATCTGTTGTAATATTTGCCTCATGACGCGACGTTGTAGCGCTAAAGGTGCTTTTTGTAATACCTGACGATTTAACCTCAATCCAGCCTCGTTTACCTCAGACTCAGACGCGATCAATCGCGTCTCTACAAGTTCTGTCGCTGTTTCCCTCAATTCTTGGGCGGCTTGCTCTAAATATTCCACTTCGGCTTGCAGTAGTTCTGCTGTTTGGGCTAAGGCGGATTCTACTTTGGGGTTAAAATTTGTTTGTAAATATGGGATTAACTCTTGGCGAATGCGGTTGCGGGCATATTTGACATCTTGATTGGTGGAATCTTCCCAAATTGGAAGATTAAATTCTTGACAAAATTGCTTTGTTTGTGGTCGAGTAATTTCTAAAAGCGGACGCACTAAGAAAATATCCGCAGTTAGTGGCCTTTGCCAAGTTAATGCTTGTAACCCATCAGCACCAGTACCACGCATTAAGTTGTAAAGCAAAGTTTCAGCGCGATCGCTAGCGGTATGCCCTGTGACTATATACTGATAATTATTTACTTGAGCGATCGCACTCAAAGCTGCATACCGCCAATTACGTGCCGCCGCTTCGCTATTTAATGGCTGTGTTGCTGTTTCTAAATAAAAAGATACACCCCAACTTTGAGCTAATTTTTCCACATGATCAGCATTAGCTTCAGAATCACTACGCCAACGATGATCACAATGAGCAATACCTAAATCCCATTGCCATTTAGGTTGTAAATCTAACAGCAATTTAATTAAACACAAAGAATCTTGACCACCAGAAACAGCGACTAATAGCCTTTGCTGACGCTCAAATAAGTGGCGTGAGCGCATGGTACGATGTATTTTTGCGT
Source organism: Anabaena sp. CCY 0017 (assembly GCF_963920885.1). NCBI lineage: Bacteria > Bacillati > Cyanobacteriota > Cyanophyceae > Nostocales > Nostocaceae > Anabaena > Anabaena sp. CCY 0017. The sequence goes on along the minus strand of NZ_CAWUDG010000009.1, from coordinate 167,472 downwards.
GTAAGGCAGTCCATACCATTTTTGTTAATTAACCGCATACAAAACCAGATATTTTTTATTATCTATGATTGGCTTTGCATTTTTTCCAGTTGTTGATAAATTTCCTCCAAGGGAAATTCTGGCTCATCAGGACAAAATTCTAAAGAAAGTCTCACTTTTCCTTTCGTCCATCCCTCGGCACTAAATTTTAAAACTTCACAATCTAATCCTTGGCTATATAAACTTTCTTCAGTTGTCCCTTCTGCTCCCAGGTATTGTTTAATTGCTGATATCAAATCATGAACTTTAAATGTGCCTGAAACATCTAAATTATTAAAAATATCTGGTTCCACATACACAACTTCATCATGATTTAGTCGTTCAAATCCATTTTCCATATAAATCTCCTATCACTAAGTCTATAGTTTCCATAGAGATAGATGTTCAGCCCAAATAAATAATACTTTTCTTCGATAGATGCCGTTTAATTAAATGTATTAATTAATTCATTGATACAATAAATACCTGAAGATGAGCCAAACTTACCCTAATTATTTAGTGCTTACATTTTATCTATATTCCTTTAGTTTGACAATTAGCTGTTAAATTAAAATTTATAATAGAATGGAAGAGTGAGTTATTAGACACAGGCTCAATATTAAGTTCAGTCCCCAGAAATTTTAGTATCCGAATTTACTCATTTTCAATCAACTATTATGGATTTCTAATATTGCACTAGATATAAATATGAAACAATTGCTATCTAGTGCAAAAATAACTAGATATTACCTAAAAAAGCATCACATACCTGCTGCGCTCTCATTTTTTAAACACCTCGTGATTTCCCATATAGCCAAGGACTAAAGAGACGAGTTACCCAAGGCATGACAATATAAGTTAACAATCCCACCATGATTGCGGAAATAATCAATGAAATTATCACAGAAGGTAAGTTACCCAGCAAGGGTGTTAAAAGTCTATTCAGCACATTAATCAATACAGATACAGCTGCCCAAGTTAGCAATGCTGTTTTATAACGAGGTGGAGTTTTGAGTGGTTGACCAGGAAGAGAAAACCACGCTGATAATCCGTTGATTTCCTGAATATGAGGGTCAGATTGAACTAAATCTTGAGATTGAGTCAGCCAATATTCGCGATCGCGTGATGTCATCCATGCCTTCAAATTTTCATAGCCGTCAAACCGGAAGATAATCACATATTCTGGACGCACACCTGGTTGTGGGCGAATTACATTTGTGCCTAAATGGCCAGCATAACTCCCACAAACACTGGTAATATCTTTCAACCAAGTTTCATAAGCGCTTTCGCATCCTGGTTTGACAATTTGTGAAATGAAAACGGTGACAATGTGATCTTCTTGTTCCATCTCTAATTAAGCAAATGTGATTTTTAGCCTGAATTTGCCATATTCACCTACCACTGTAATTGAATAGGGCCACCAAACTTCCGCATTTCCGCAAAAAATTGTCCTTGCGCGCCACCATCTGGAAGTGTTGCCAGATAGACTGCGGTTTCGGCTCCTTCTTCTGCCGTAAACGGTGCATTTTCGCCTCCCATGTCGGTTTTCATCCAACCTGGAGAATAAGCATTAACAAGAATCGATGGGATTAATAGATTTATCTGCCATTGATCTAAACCTCCTGGTCGCCTTTGAAGCGCTGTTTGAAGAAAGAAGCGTGACAGCCGCAGCCCAAAAAATGTATCTAGGACAACCAGCTATGAATGCGTCCCTAGCAAGATTACGTATACTATTCCAAGATGAGTTATTTCTCCGTATTGGTCGAGAAATGCAGCCCACAGCCAAGGCGCTGGAAATTGCCCCTGATATCAGAACCGCCCTAGAACAAATTCGCCAGATATTGGCAGTTAGTAAAATATTTGACCCAGCTACGGCTAAAAATACTTTCAAAATTGCTAGTTCAGATTACACCAGCTACGTTGTCATGCCCAAGCTGTTGGAACTTTGCCGACGTACTGCACCAAATATTGATTTTCGATTGATTGGTTTTGCTAAAGACTGTGTGGGAGAACTATTAGAGCAAAGAGAGATTGATCTAGCCTTGGGTGTTTTCCAAAACCCGCCCAGACAAACAATACAGATGCCATTATTTCCCGAACACTTTGTAGGCATCTGTAGACGTGGACATCCCATGATTACCCAGGATGCCATCACACCGGAAACCTTCGCTAATCTGCTTCATGCTCTTTTCACTATCAGGCGAGATGAAGTTGGTGAAATCGACCAGGTGCTTGCTAAATATAATCTCCAGCGTCGAGTTGCTTTGACAACTCCTCATTTATTAGTGTTGCCAGAAATCATTTCATCCAGTGACTTGGTGAGTGCTGTTCCATCACGATTGGTAGAATCCTTTGCATATCGAGGGACATTAGAAATTTTTGAAATTCCTGTCAAAACTGAACCGTGGATGATTTCTATGCTTTGGAGCAAACTCACAGATCAGGATCAGGCAAATATTTGGTTACGACAAATGTTGAAAAGCGTTTGTGAGGGAATTTAACGTAAAAGGTGAATAAACTGAGTGAACGTTCCCTAAATCTGCTTAAATTCATGACAATGGCTCAAAAATCAAACTACGGAACCGATGATAAAACCAATTCGTATTCTTTTGCAAACTACCATTCCTAGCACTGAAGATGACTGGAGCATTTTCCGGTTCTCTTTATTACAGGATTATCTGGCATCTATTCAAGATGAAGCGGGAAATCCATTGTTTGAAGTCAAAGCACGCGATCGCTCCATCGATGCAGAGGGTAACGACCCGGTTTTGAGTACATTAGGGGAATCAAATTTTGATCAACTTTGGTTATTTGCCTTAGATACTGGGGATGGGTTAACAGAAAAAGATATTGCTGGGATTAATGCCTTTCATCAACGTGGAAGTGGAATTCTCACCACACGGGATCATCAGGATATGGGCTGTTCAATGTGTGGTTTAGTTGACATTGGCGATCTCCATTATTTCAATACCAAAAATCCCGATCCTGATAATACTCGTTGGAGTCGGGATGATCCGCATACAACTTATATTTCTTGGCCTAACTACTATTCTGGGGCTAACGGTGATTATCAAAAAATTACCCTGGTAGAACCAATTCACGAACTGTTAAAAAATCCTCATTCTCCTTCTGGAAGCATCGAATTTTTTCCCACGCATCCCCACGAGGGTGGTATTGGAGTGCATCCAGAAAAACTCAATGCGCGAGTCATTGCCCTAGGAAAAAGTTTGGCTACAGGTCGGGACTTCAATCTAGTTGTAGCACTCGACAACTATACAGACGCACAAGGTAATCTAGTAGGGCGTGTAGTAGCTAACTCCAGTTTCCATCACTTCGTAGATTACAACTGGGACATTAACAAAGGCTGTCCCACATTTGTGGATGAACCACCGGGAGATGGGATGAAAACAGAACCACGCGCCTTAGAAGACATAAAGGCTTATGTGCGTAATGTCGCTTTGTGGTTAGCTTAATAAATATGAAATTTTCTAGAAAACGGAAAGAGACGCGATTCATGCGTCTCTACAATATGGGTTGTGGACTGAACTGTATTGATTTAGAAAAACCAACCGTAAGAATGCAAACCTTTTCCTAAAAGATTTACACCTAGATAGCAAACCCAAACGACAACAAAGCCACTGGCGGCTAAAATTGCAGGGCGACGACCTTGCCAACCGCGAGTAATTCGGGCGTGGAGATAGGCGGCAAAAACTAACCAAGTAATTAAAGCCCAGGTTTCTTTGGGGTCCCAACTCCAGTAGGAACCCCAAGCTTCATTAGCCCAAACTGCACCAGCAATAATACCAATAGTGATCAGGGGAAATCCTAGTCCAATGACGCGGTAACTGATATTGTCCAGGGTTTCAGCTAGGCTAAGGCGTTGTGGAGAAAGTAGTTTTTCGGCAGTTACTACAGTAGGCAACTCAGTAGCTGTGACTAAATTTAAAACAGCAGTATTACCATTGCCATTATTATTACTTTCAAAGCGAGAAAAGCCATTATTTTCAGCCGGGGGTGTGGCTGGTTGAGTAACGAGTTCACCAGCTTTGTGTAACCGGTAGCCGTTACTGCGATAACCGCCAGTACCCACAGAACTGCCTTGGAGTTGGATATTTTGACCACGGGTGACAATTAAAAAGGCGATCGCTAATAATGATCCCACCATCAAAGCGGCATAACTTAACATCATCACACTGACGTGCATCATCAGCCAATTAGACTTGAGCGCAGGTACTAAAGGTTCTGCTGATTGCATTTCTGATGGCAAAGTGAGGGCTGCAAAAGCCGTGATCCCCATTGCTACAGGTGCGGTAACAACTCCTACTAAGCGGCTACGGCTAGTGTTCTCAGCAAACAGATGTACAGCAGTAATTCCCCAAACCAAGAAAAATAGGGATTCATAGAGATTACTGAGGGGAAAATAACCAGCTTCGATCCATCGCGCCCCTAATAAAGTAGCTATACATAAATTAGCGATCGCCATTCCCGCAGTTCCCAAAGTCCCCAGTGTCGGTAGATTGGGAAAAGCTGCTCCGCACCAATACACCAACATTGTGAGAAATAATACAGCAAACGTGGCATTGTCCAGCCAGTTCTGGAGTTCAACCAGATTCATAAAGTGTTCTCCCCAGTTGAGTCGTTAAAATAGTGATTCTGACTGTTCTGATCCTATCCGTTTACAGACTCATAACACACGGTTTTTAGACTTTCTTGTAGAGACGCGATTTATCGCGTCTCAGATTTATCGCGTCTCAGCACTCATATCTGAACTAGGAGAAATGGCTGAAGTATCATCTTTTTTCAGGACTATAAAAATGTCATAGCGAGTACTGCGATTATCGCTAACAGCAGATGTCACCCCAATTGAGCTTGTCGCATCTAGAAAAATTTGTTGATTAGGAAATAAAGTATTGAGAGTAAAGTTTTTCACAGCCACTTCCATATCCAAGAAAAATTGACCATTTGTGGGATTGGGTTCTGTGGGAACAGTTTGTTGAAATGGCGAGGTATTAGCTAGAGTCTTATCAGGTTTAGGGACAATTTTATCTGTGATGGGAGCGCCCACTACCAAAAAAGCAATATCATCATCTAACCAACCACGGCTGGCGGTTAAGGTGTTAAAAGGTGTAATCCAGTTCACAATCGGTTGACCTGCAACTGTACTCGGTTGAATCTGGAACTGATATTGGGTTTTCATCACCTCATCCAGCTTTTTCAAAGATGCTTCAGCTGACTTACGTAGGCTTTGCCCGTTAGAAGCATCCTTTGCTTGTATCATGAATAGCAAACCTGCTCGGAAATCCTGAGAATCATCATCATTTGAGCTATTGGGAATTACAGACACAGAAAACTCACCCTGCATCCAACTGAGAAAATCTTGATCTAAATCCATCTCGGTGAGTGACTTGACACCACCTCGTAACTGTTCTGGTGAGATGGGCGAGAGAGGATTCTTTTGTGATGTTAAAACGTAATCTTCCCAAAACCGTTGTAAGTTTCCGCCAGAAAGCATCATTAAGGTTTCGGCTGGTACACGGTTTTGCATTGTCCCGGCTTTGTTTTCCACTTTCAGAACACGCTGACTATTGGGATTAAGCCAAGAAATTCCCTTGAAGCGGATTCCTTCTGGCTCTAAGGTCATAGATCCTGCTAAACCTTGGTTATTTTGCAGTTGAGCTAAAACCTGAGCTGGTAAAGCCCGGTTAGGAGCAGCAGCAGCGATTCTGGCGGCTATGGGTACATTTAAATAAAACTGAGCAAAGGGGCGATAACTGGAGATTTTGCGAAAATTATCCCCAAAGCCTGCGACTGTTGCTAAGGATGCTTTACCTTGATATGCATCAATTGCTTGTTCTGTGGCTTGGGGATGGTCAGTAATCACTAAAAACCGTTCATCTAGTAAGGCGGCTGAAAGCTTTTCCCCTGATTTACCATCAGTTTGTTTAATGGTGATTCCCTGATAAGTGCGGTCGTACCATTTACCTTGTTTGAGGGTTTTGGGTTCAGACAAAATGCTTTTAGCTGCTTCTAGGTTATTAATGGGTAGTACCATGACCATCGACTGTTGAGCGCTAGCAGCATCTTTATCGTTGTCTACTGGTTTGAGTGCAGGTTGAGTTGGTGGGGATAAAATTGCTAAGGTGACTTCATCGCCTACCCAAGGGGCGATATCTTTCTCGAAGTCATAACCATTATTAGTCAGAAAGCGATCGCGCAACTGGACTAAATTTTTATTGATTTCGGCTTGGGTTTCTGTTGTTCCCAATTCTTGCAATTTTTGCCATTGTTTGGGATCTGTGGTTAAAGAAACCGTCAACAGCGCATCTTGAGGGATAATATTTACACCTACTGGCAAGCCTCTAGAAGATGTTTGCCTTTGAGTTAAAAACCAGTATGCCGCACTCCCCAGACCAATCAATAATCCAGCAGCCAATAATGTCAGTAGCAGAGAGGGTTTCTTTGTTTTATTTTTTATAACAGACACAACAGGCAAAGCCATCTCAACCAATACCTCATCCTTTGTTAAATTGAGCAGACAAGTTTTCTAGGATAGTTACTTTATGGATAAATTCCTTCAATATACATCCATGACTCCCAGCACTTTGAGAGTATAACTAACTTTAAAAACCTGCAACCGATGACGATGGTAGTTTTTGCACTCTACTGGCGTGGCAAGCTTAAAATGTTGCAAAAAATTGTAGGTTGGGTTGACGTTAGGAAACCCAACATTATTGGTTGCGTTGGGTTGCGCTGCGCTTAACCAACCTACATCTGTACTCTACTGACACGATCTTTAGCCGTTGTTGTCTTTAACTAATACTAAGTAGCTTGATCTTTTCCATTGGCGGCAGTCAAGTTTGTAGCACCCAAATACTTAGTTAAATAAGGCGAAAAAACTTCATATATTAAAGTTAAAGGCTTTCCATGATGCCAAAACAAATAATGACGACCCCAAAAAGGCCCAGACACCTCAAAACCTGACTCTAGTGCATCTGAATAGCCGTAGTAAATTCCTTGAATATCCCGATATAACTCTGTACGAATGCGAGCTAAACTAGCCCAAATTGGTAGGGAACGATTTTGCAAAAATTCATCTATATGACTAGCTTCCCACCATGAAGTGGCGTAACCTAATCGCTGTCCTGAAGCAGTACGTAACCATACCTGTCGCCGCAGTCTTGGCCCTGGTACAGCTTGAATTAAGTCGGGGGCATGATCTGAGTTCATGCCAATCAACGACATATCAATCACATCCACCTCTGTCGGTTCTCCCGTGAGTAATTGTAAATGTCTTGTAGGCGAGCCGTCACCTAAAAGTAACAATTGCCACGCTGGTGCTAACTGTGAGTGAGGCAAACTTTTTTGGATAACTTCCTCTCCACCTTGCCAAATCGGAGCGAGGCGATGCCATGCTGTTGGCAATGTTGAATTGTTTGTGCTTGTAAAAGTTGCAGTCAATGTTCTTTACAAAAGTTCACCTATCTCTATCAAAGCACAAAAATTTTGCTTTCAATAGCAAGCTCACAAGTACAGAGATAATTTTTGACCCAGAAATTGTAAAAGGACGCATCGCTGCGTCCTTTCTACTCAAAACTAAACACATAAAAATGCGGATGGCGAGACTCGAACTCGCAAGGCAAAGCCACACGCACCTCAAGCGTGCGCGTATACCAATTCCGCCACATCCGCGCTGATTGTCCAGAAATAAAGCATAGCACAAAAAAATAAAACTAGTGAGAAAATACTGAGATTTAGCAAAAATTCCTAAAAATTTAAGTGGAAGTGAAAACAAATCCTTGAAATAAGGATATATTACCCACAAAAATATAGTGGCTTTACAAGTCAGATGCAAACCATCCTCAAAAAAGCCTAATTCGGCAAACTGGCTCCAGACTAGCAAATGCAATATTGTTAATCTAGTTAAGATCCTTCACTAATAGGGTGTTGGGGGTAGGGTGTAGGGTGTAGGGAAGACGGTATCGGTCTGGAACCCATACCAATACAATCGTCTTGAGAAAACGGGGCTTGCTTGGTCAAGACACCGAAGCCTCATCCTCTTTAAACTCTGCTCAGGATGAGGCGAGAAAAACTCCTGTGATAATTTGAGATAAAGCGAAAGCATTGTGGCAAACGGGATGGGAGACAATGACTATCTAGTGGTACTAATATCAAAGCTAAAAAATGAAGTTTGACAAAATATTAATTGCCAATCGGGGAGAAATCGCCCTTCGCATTCTCCGAGCCTGTGAAGAAATGGGCATTGCGACCGTTGCGGTTCACTCCACCGTTGACCGGAATGCTCTGCACGTCCAACTTGCCGATGAAGCCGTTTGCATTGGCGAGCCTGCTAGCAGTAAAAGTTATTTAAATATTCCTAATATTATTGCTGCTGCTCTGACTCGCAACGCCAGCGCAATTCATCCTGGTTATGGATTTTTATCAGAAAATGCCCGATTTGCCGAAATCTGTGCCGACCATCATATTGCCTTTATTGGCCCCACACCTGAAGCTATCCGGCTGATGGGGGATAAATCCACAGCCAAAGAAACGATGCAAAAAGCTTTGGTTCCCACAGTACCCGGTAGTGATGGCTTGGTAGAATCCGAACAAGAAGGATTATTAATCGCCAAGGATATGGATTATCCGGTGATGATTAAAGCCACAGCTGGCGGCGGCGGCAGGGGAATGCGTTTAGTGCGTTCTGAAAGCGAATTTGTCAAACTTTTCTTAGCAGCCCAAGGTGAAGCGGGAGCAGCCTTTGGCAATTCTGGCGTTTATGTAGAAAAATTTATTGAACGTCCCCGCCATATTGAATTTCAAATTTTGGCTGATAATTACGGTAACGTGATCCATTTGGGTGAACGGGACTGCTCAATTCAGCGCCGCAATCAAAAGTTACTAGAAGAAGCTCCTAGTGCGGCACTTGACCCAGAACTACGAGAAAAAATGGGACAAGCTGCTGTGAGAGCTGCTCAATTTATTAACTTTACTGGGGCTGGCACAGTGGAGTTTCTTCTAGATAGGTCTGGTAAGTTCTACTTTATGGAAATGAACACCAGGATTCAAGTTGAGCATCCTGTGACAGAGATGGTTACAGGAATAGACTTAGTTGCTGAACAAATCCGGATTGCCCAAGGAGAAAGACTGAAGATTACTCAGGATCAAGTAGTCTTGCGGGGTCATGCTATTGAATGCCGGATTAACGCTGAAGACCCAGACCACGATTTTCGACCCGCACCGGGACGTATTAGTGGCTATCTTCCCCCTGGTGGCCCTGGTGTCCGCATTGATTCCCATGTTTATACCGATTACCAAATCCCCCCTTATTATGATTCTCTGATTGGTAAATTAATCGTTTGGGGGCCAGACCGCGCCACTGCAATTAACCGCATGAAACGCGCACTGCGAGAGTGTGCCATTACTGGACTTCCTACTACCATTGGATTTCACCAAAAGATTATGGAAAACCCCCAATTTTTACAAGGTAATGTCTACACCAATTTTGTGCAGGAAATGAAACTTTAGGAAGCTTGTACGGGCGGGTTTAGGAATATACTCATTCATGTTGAATGATATCTGTAAACCCGCCCCTACTTGTTCTCAGTCCCTCACCTCTCTAATTCAAACGACTCATCATGGTGATTAGTCCTTGCTGACCAAGGAGAATTTCCCTGATCAGGCTGAAAATGCCCACCCAAATAATGGGGGTAATATCTACCCCTCCTATTGGTTGTATTAGCTTTCGCATTGGCACTAAAAAGGGTTCAGTCGGCCAAGCTATGAGGTTAAAGGGCAAACGATTCATGTCTACTTGTGGATACCAAGTTAGAATGATGCGGAAAATAAACAAAAATATCATCAGTCCCAACACAGGGCCGAGAATCCAGACAGTCAGGTTAACACCAGTCATCAGTTTGAGCTACTATTTGTGAACTTAGAAAGAATTTAGGCGATCGCCAGCAAATTGGCAGCTTTTTTAAATATTCTTTCTTTAATTTTAACCAATTGAACCAACCACACCTTCTTGTAGAGACGCGATTCATCGCGTCTCATCACTTTTTTTGCAAGACACCATATTAGAATTATGATGAAGTGTGTAAAAAAAGGTTTAGAAATATGACCCCTTCATTAGCAAATTTTCTTTGGAGCCTACTCTGGGGTGGTTTGATTGTAGTCGTCCCCGCTACAGTTGGGCTGATTTTCATTAGCCAAAAAGATAAAATCCAGCGTTCATAATGCTTTTGAGAGTCCATTGGACTCTCATTTCTCACCGATTGTCTGTCAGCTATGTTAGTTAAAACTCATTTAAAGCAGTTTACCTAATTGCACTAAATGCAAAAAGTCCTCCCATTGAGGACAAGGTATACTTAGTTGACAGACATCGGCTTTTTTGCTGGCGGTGAATAGCTTGAGAAGCTCTCTTTACCAAAGGCTTTGCCGATTAAATATATTGTGCATATTGTGTCTGATTAGAGTAGTGATTTTAATTGTGACTCGTTAACATAGATTTGATATTTGGAAAAGAACAATGGTAAATTTTGGGCTGAACTCAGCCAGCGTTCTGGCTCAGGTCAATTTTGGGACGAACTCAGCCAGTATTCTAGGAATTTTCCTGGCTGTGTCTGGGGCAGCACTGTATTTTCTTCGCACTGTGCGTCCAGAACTGTCACGAGATCAAGATATCTTTTTTGCAGCTGTGGGCTTACTCTGCGGCTTTATTCTCATTTTCCAAGGATGGCGTTTAGACCCAATTCTGCAATTTAATCAGCTGCTTTTAGTTGGTTCAACTGTATTTTTTGCGGTTGAAAGTATTCGTTTGCGAGGTATCGCTACTCAACAAGCTAAACGTAATACTCCCATTGTGGACGACGAGCGAGAGGTCAGCAGAAACTATTCCTACAATCGCAGGGGATATGAGGCTGAGGTGGAGGATGATCTAGAACCACTACCTTATGAAGAGGAAGAACCACCTGTACGTCCTCGGATTCGGGGTAGTAGGGATACTCGTTCTTCTCGTGATGACTACTATGAGGAGCAACCCCCACGTCGTCCAGAACGCCGCAGTAGTAGGGAAAGACCAGAAACAGGAGCAAAAAGCCGTCGTCCTAGTTCTAGCCGTCCTGTGAGCCGTAATCCTGAGAGTTTTGAACAAGAAGATTGGAGTGGTTCTAGTAGACCAGTTGATGATTGGGAAAATCCAGAACCGGAAGTGAGAAAATCTTCTCGTCGTAGCACTAATAGACCACCACGCCCAGATATTCCAGACCAGGATATCCCGCCCAGAACCAGAAAGCGCCGCCCACCGGCTGACTCAAGTTCTCGGAGACCGCGTGAGGATGATGATGCTATACCAACTGAATACGTACCATATAACCCGATTGAAAAACCCAGTCAGGAGCCAGATAATTCAAATGACTTTGATGATGGTATGATTTAGCACTTTTGAGTGAGAATTAGGTCTGAAGGCGATGGAAAACAATTGAGGTGAAAAGACTTACGCCTAGATGTTGGCTCCAAAAACCAATTCATTGGAGCCTGGTTTTTAGCTTTGCTAGTTTATTGTTATCTTGTAGTTCTAACGAAATACCCATAGGGTCTATTTCTCTCAACAGCCGCTACACTGAAGAGCAACCAGCGTTAAGTGGAAATGGGCGCTTTTTAGCGTTTATATCGAATCGCAATGGTAGTCACCAATTGTTGATCTATGACTTGAATGAACAACGCTTGGTTCGTACTCCAGGTTTAAATAGACCCCAGACAATTACTGAAAGTCCGAGTTTGAGTTACACGGGGCGTTATATTGCTTATCTTACAAGTGAGCAAGGTAGACCTGTGGTGGCACTTTACGATCGCGCTACGCAAAAGTCACAAATTATTACTCCCACTTATCGCGGCTGGGTAAGAAATCCGGGAATTAGCCCAGATGGACGTTATGTTGTCTTTGAAACCGCTAGCCGTGGTCAGTGGGATATTGAAGTTTTAGACAGGGGACCGAATATTGAGTTAGATATTCCCAGTGGTGCAAGTGTCAATTAATTTTTTCCTTTTGTAGAGACGCGATTTATCGCGTCTGCTATTTACAGCGATTTTCACCTAAATGAACCACATTTTTATATCTCACGCAAAGGCGCAAAGGAAGAAAGAAATTCGGCAGACTTATGGCTACACACACCTACTTATCGCCAAGAAATGGTATTAGTTATAAGTTGTTGGTCTTATGACCATTGACTAATGACTAATGACTAATGACCATTGAGTAATGACTAATCAAACTATTTTTATATCTATATTTGTTGCGAGCTTAAGCTTATTGGGTGGCTGTGTTGGTTATCCTCGCCTAGCAAATTATCCTTTTGATCCTGGTGGTCGGAGTCTTAATAGTCCAGCTTCGGAACTAAATCCCCAAATTTCTGGAAGATATATTGTTTTTACAAGCGATCGCCGGGGTAGTCAAGATGTTTATATGTTTGATACGCTGACTCGCAGTTTGGTAGATTTACCCGGTTTAAATGCTTTAGATACCATCGCCTCTCATCCTAGTGTGGCTGAAAATGGTCGATATGTCGTTTTTGCGGCTAGTCGTCAGGGGCGATCTACTATTTTTCTCTATGACCGAGAAACCAGACAATCCAGAAATTTAACCAATAACTTACAAGCCGAGGTCCGCAACCCCACTATTAGCGCTGATGGTCGGAGGATTGCGTTTGAGTATAGTAACAATGGGCAATGGGATGTTTTAGTTTATGAACCATCTGGAGAAAGGTTAAATATAGCTCAAGATCCCCGTTAGATCTGAGAAGCACGGGCGGGTTTATGAAGAATTTCGACATAGCACAGACTAACCGCTTCAACCCGCCCTTACCTACTCCCCTACTCCCCTACTCAGCACTGTCTTGTACAGATTCGATGAGCGATCGCACTTGTTGAGTACCTTGAGACGGTTCAAAGGAAAGTGGGAATTTACCCCGAACTATCATTCGTAGACCGAGAGGTGCAAGACTGAGTAATCCTTTTAAATCTTTAAAGTAGTTACCAACGACTTGGATACCAAATTGACGTTCATCGATCCAACCACCTTCTTTGACTAAATCTACTAATACTTTGCGGTGGCGAATTGAACGACTGTCTTTAGCTTCTTTGCGTTGGAGAATTTCCTGTTTAATTTTCGTAATTTGCTCTAATGGTGCTACTTCCATTGGACAAACTGAATCACAGTAAAAACAACGAGTACAACCCCAAACTCCTTTAGTTCCTTCGTTATAACTTTCTAAGCGATTTTCAGTTTCACTATCACGAGAGTCGGCTACCATGCGAAAGGCTTTAGCCAAAGCATGAGGGCCAACAAAATCTGGATTAACTTCACGGGCATTACATTCAGAGTAGCAAGCACCACACATAATACAATTGCCAGTCTGATCCAAACGCGATCGCTCCTGTGGTGTTTGTAAAAATTCCCTTTCTGGAACCTGTCGCGCTGCTGTACTGACATAGGGCGCAACTCCATCGAGATGATTCCAGAAACTACTCATGTCTACAACCAAATCTTTAATCACGGGCATATTACCCAGAGGAGCTATTGTAATTTCCCGAATAGTGTTGGCGTTATTCTCCAAAGCAGGAACTTGTGGTAATTTAGCCAGTTCACTACCCACATTTTCCTTACAAGCTAAAGCCGAACGCCCATTGATTCGCATAGCACAACTACCACAAATGGTGTTGCGACAATTTTTGCGAAAAGCGAGTGTCCCATCGTGTTCCCACTTAATTTGATTGAGGCAATCCAGGATTGTATTGCCAGAATCTACCTCTAAAAGGTAAGTTTGTACAACAGGAGAAGAATTTTGTTGCTGCCGAATGATCTTAAATAGAACTTCCATTATCACTAACCAAAATCTTAAAATTACATCACCAGCCTCAGAAATCTTGAGTAAAGGCTGCTGGTTACACAAATTGAGCTATACTCTTGTTGCCCTGTATTCCCAGCCCAGTGTTAATAGGCTGATAATTAAAGCGCAACTGATTCTAGTTTAAGGATAACCATTAAAATTTAATTTGAATAAGTGCTACAAGTGATATTATTGTCAAGCTCCAACACCAAACTTAAATCAGGTAATGGTGGCGGGAGTGTTTAACTGACTTGTTTGGCAGTACAACCACAAGTGAGTTGATCAGGAGAAAGAACGCCGTTCATTTCCTCCAGAGTAAAGATATCCCAACTAAATACAGTAATGTTTCTCAATATATCTTGATGCTAAGAGCAATGAGAGCTATTGCTGTGAAAAATCCCTGATCTAGTCGAAAAGGGGAGTTTTTTGTGAAGGTGGAAGTGCTAAACCTGTTGATAAACATCTGCTGACAATCAAGCATTTGGAAAATATGGGAAAATTTATTCTTCCCAAAGACAGACGTATATAATGGCTGTCCGCTTTTCGTCTTGTGAGCATAAAGCAGCAGGATAATCCTCGCTGAGTTTTGTCTGTACGAAATCAAGTAAATCTGGGATTTAACTCATTTGTCAAAACTGCTCGTCTAAATTTAGATTAATTTTTATAAAAGCCATGCTGCAATACTCACTAGAGCAATAAAGCATGAGGAAAATCCTCGCCGCTTTTTGCCTCTCCAAGGTTAGATATTTAGATTAAAGTCCATCTGCAAGTTAAATTCAAAACTAAACAATTATTTTGCTATTATTAGTTCATGCTAGTATTTAATATAAAATTAGGAAATAACAAATCCAGTACCAATCGCTGCATAAGCATGGTTAATGCTGCTTTGTTAATTCGTAATGTAGAGACAAGAAAATTCACGTCTCTACAGGCAGGACAAAGGTGTATGTCCATAAGCGCCTATTCAAATACTATGCTGTCCTAGGCTGGAGAGTCAGAGTAGGGAAAACCCAACAACTCAAGGGCAATAAAGGCCAGCACTGAAAGTTGAAAGCCTACAATTTATTGGGTCTACGACTTATTTGTAGTAGAACTCAAACCCATTGTGAAGGTGGCTGAAATTTACACCGCTACAGTAGCGTCAAAAGAGAAAATCAATTGATTTCTGATGGCGAGTAATGGTTAAAAGTGCCGTAAAATCACCTAAATTAATGTTGGTGGCCACCATGACCTTTAATTCGTTGTGGATGACCATAATATAGGCGCTGATAGCTCAACCTATAAACAGGAATTTATCCCCCACTTTAGGGTCATGAGTAGTCAAATACTGGCATGAGACAACTTTGTTTATCAGTTTGGAGAGAGTAAGGAAAATTTGAGCGTAATGACTGAAACCGCAACCGCACCATTAACTGGAAAAGCATTGCTTGCTAAGGTAAAAGAACTTTCTAATTTACCCCGCCGAGAAAGAGCCAAGCAATGTGGCTATTACACCGTTACTAAGAATAATCAGGTTCGTGTTAATCTCACGGATTTTTATGATGCTTTGCTATCGGCTAGAGGTATTCCCCTTAGTCCAGAAGCACCTAAAGATGGTCGTGGAAGAGAACCGACATATCGAGTCAGCGTTCACCAAAACGGTCAAATTGTGATTGGTGCTACCTACACTAAGGCAATGAACTTAAAGCCTGGTGATGAGTTTGAAATTAGACTGGGATATAAGCATATTCACTTGATTCAACTTGGTGAAACTGATAAGAAAGCCACCTCTGAAGATATCGAATCTGAAGAATCAGATGAAGATGTAGATGAATAAGAGTAAGTTTGCTGATGGTGAAGGCTTGATAACTCATTGCTAGCACTACAGCTAACGGCTAATTCTCTTGGCTGAAATTTTGTAAGATTGTAAAAATACGATTAGACCCCTTGCAGAAGTCACAGATTCTAGTAGAGTCTTGATTAATAAGCAAGCAGTCTATCGTGTTTTTTTGTGTCTATTTTGATAAACCTAGTCAATACATTACGAACATTTATAGAAAACGCATCAGTACCTGTGGTAGTGATCACATTTTTTATTAGCTGGATAGGATGTTGGTTGCCAATAGCAGCAGTAATAGCAATTACCCTAAATTGGCAACCTACCAAACCTTTACAGCCAGAGCAAAAATTACCCTTATTAGTGCCACTTTATCTATTAGCCCCCTTGGTTCTCTGGGGATTTATTTGGCTATCTCATAAATCTTTCTCAGATTACGGCTTTGTGGGTAATGTTTCCCTGCTGGGTTCCTTAGCACTTGGTTTTGGTTTGGGAGTATTCAGCCTAGCAATTATGTTTATCTGCCAATTCTGGCTAGGCTGGTGCTATTTGGAAAAATCAAATATTAAGTTGATCCCATCCATCTTGCCAACTATTTTATTGATAGCGTTGTTAGTTGGGGGTATAGAAGAGTTAGTTTTTCGGGGTTTCTTGTTCACTGAATTAGAGCGTGATTACCCATTCTGGGTAGCTGCGGCAATTTCTAGCTTAATTTTTGCCTTGCTGCATTTAGTCTGGGAACAACGGGAAACTAAACCTCAAATCCCTGGATTGTGGCTAATGGGAATGATGTTGGTGTTGGCTAGGATGGCTGATGGTGGTAGTTTGGGTATGGCTTGGGGATTACACGCGGCGTTAGTCTGGGCGATCGCTACTGTAGATACGGCAGAACTGATTACTTATACTGGTAAAGCTGGGGAATGGTGGACTGGTAAAAACAAAAAACCCCTAGCTGGGGCGGCGGGAATTATTTGTGTGTTGGGAACTGGGTTAATTCTTTGGTTTTTGTCGGAATATTAAAACTATATTCCATCAAAATTAATGATGGTGGGTTACGCTGTCGCTAACCCACCCTACGATTTTTGGGCGATTTATGTTTGGGAATTGCACCCCACTAATTAGCTGATGAAATGCAGCTGGCTGATAATTGTACTAATCAGATTATGGGTAATCGGGAGGCTATCAATTACCATACCCAAACACAACAGCATCATGTAGGAGATGGAATAGAGAAACAACTCTCTAGCTACAGTGCGATCCTCTGGGTTGTGTAACAAACGCCAAGATTTGTGGACAAATAATCCTCCCAGACTCACAGCGATCGCTCCATAGACAAATCCACTGGCGTGCAAGGGATAAACTAGTAAGATCGTCGCACCAACTGTCACCAGTGTGTAGTACCAAATTTGCTTGACGGTTGCCATATCACCCTCAACCACAGGTAACATCGGGATGCCAACCTTGGCGTAATCATCCCGAATCATCAGCGCTAGCGCCCAGAAATGGGGAGGTGTCCATAAAAAGACTATGGCAAAAATTAACCATGCTGCCCAGCTTAAAGTCCCTGTGACAGCAGCCCAACCCACTAAAGCCGGAATTGCTCCTGCGGCTCCACCAATGACAATATTTTGAGTGCTGTGGCGTTTCAACCAGTGGGTGTAGATCAAAATATAGAAGACAATGCCGGAGAATGCTAGACAAGCAGCCAGTAAATTTGCGAATACTGCTAGTAGTGTAAAAGACATCACAGCTAGAGCGATCGCAAAAATTAAGGCATCACGAGGCTGCACTTTACCCGAAGGGATTGGACGATGACGCGTCCGTTCCATATCATAGTCAATATCCCGATCATAGATACAGTTAATTGTCTGGGCGCTAGCAGCAGCCAAAGTACCACCAGTAAGAGTTACTAGCAGCAACAATGGGTCTACTTGTCCGTGTGCAGCAATCCACATACTTCCAGCCGTAGTAATCAACAGCAACGGGATAATCCGGGGCTTTGTGAGTTGATAGTAGCTTTGGATAACTTGGAGAAGTGTTTGGTGGTGGCGAGAGACATTAGTCTCAATCATTTTGGCTCTTGTTCCTTATTTTTCAACAACTTTTATGCGGCGGCGGCTCATACTGAGTTGACATTAAAAATAGTTACTGAGACTCAAGGAAGATGAGGAAGATGAGGAGAATGGGGAAGATGAAGAAGATTTAGACTTCGGCGTGAGCGCAGTCAATAGCTTGAGTGGTGTAACCATACGCACTCTGGTCTTCCCTTGCTCCCTCATATCCCCCGACTCAGACTGACTGGTAAAAGTCGAAACTTTTTTAGGGGCGCACGCGGTTTTGGTTTTTATGGTTTTACCACTTCTAGATGTTCGGGTTTGTTACTAGATGTGATGTCAAGTTCGTTTGACCACTAAATATAGCAGGGGGCAGGGGCAGGGAGCAGGCTTAAAACTCCTTAATTACAAGGGTTTTATGGGTTTTATGATCTGTTCTTGTCCTAAGCACCTTGCCGATTGCTATAACTAATAGCTAATTGCGATTAGTCATCAGTAAGCTCAAAAAACGAACCTGAATTAAGTTAGGCATTCGATCCATTTGCTGGTGTACTGGTAACAGTTGCTGTTGAACCAACAGGAAAAGCGTTTATTTCACGGGTCATAGCCCAGTCACGCAGCGCTAGAACTGTAAAAGCGACTAAAGTACCCAACAAAACCGCCCCGACAGTCTGGTGAGAAACTGTCAAAAGCTCGACTTGAAGATGTAACCGGAAGGTGGCAATTCCCAAGACTATTTGTAACAGCAATAACCCACCAGCCAAATTTGCCAGCCGCCGCAAAGTTGGATGCAGTGCTGGTGTCCGTCGGGAGATGAATACCACTGCCAAAGTAGCCACAGTTGGCGGTACTAAGCCAAAAATATGGCTATACATCACATTACAAAGCTGAGAATCGCCAAAGCATTGGTGTAAAGCCCAACGAGACCCTACCAAAGCACCGAGTATACTTTGCAGGTAAACAAAAATCACGGCACTTAAACCCAACCAAGGTAACTTACCAACAGTACCAGTTCCTTGATAGGGTGTGAGGGCGATGCCGACAATCAGTAGGGTAGTGAAAAACAATAGCGCCGTTCCCAAATGGGCGGTAACAATATCAAACCGCAACAGTTGAGTGACGGTCAGTCCTCCCAAAATACCTTGGAAGACAATTAAAAACAGGGCAAATGTGGATGCCCAAGGTAGCCAAGTAGGTAAAACACGCCGATGCCACCAGGATAAACCAGCCAAGGCGATCGCGCTTAAACCAATTAACCCGGCATCCAATCTGTGAAACCACTCCAAAAAAACTTGAAGATTCATTTGCTTGGCTGGTACCAGTTCCCCATAGCATAATGGCCAATCTGGGCAAGCCAGCCCAGCATTCATCACACGGGTGGCACTGCCTATGGCCATCAAAATCAAGGTGGCTATGCATATTTTCCACACCAAGCGACGAATTACTTCCTTGGGCTTTCGCTGCTCAGTTGCCGCTTCATTTTGTTGTTCTAGGACAAATTCATTCATGAACAGTACCTTCCACCCGTTCTTAGTGGTAACTCTCTTAAAATTTTCAATTTTTAGTAACGACCCATCTACACCCTAACGTATGAGCCAGAGTTTAAAAGATTGGCTTGCACTTATACTTTGGATCACTCCAGCTACTTTTAGCCGGAGCTTTAGGTATTTTTTAACGAGATAGCAATTGATAATTAATCATTAACTTTGCTAATCTAAATTCTTTCTTAAATTTTTTCACAGATTTCTACTGATTTATTTTTAGTCTTGGCAGTATCGAATAAATCTCTTGTACCCAAAATTAGTAACTTAGCCCGAAAAATTAATAAAATCTTAAAACCATGAGACTCCAGATTTTATTGCCTGCACTACCTTAGTAAGTGAGTAGCATAGAGATAACGTAGTAAATTCATTTAAGTAAACCGTGAACATTCCAAGTTCCATCTGGACATTAATAATTGGTGTCGTCCTAACGCTATTAAGCCTTTGGTACGGTCAAAATCACGGTCTGTTGCCAGTAGCCGCCACAGACGAAGCCGTTCTAGTGGATGGTCTGTTTAACACAATGATGATCGTTTCCACAGGTATATTCTTACTTGTCGAAGGTATTTTGATTTACTCTGCAATTAAATATCGGCGGCGCGCAGGTGATAACGAAGACGGGCCACCAATTGAGGGCAACGTGCCTTTAGAAATCCTCTGGACGGCGATCCCAGCAATTATCGTTCTTGGTATTTCTGTTTATAGCTTTGAAGTGTACAACGACATCGGCGGCTTTGATCCTCACTCTGTTCATGAAGCCCCGATTACTCAGGAATCCATGACAATGCGGGGAACCGCTCTCGCCGCAACTTTAAGCGATACCCCTCCCAGCACAGGCCCCAACCTGAATCAAGAAAAGTCGGATCAGGCTATGGAAGACCCAGCCACCGCAGCAGTCCGCAATGCTGACCAAATTCCCCAAAAACGCAATGCTCCTGGGGTGGGTAGTGTGGCTCCCACAATTGGGGGTAGTCCCGAAAGAGCAGGTTTACCACCAGAATTACGAGTTAATATCACTGGTTTACAATATGCGTGGATTTTCACCTATCCTGATACAGGCATAACTACAGGTGAGATGCACGTTCCCGTGGGTCGGGAAGTCCAAATTAACATGACCGCCAATGATGTTATCCATGCTTTTTGGGTTCCAGAATTCCGCTTGAAGCAAGATGCTATCCCCGGTAGACAAAGCGAAATTAGATTCACCCCCAGAATAGCTGGTACTTACGACCTGATTTGTGCTGAACTTTGTGGTCCTTACCACGGAGCGATGAGAAGCCAAATAGTGGTAGAAACCCAAGAAGCTTATGACGCTTGGATGCAAGAACAATTAGTTGCTAGCAGCGAAACACTTAATCAAGCCGTTGCTGTGAATCCTGCGGATTTATCCCCAGATGAATTTCTAACTCATTACACTAAGGACATGGGGATTCAACCAGAAATGTTACATCATATGCACCAAATGAGTGTGGAGTAAAAAGTGCTGCAAGTTGAGTTAGGGTTAATCTCTGACTAACCTGTATCAAGCATGACTGACAACAGAAATTCATGGTCATTCAGTCCAGAGCAACAACTAGGGAACACCAAAAAATTAATTTCCCTAATGACTAATGACCAATGACTAATGACTAATGACTAATTAACTTATGACACAAACTCAGTTAGAAAAAACTGCCAATATCCCGCCTCATATAGAAGAACCACAAGAAAGACATTGGCTAGACTTTTTTGGTTTCAGCACCGACCATAAGGTGATTGGGATTCAATATCTAGTTACTTCCTTTATTTTCTACTGTATTGGCGGCGTGATGGCTGACTTGGTGCGAACAGAACTACGCACCCCGGAAGTAGATTTTGTTACTCCAGAAATTTATAACAGTTTATTTACACTGCACGCCACAATCATGATTTTTTTGTGGATTGTGCCAGCCGGGGCAGGATTTGCTAATTATCTGATTCCCCTGATGATTGGGGCGAGAGATATGGCATTTCCGCGCTTGAATGCTGTGGCTTTTTGGATGATCCCCCCGGCTGGTGTGTTGCTCATCGCTAGTTTAGCTCTGGGTGATGCGCCTGATGCTGGTTGGACTTCCTACCCTCCTTTGAGCTTGGTAACAGGTCAAGTGGGTGAGGGGATTTGGATTATGAGTGTCCTGCTGTTAGGTACATCGTCGATTTTGGGAGCGATTAACTTTTTAGTTACAATTCTCAAAATGCGTGTCCCTAGTATGGGTGTTCATCAAATGCCTTTGTTTTGCTGGTCGATGTTGGCAACTTCGGCGTTGGTGTTGCTATCTACACCAGTTTTAGCAGGGGCGCTGATTCTGTTGGGCTTTGACTTGTTAGCAGGAACAACATTTTTTAACCCCACTGGTGGGGGTGATCCGGTGGTTTACCAGCATATGTTCTGGTTCTATTCCCACCCGGCGGTCTATATCATGATTTTGCCGTTCTTTGGGGCAATTTCGGAAATTCTGCCAGTTCATGCCCGTAAGCCGATTTTTGGTTATAAGGCGATCGCCTATTCATCTCTAGCAATTAGTTTCTTAGGGCTAATCGTCTGGGCGCACCATATGTTTACCAGTGGTGTCCCCGGTTGGTTACGAATGTTTTTTATGATCACCACCATGATCATTGCTGTACCCACGGGAATTAAAATTTTTGGTTGGTTAGCAACTATCTGGGGTGGCAAAATCAGCCTGAATAGTCCGATGATATTTGCGATGGGCTTTTTAAGTACCTTCGTAATTGGCGGGATCAGTGGTGTAATGTTAGCCGCAGTCCCCTTTGATATTCACGTTCATGATACATATTTTGTAGTAGCACACTTGCACTACGTCCTGTTTGGTGGTAGTGTCTTAGGAATTTTTGCTGCTATTTACCACTGGTTCCCGAAAATGACCGGACGGATGATGAACGAATTTTGGGGCAAAGTTCATGCTGTGTTAACCATTGTCGGCCTGAATATGACCTTCTTACCCATGCACAAGCTAGGGTTAATGGGAATGAACCGCAGAATTGCTCAGTATGACCCTAAATTCACTTCATTGAATGAAATCTGCACCTACGGATCATATCTTTTGGCGATTTCGACATTACCCTTTATCATCAATGCTGTTTGGAG
Organism: Anabaena sp. CCY 0017; assembly: GCF_963920885.1. Lineage (NCBI taxonomy): Bacteria > Bacillati > Cyanobacteriota > Cyanophyceae > Nostocales > Nostocaceae > Anabaena > Anabaena sp. CCY 0017. Next base: position 145,033 of record NZ_CAWUDG010000009.1, on the reverse strand, counting down.
TTGGTGGTATGGCGAAAAAGCTGGTGATAATCCTTGGCGGGGACTCACCCTAGAATGGATGACTACCTCACCACCAGCCATTGAGAATTTTGATCCACTCCCGGTATTAGCTACTGGCCCTTACGACTATGGCGTAAGTAACAAAGAAGTGGATATTCAGGAGGTTTTAAATATCGAACCTGGTGAACCATACCCAACTATTGAGTCTGGCGTTTAAGAGGGAGTAGGGGGAATAAGAGGCAGGGGCGCAGGGGGCAGGGTGCAGGGGGAAAGAGGTGTCCCAGAATCCCTAATCCCTAATCCCTAATCCCTAATCCCCAGTAGGGGCGGGTTTACAAATATCATTCAATATCAACGACGATATGACTAAACCCGCCCCTACCAACCAATCTCCAGTTCCCAATCCCCAATTCCCAATTCCCATACAATACATTTTTAAAGATTCATGCAAAGTCAAATAATTGACCCAGCGAAAACTGAACTGAATCATCATGCTGCAACAGCAGATGCTCATCACGAAGCACATCCAGATCATCGTCTGTTTGGGCTAGTGGTGTTTCTCATCGCTGAAGGAATGCTTTTTCTGGGGATGTTCGGAGCTTATTTAGCTTTCCGTGCTACCTTACCTGCATGGCCTCCAGAAGGCACGCCAGAATTAGAACTATTGTTACCCGGTGTCAATACTATTAATCTGATTGCTAGCAGTTTTGTCATGCACAATGCTGATACCGCCATCAAAAAAAATGATGCCAAGGGTATGCAGATTTGGTTGACAATTACGGCGTTGATGGGTGCTACTTTCTTGGTGGGTCAGGTTTATGAATATGCTCACCTGGAATTTGGTCTGACTACCAATTTGTTTGCTAGTGCATTTTATGTTTTAACTGGCTTTCACGGTCTGCACGTGACTATCGGTGTTTTGGCCATTGTGGCTGTGTTGTGGCGATCGCGCGTTCCCGGTCATTACAGTAACGAAAAGCACTTCGGTATCGAAGCAGCAGAAATCTATTGGCACTTTGTTGACGTAATTTGGATTATTTTGTTCGGATTACTGTACATACTTTGAGTATTAATTATAAGTTATTCACTCCACGCGAATAACTCCCTAAGCTCCCATCCGGGGGCTTTTCTCATGGCTTTTAGTCTCAAGCCTACCGTGAAAGCCTTACAAACACTAAGTAAACTGACATTTCATACTTCCGAGCAAAGACCTTTCTCTGTCATGTTGCAGAAATCGGTAAAGATGTATTAAGCTATGCGGGAGCTAATGTAAATGAATTACATAAATCTATTCATACATTAGTAATACTGGGTGCTTCCTATCACGTGAACAGCTTAATCTATCTTGGAAAAAGAATCCCACAAGCTTAATGTCTTGAAACCAGTTCCTTGTGAAAGCAAGGTCAGCAATTTTACGGAGGAAGTCTGTATGTTAAAGCAACTTTTGAAAGGTAGCTCTGTTTTGGCTTTTTTGCTCGCAGGCAATCTTTCCGCTCTAGCACAAGCTCCAGAATCAAAACCCCAAACTCAAGTGTCTCAAGTCCTACAGGCACAAATGCCAGCATCTCAAGGACAAACTACTGTGAGCCAGGAAGAACTGCAACAATTTGCCAGCGTTATCCCCAGTTTGCAGGAAATTGGTCAATCATCTCAAGAGAGGTCTGCACAAGTTATTGAGCAATCAGGTCTGAGCGTAGAACGATTTCAAGAGCTTTCCGAAGCACAGTCCCCTGGAGCTACACCATCTTCACCAGCAACTCCAGAGGAACAACAGTCTTTGAATCAAATAGCCCCTGAAATCCAGTCTATCCAAGAGGAAGCATTGGCACAACAGGAGGAAGTCGTGCGGGCTGGAGGTTTAGAACCCAACCGCTTCAATGAGATATTAGTCGTCGTTCAGCAAGACCCGGCTTTGCAACAACAGTTACAGCAGCTGATGCAGAACAATTAGCGAAGTTTAGCTAAAAATTGTAGGTTGGGTTGACGTAAGGAAACCCAACATCATTGGTAGCGTTGGGTTGCGCTGGGCTTAACCCAACCTACTTGATATTTCGTTTATATACCAAGATTTTTCTGTTTTTTAGCTAAATTCTCCCAAATTAAAGAATATCATGGTGAAGTAACTATATTTACCAAGTAGCTCAAATCTCGTAATACCCAGATCCCCGACTTCTCAAAGAAGTCGGGGATCTAAACCTCGTCTAGGTTGAGCTACCTACTTAAATAGCGGTAGCTTTTAACTATGCCTCTTACCTTCACCTTTGCTCTCAGCCAAAACCAAACCTTTGAACTGCGCTGTGATTACGGTACGCGCCGTCTCGATACTAATCAGTTAGATAATCTGATTAATCTGTGTGAAGAAAGATACTATTCTCAAGAAGAGGATGATACCGCACAGTTACGAAATATCGGCTGTCAGTTGTATTCGTGGTTGGATGGTAAAGAAGGATGGTTACGCCAAGCTTTAAATGCAGAAAATCACGGCACAATATATTTAGATTTAATTCAAACCAGTGAAGCTCAAGGTTTAAACCCCCAAACTCAAAATGTGGCTTTGGGTTTAGCTCATTTGCCTTGGGAATTATTACACAACGGCACAGTATTTTTACATAAAGTTTTACCAGTCAGAGCAGTCAAGCAACAAAATAACCCAGTTATTCCCCAGCAAAATCGCCCGTTGCGGCTGTTGTTTATGGCGACTTCACCAGAACACCCAGGAATTGCACCTCTACAATTTGAGCAGGAAGAGGCGAATATTCTCAAAGCCACACAAGAACAGCCTTTGGCGTTGATTGTGGAGGAAAGCGGCTCGGTGGCTGAGTTTGGGAATTTAGTTCAGTCATATTCCGCAGATTATTTTGATGTGTTCCATTTGACTGGGCATGGTGTTATTTATACAGTTAGGCAGTTTGGGGGATATCTGCCGCCAGGTCGTAAAATTCCCGATTATACTCCCTGTTTCATTACCGAGGATGCGGAAAGTCGGTTAATTGTTACCTGTCGCTATCTCAAGGAAGATACTCTTCCACCCCATCGCTTACATTTGGAAAGGAGGAAGAATGGCAAACTACGCGCCAAGCTGCTACACGTAAAATTTATCAAACTTGGTGGGAAGAAACGAATAAGCGCTATACAGAAGAACAAGGGCGAGAAATTGTCAGGTTAGCTGTATTAGCGAAGGAAAAAGAAATCGCTGTTAGTGTGGGAAATAACATTGCAACTCATTGGGTGAATAACAGCCGATATGTGGAAGCGTGGGAAATATGCCGAGAAATTCTGCAATTGGGTGAAGATTACCGAATTTTGGGGACTATCGCTAGGGCGGAAGAGGTTTTGGGTTTTGTTCAGGAAGCGCTAAAGCATTTTCAACAAGCCTTACAACTCTGTCCAGAGGAAGATTTAAAAGAAAAAGCCGCCACGCTACACAACATGGCTCGATTAAAATCTCAACAGGGCGATATAGCTGGTGCAAGCGTTCTGTTCCAGCAATCTTTAGATATCCATGAAAGCATCAACAATTTTAGAGACAAAGCTGCGACGCTACAAGAAATAGCTCATTTAAAAATCCAACAGGGAGACATCTCTGGTGCGATCGCACTTTTCCAGCAATCTTTGGACATCTATGAAAGCATCAACGATGTCGCAGGTAAAGCCGCCACCCTCGCAAATATGGCGGGATTAAAAGCGCAACAGGGAGACATAGCCGGGGCGATCGCACTTTTCCAGCAATCTTTGGATATCAATGAAAGCATCAACGATGTCCGAGGTAAAGCCATGACACTGATGAATATGGCTTATTGGGAAGGAGAAAGGGGAAATAAAACCCAGGAGTTACAACTATACCTGCAAGCAGCCCAATTACTCGGACAAGTTCGCGCTTATATAAATTTATGCACAACATTAGGTCTTTTAAGCCTTACTGATGAAACTAAGGGTATTATCTACCTTGCTCAAGCTGTATGGCTGTGTCTACGAATTGAAGTACCTTTAACTGATACTGTAGATACCCTTCACGTTATGTACAATCGCGTAGCCCAAGGGGATGAAATGGAAGCTTTGCTGGGTGCGGTTGCTGTGTATTTCTACCAAATTCGCGGCGCAAGTCATCCCCAGTTAGAGGATTTAGAACAGCACAGTTTCCAGATTTTATTAGGTGCGGCTGCTGCTCAAGGGATTGAAAAAGAGGAAGCATTTGATACTTGGATTGTGCAGCAACGGTTGAATGAACCTGAATATTTTATACCGCAACTCAAGCAACGGTTAGAGGCGATTATTGGGGATGAGTGGCTATTTGAGCGATTTTGAGCTGTTTCTGTTCTTTAGCGAGGGTTCAGATCCCCGACTTCTCAAAGAAGTCGGGGATCTAAGGGATCTGGGAGCATGAAAGCTATTTGAGCGATTTTGAGATGTTTCTGTTCTCTGGCGAGGGTTCAGATCCCCGACTTCTCAAAGAAGTCGGGGATCTATGCTTAAGCTAATCATCTAGGAGTAGTGGCTGTAAGTCTCTGCTAATTGGTAAATTAGGATCTGCTAAAAATTGCTGATAGTCTGATTCTCCTTCAATTTGCATCTTGATATATTCTGTATTGGGTAATTTTCCTGCTCTTAATCCTGCATATTCCAAATAACTGGAAAACTCCCATTCTTCTGGTTGCTTTACTAGTCCCGCTTTGACGGGATTGAGATGAATATAACGAGAGAGATTGATCAGATAATCAGTGTGTGAAATGTGGATACTTTGAAACCTTCCCTGAAACAAGACTCCAGAACGATTAAAACGTTTATTAATTGCTTTTGTATAGGCGAGTGAGAGAGATTTCATGGCATCAGAGAGGGTTTCATCTCTGAGATATACTAAAAAATGATAATGATTGGGCATTAAACAGTAAGCAATGATTTCTACTGCTTTACTGATGAGATGTTCTCTCACTAACTTCAGAAAATAAATATAATTCTCACGTTCAAAGAAAATATTTTGCCGATTGTTCCCTCGATTGTAGACGTGATAGAAGTTTCCAGTGTACAAGGGAATTTCTCGTCGTGGCATAGGTGAGAATATGAGGTGTCGCTTTTAGTATTCCCTTAAAAAGTTCAATTTATTCAGATCCCCGACAAGACTTCAGATCCCCGACTTCTTTGAGAAGTCGGGGATCTAATCCTGTGAGCTAATCGCCGCCAGTAGGCATCGCCCAAATATTAACTTTGCCATCAAAACTACCACTGGCGAGGGTTTGACCATCTGGACTATAGGCGATCGCACTTACCCAGTCTGAAGTCCCCATCAGTGTATTTTGTAACTCTCCTGTAGTCAAATTCCACAACTTTACGCCATCTCTGCCGGCACTAGCTAAGGTTTGTCCATCGGGATTGATAGCGATCGCATTCACCCAATTATTGTGTCCTGTGAGGGTACGTACTGGCTCGTTAGAATTTTGACTCCAAATTTTAATGGTGCGATCGCGGCTGGCTGTGATGAAATTTGACCCATCTGGCGTAAAAGCTAGGGTAGTCACTGTCTGAGAATGCGCAGTAAATTCACTGATTAATTCACCAGTATTCAAGTTCCACAGCTTAATTACACCTTGATTATCGCCACTAGCTACAGTCTGACCATCAGGACTCATAGCCACTGTATGTATAGAATTATCAAAACGTACCAAAGTAGCTAGTGGTCGCTGTTGTAACAAATCCCACATCCGAATTCCGTCTAAAGCACCACTGACTAGAACTCGACTATCGGGGGATACAGCTAAAGACATAACATTACTGCTATGTCCCACGAACGAACGACTAAACTTATTATTTTTCAGATTCCAAAGATTAATTCTATTATCGCTGCTACAGCTAATTAAAGTTTGACCATCTGGTGATATTGCTAAAGACTGCACCCCGGTTTTGTGGGCTTTCTTAATCCGCCCTGACCTTTCGCCTGTGACGGGGTTCCATAATTGGATAATGCCATCATTCTCATTACCACCACCACTGACCAAAAGTTTGCTATTGGGACTAAAGGCTAAAGATTTGACGTTTCCTCTATGTCCTAAGAGGGTGTGAAGCAGTTGGGGGTTGCTAACCGTAGTATTGACTTGAGAGTTTGGTCTTAATTGCACCGCAGCATGAACAGGGCGAATATTTGACCCTTGCCAGACAGTTATCGGCAGAGCGATCGCCGCCATAAATGCCATAATCATATACGGGCGCATTACAGAATTGTCCCCAGTGCTTACCTCACGCCTCACTTTTTTGCCTCACTTTTGGTAGAATGTTTTTTCTCTTGATTCAGTACTCATGTACGGGCGGGTTTACTAGGATTTCGACGAACCACAGACTCACTGCTTAAACCCGCCCCTACGCACTCTCCCCACTTCTCATCGACGTGGCTTTTTCTTAGCAATAGTCAGAATTGGCAGAGTAGTACTAGATGATTGGGGAGGTAAGTAATGTTGTACTACAGGCTCATCTGCTAGGGGTCGCCGTTGCTGGATTCGCCATAACTTAAAAGCCAGGCTGATTCCTGCTGTCCCTAAACCAACAGCAAATAGTGACCAACTATCATTCAGTCCTCCAATCAGAGAATCTACCACGCCTACCGTCATCAACACGCTAAGTATGGGATCTCTTCTGTAGGCTGACTTTAAAAAACGAGGTAATACAGCATTCATCACGGCTTGGTTTGTCCAGATTACCTTATATGTAACTTTATCGAGAATACCTCACACATTAACTGCTATTTTGACGATATGCATCTAAATCACTGAGATATTCTACAGTTTGTCAAAAGTGTATGTAGTTATTAACCCGCTTGCAGGTGTTATTTACCAGCAAGTTGAAATAATACCAACACTTTTTTGTGTGCATCTGCATCATAGACGGCAAGTTGTGCCAGGAAGTTCGCTATTAGATATTGATACAGTCAAAACCAGCTAGTTGTTCCAGCTGGTTCAAACACTTCTAATTACTAGCTTACAACTTCAAGTTTTATGCTTGTTTTGATGGCACTATTTCAGGCCTAGCCATGATAGCACACCTTGATTACTGAAATACTCAATAACCACCGTCAATAAAAAGCCAACCATTGCAGCTCGACCGTTGAGGCGTTCAGCATACTCATTAAAGCCAAATTTGGGATCTTCTAATTTGGGGGTAACTGTTGGTTGTGATTGTGTCATTTTCCTAGAACCTCTTTTTTGGCAAACGGGATTTAAAACAGTGCGCAGTAGACAATTATCACGGTTTCAGATGGCATTGAAAACCAAACTGAAACAAACTTTTGTCAAAAGTTAGAGTGTGTGACTCCCAAGTTGATGATTGGTAACTGATGGGGCGATGGCGGTGCTTGAATGCCAGCATCTATTACAGAATCGGCTACAGCGTCCCAAAGAAACCCCTACCGATACTATCTTAACAATTTGTAATGATTTTTTATATATTGTAGAAAAACTACGGCAATAGTCAAGGGTAGGAGTTTTATCCCTTGCTAGTGGGGTTGAGAAAACTAGGTTAGTAGTTAGTTATCCTGAATACGGAAGTGCAAGCCTGATACTGGCAGGCTAAAGTTGAATAAAAAATCATTAGAGGCGGAACATGGAAATCGGCGTTCCTAGAGAGTCTAAGGATCAGGAGTTTCGGGTAGGGTTGAGTCCTTCTAGTGTGCGGGTGCTGCGGGAAAATGGTCATACCATTTTTGTGGAAACTCAAGCAGGTAATGGTGCGGGATTTACAGACGATGACTATCAAGAAGCTGGGGCGGAAATTGTCTCTAAACCTGAATTAACTTGGAATCGGGAGCTAGTTGTCAAAGTCAAAGAACCTTTAACGAGTGAGTATAAGTTTTTACAAAAAGAGCAAATTTTATTTACTTATCTGCATTTAGCGGCTGATCGGAAATTGACCGAGCATTTAATTGATTGTGGCACTTGTGCGATCGCCTACGAAACCGTAGAACAACCCGGTGCTAACAGATTACCACTGCTCAGTCCCATGAGCATTATTGCAGGTAGGCTAGCAGTACAATTTGGAGCCAGATTTCTAGAACGCCAGCAAGGTGGTAGAGGAGTTCTTTTAGGTGGTGTCCCCGGAGTCAAAGCCGGAAAAGTCGTGATCTTAGGCGGCGGCGTTGTCGGTACAGAAGCCGCTAAAATTGCCGTAGGTATGGGTGCGGCTGTGCAAATCTTAGATGTGAGCGTCGAGCGCTTATCTTACTTAGAAACCCTATTTGGTTCTAGAGTCGAATTGCTTTACAGTAACTCTGCTCATATCGAAGCCGCTATTAAACAAGCTGATTTAGTGATTGGTGCTGTTTTAATCCCAGGACGCAGAGCGCCAATATTAGTATCCCGTGAATTGGTCAAACAAATGCACCCCGGTTCAGTCATCGTAGATGTTGCAGTTGATCAAGGCGGTTGCGTAGAAACACTACACGTAACATCACACACAAATCCTGTATATGTTGAAGAAGGTGTAGTACATTATGGTGTTCCTAATATGCCAGGTGCAGTACCTTGGACAGCAACACAAGCACTAAATAACAGTACATTACCTTACGTTGTGCAGTTAGCAAATCTAGGCATTAAAGCATTAGATGTTAACCCAGCATTAGCTAAAGGCTTGAATGTCCAAAATCATCGCTTAGTACATCCGGCTGTACAAGAGGTTTTCCCAGATTTAGTAAATTAATGTTACAGGGTATTAGGTAAGTAAACATTAATAAATTAAAGCTTGTAGTAAGTGTTTTAAAAATAAAGCACTTACTACAGGAGGTAAATTTGTTTAACCTAGTAATTACAGTTTTTAACTAAAGCTTCATGAAGAACGACAAAAATCATTGAGATAGTTATAAACTTCTCGAAATAAGGGACATTTCTTTTGAACTACATCGGGGTCTATATCAGCTAATAACGCAGGTGTATGTAAACCTTTAGAAAAGCGGGTTGAACTGCTATCAAATTCATCTATAACACTAGAATCTACTAGCGCCTGTGATAATTTTTCTAGACAACAATCTCTTTCACTATCGTACTCACTAAATGACTCTGGGGTATCAAAAGGAATACTTTTTTCTGTACTCAACCACTGACACATACGCTGGTGTCTGCCTTTAAAATCAGGATGTTTCGCTACTGAATTAGACCAATCTGCGATAATCCAAGCTTCTAATTCAGGAGCAGCAAATCCCACAATTTTTTTGATATTACTAGATTCTGGTATTGTTAATATTGCTGCTAAGATTTTTTCTTTTTGCTCAATTGGATTGCGACAATCTAAATCATCAAAAATTAAAATTAAATCACAGCTATTTGGTTCATATTTTAAAGCAATAGGTAATTCACGTTTAATTTGTTCAATTAAACTTTTACCTGTTTTTCCATAACTATTCACCTTATTAGGTTTAGGCCCTGGTTTATTACGAACTGGGGTTTTTCTTTCAAATTGGTATCCAGGAAAACTTTTTTCTAAAAAAGGAATCAGTCCTCTAACTTCAGCTTCTCCACCGCCTGCAAACACCCATATTACCACGGCCATCCTCCAATACTGGGATCTCCAACACGGTATAAATCACCTAATTGCCATCCTTCTTCTAGTTTTTCACTCAGCATTTCAGGAGAAAGCGTTTTTATGGAGAAATGCATTTTATCTTCTGAATAAAAACAAAAGACATTTTCTAAACAATCTGTGAAATGATCTAAAAGGTCAGGACTATGTGTGGTAATAATTACTTGAGTTTTTGTCGCAGCTTTTTTAATCCATTCTGCTAAAACCGGCATCCATGATACGTGTAACCCTAATTCTGGTTCATCAATTACTAACAATGATGGTAAAATTGGAGAATGTAAGATAGTCGCCCAACACAACATTCTTACAGTTCCATCTGATAGCTCATCTAGATAAAATGGTTCTTTGATATCTTGAAAATATAATTCTAAAGTTAGGGATAATCTACCAGAACGTATAGGTCGAAGACGACGGCTTTTTGGTAAAATAGATTTCACTGCTATGTTAATACTTTCCTCAAAATCTATATCTTGTTGAATTAAATTTTCCAATACTAGAGCTAGATTATCTCCAGATGGGGATAAATAAATATCACTTCCTCCAATTTTTGGTTCTGTTGTTCTAATTTCATGTAAATCCATATTATTGGCATTATAAAATTGCCAATGGGAAACAAAGTCAATTACTTCTCTTCTGACTTTATAAACAGGTGTATTTTCAGGAGGATATTGACTATATTCAAGTAGCTTAGGGATAGTGGCAAGTCCTAAAGAATTGCTTGGTATATCTTCTAAAGCTTCAAAATGAGTTGTTGACCGTTGACCAGGTTCATCATAAACTGAGACAGCACCTTTGCCAAATTCTCTGTCATGGAATTTATAATAATAAAAAGGTGTCGATGAATTGGAATCATGTAAATTGACTCCATTATATAAATACTCTTCTCCTATAGAAACTTTGAGATTAGGTTTATTCACATAAAATTCTATATCAAGGATTCTGCTATCTTTAGAAGCTGTATGAATTTGGGTATTTTGAGGAAATTCAAAACAATATGCAAGTCTTACTATCGCAGGACTATCTACACTAATATCTAAAATTCTGTTACCGCCACATTGAGATATAGCATCTTCAAAACTACTTACACCCTGACTTTCATCGGGAATTGTAGTTAGGCTAGATTTTAAGAATTTTAAGCAGCTGATAAAGTTGCTTTTACCTGAATTGTTTGCACCAATCAAAATATTAAGTTTCTGGAGTTCAACTACTTGTTTTAAAGATAAATTTTTATAATTTTTAGTAATCAAAAAGCGCAGCAGAGGCTGATTCATAAAACTGGCAATAAAGTTGTAAGTCTCTAATTATAACCGACTATATTTTTTAATATTACACATTGATAGCTGATGGAAAGCAAGGAAACCCTTATTGACACAATTCGCAACCAAATTAATCTAGATGCCGCCTTTTGGTATATTCACGCCATATTTAAAACGTGTATCCTAAATAGTGTGGCTAACTAAGGGAGGAAATTCGTGGAATTTTTATCCAATTCAGTGGTGTTATCACGGATGCAGTTTGCATTCACAGCACTATTTCACATGATATGGCCTGTCCTCACCACTGGGATGGGGATTTATCTGGTCATCGTTGAAGGAGTGTGGCTAAAAACTCGTAATCCTGATTACTACCTTCATGCTCGTTTTTGGTCAAAGTTTTACGTCCTCAACTTTGGGATTGGTGTAGCAACTGGTATCCCGATGGAATTTCAATTTGGTACGAATTGGGGACCATTCTCGGAAGCTGTAGGTAACTTTTTTGGTAGTGTTATCGGTTTTGAAGCTTCTTGGGCATTTATGCTGGAAGCAGCATTTTTAGGTATTATGTTATTCGGCTGGGAACGTGTTAATCCCGCCATTCATTATCTCTCTACAATTTTGGTAGCTTTTGGCGCGAACTTATCAACTCTCTGGATTTTGACAGCAAATTCCTGGATGCAAACTCCTGCGGGTGGAGCAATGGTTGATGGTAAATTTGTTGTCAGTGATTACTTTCAGGCAATTTTAAATCCCTTCATGGTCAATAGTGTGCTGCATATGTTTTTTGCCACACTGGAAACTTCTTTATTTGTGATTGGTGGAATTAGTGCTTGGTATATTTTGAAGCAACGCCATCAAGCTTTTTTTACTCGGTCTTTAAAGATTGCTTTAGCAGCTGCGATCGCAGTCGCACCATTACAGATATATATTGGACACTTAAGCGGCGAACAAGTTTATCACTATCAACCCACCAAACTCGCAGCAATGGAAGCTCAATGGGAATCTTCCCCAGCTGGACAACCTGCTGATTGGAGTTTACTAGCTATACCCAACGAAAAAGCTCAAAAAAATGACTGGGAAATTACCATTCCCAATGCGCTGGGTTACATTCTGGAATTTAAGCAAAACCTTTCGGAACCGTTACGCGGTTTAAAAGAGTGGAAACCAGAAGATCGTCCTCACATGGTGGGTTTAATTTATTACGCCTTCCGCACCATGATCGCCATTGGCTTTTTCTTAGCCGGCTTAATGCTGTTAAGCACCCTACAATGGTTACGCGGTAAGCTTTCAGCCGAGAATATTATTCAGCAACGTTGGCTGATGCGAGCTTGGATACTAGCCGCACCATTAGGATATATAGCCATAGAATCAGGCTGGATTGTGCGTTGTGTAGGTAGACAACCCTGGACACTTTACGGACAAATCCGCACAGTTGATGCTGCTTCTAATGTACCTGCTAGCAATGTTTTAGTTTCACTCAGTAGCTTTGTCATAGTCTACAGTTTGTTATTTATTGCAGCTATATATTTCGGTAGTCGCATTATTCGTCAAGGGCCAAATCTGGAATTACCAATCCCCGGAGTAGAAATTACTAAACCAGCAATAGAAACTACCCCTGGAGAGTTTATACCCGATGAACGTCCTGTAGAAGCACAACAATAAGATTTGGGAACTGGGAATTGGGGATGTTTCGGGGGTTTACAACGCAAATATATTTTGTAGGGGCGGGTTGACAAATATGTTTTCCTATCAACCACGATATAAATAAACCCGCCCTCACTCCCAAGTTTTGTAGCTGTAAAGGTGGGTTACGACGGAAATATATTTTGAGTATTGTGCAAAGTTTTGTTGCCGTCTAACCCACCCTACTCTGTATTTTGGTAAAACATCGCAACAGGTATTTATATGGAGACGCTCCAGTATTTTCTTCCCCAAGTATGGTTTGTAATTTTGGCTCTGTTCCTCTTACTCTATGTAATGCTAGACGGATTTGATTTAGGGGTAGGGATATTATCTCTCACTTCTTCTGATGAGGAACGCCGGGGAATTTTAATGACCAGTTTGAGTAACATTTGGGATGCGAATGAAACATGGCTTGTTCTCTTAGGAGGCGGGCTTTTTGGTGCATTTCCCTTAGCTTATGGCACGATTTTCACTGCATTATATATTCCCCTACTCACAATGGTGTTTGGGTTTATTTTTCGGGGTGTGGCTTTTGAATTTCGGGAGTTATCCAACCGCAAAATTTTCTGGAATTTCGCTTTTGGGGCTGGGAGTTTTACCGCCGCACTCGGTCAAGGTTTCGCTTTGGGTGCTGTACTCAAGGGAATTAAAGTTGATGAAGCCGGACACTTTATTGGTACAACTTGGGACTGGTTGAGTATTCCTTCTGTTTTGGTGGCTTTAACGTTGATTCAAGGATATGTATTGATTGGTTCAACTTATCTGATCTGGAAAACTTCGGGAGAATTGCAAGCTACTCACTTTAAAACTGCCAAAATTGCCGCTTGGACAACTTTAATTGGTGCTATTTTCATTACCGTGACAACACCAATCATTTATGAGAATGCTAGATCCCGCTTATTTCAACAACCCCTAGTTTATATCTTTTCCCTCATTCCTATTTTGGGAGTGTTGCTAATTTGGCAACTTATGAAAAGTCTCAACAGGGGTGAAGAAAGAGCGCCGTTTGTGTGGACGATTCTTTTATTTGTACTGACTTTTCTAGGCTTAGGATTAATTGTTTTTCCTTATATTATTCCTAATCAAATCACCATTTATCAGGCTGCTGCTGATCCGAGTTCGCTGGTAATCATGATTATTTTTATCGGCTTTCTGATTCCGGTGATGTTGTTTTACAACCTTTACCAGTACATTGTGTTTCGCGGTAAGGTGACTGGTGAGCAGTATGGCGAGTAAATAAGTTGTGCGGAACCCCTCCCCTATCCCCTCTGGTACCAGCGAGGAGGAGAATAAAATCACGGAAGGTAGCCAAGCGATCGCCTGACTTCACACTACTCATCTACAATAGAAATAGAATTGTTGAGATTTGTATAGTTAGAGTTTAAGCTGTCATGGCTCCTGCCGTTTTAATTGAAAAGCTACAAAAGAGCTACGGTAAAGTAGTCGCTGTCAAAGATGTCTCCTTTGGGGTAGAACAGGGAGAAATCTTTGGTTTACTCGGTCCCAACGGGGCTGGGAAAACTACGACTCTGCGTGCTTTATGTACTCTCACTACACCGGATGCTGGCAAAATCGAAGTATCTGGTATCTCCGTTATCGATAACCCCAGAATCGCCCGACAAAAGTTGGGCTATGTGGCGCAAGAAGTCGCATTAGATCCCGTGCTGACTGGGAAAGAACTATTGCAACTGCAAGCAGCGCTTTATCATATCCCCCGTGCTGTAGCCAAACAGCGTATTGATATGGTATTGAATTTGCTCGGTTTACAGGAATACGCTAATAAAAAATCTGGAACTTACTCCGGCGGTTTACGCAAGCGTTTAGACTTGGCGGCTGGTTTACTCCACGCCCCGGATGTTTTGGTGTTGGATGAGCCTACCGTGGGACTTGACATAGATAGCCGCCTTGTGGTATGGGAGTTTCTGCGACAGCTACGCGCCTCTGGCACAACAGTACTAATTACCAGTCATTATTTAGAAGAAATTGATGCCTTAGCTGATCGCGTGGCAATTATCGACCGTGGGGTGGTAATTGCGGCTGGTACACCTTCTCAATTAAAAGATAAAGTTGGGGGCGATCGCATCACTTTGCGAATCCGCGAATTTTCCCCCATTGAAGAAGCCGAAAAAGCCAAACACCTCTTGCAAGATTTACCCTTCGTGCAAGAAGTCATTATCAATAACGCTCAAGGTAATTCCCTCAACTTAGTAGTCACACCCCAAAGTGATGCCCTAATTACCATCCAGCAATCCTTGAACACCGTCGGCTTGCCCACCTTTGGCATTGCCCAATCTCGCCCCAGCCTCGATGACGTTTACCTCGCCGCCACCGGACGCACCCTACTAGATGCAGAACTCGCAGCAGTTAGCACCCGCGATCCCAAAGCCGAGAAAAAGCAAAACATGAGGTAAACGCTTCAAAACCTGATAACTGATAACTGTCAACTGATAACTGATTATGAATGTTAGTCCTAAATCTGAAATGAATTGGCAGCAGATAGCATCGCCACAAGCAGATGTGAATGCCGCCCCTAACTTTTTCGGTGACTTAGTACAAGAGACTTTAGCTTTAACTCGTCGCTTGTTTATTCAATTACAACGCCGTCCCTCAACCTTAGTTGCGGGAATTATTCAGCCTGTAATGTGGTTGGTGCTATTTGGTGCTTTGTTCCAAAATGCCCCCAAAGGTTTGTTTGGAACTACTGGAAACTACGGTCAATTCTTAGCTGCTGGCGTAATTGTTTTTACAGCTTTTGCTGGAGCTTTGAATGCTGGTTTACCCGTAATGTTTGACCGGGAATTCGGCTTTTTAAATCGTTTGCTGGTAGCACCTCTAGCATCGCGGTTTTCCATTGTCTTCGCTTCCGCCATCTTTATTATTAGCCAAAGTTTGTTACAAGCAGCCGTAATTGTGGCAGCAGCAGCCTTTTTAGGTGCAGGGCTACCGGATGCAGCAGGTTTAGGTGCGATCGCCTTAATCGTCTTTTTACTGGCATTGGGTGTAACCGCCATTTCTCTTGGCTTGGCTTTTACCTTACCCGGTCACATCGAATTAATTGCGGTAATTTTTGTAACTAACCTGCCACTACTGTTTGCAAGTACCGCCTTGGCTCCTTTATCTTTCATGCCTCAGTGGTTGCAAATTGTCGCAACACTCAATCCTCTTAGCTTTGCCATTGAACCAATTCGCTATCTTTATCTTCACAGCGATTGGGGACTAGATAGCGTAGTGATGACAGCGCCTTGGGGTAGTGTTACCTTTGGTGGAGCGCTGCTGGTGTTGTTTGGCTTTGCCCTTGTAGCTTTATTGAGCATTCAACCCCGACTGCGGCGGACTCTGGCGTAAGATCACAACTGAATTCGTTACAGCAATTTAAGGGTTAAAACTCTATGAAAAAACCATTTTTATCAGTTACGAAAGTTTCAGTACTAACCTTGGCTGGAATTGGCTTTGCTTCCTTGTTTATGGCTCAACCCAGTGTGGCGCAATTGAACTCAGTGGATCGTGGTACAAACCAGAATAGTGATCCTTTTGCTGGCCCCAACTCAGGTGAGTTTAATATGTTTGATATGATCCATCGGGCAAATATGGGGACTCTCAACTGGAATCCTAATCAGCAAAGAGAGCAACTAGACTCAACCGCAGCAGATTTTAGAGCTAGGCAACAAAAAGCTTTTCAAGAAAAGCAACAGCAACCATCCAATACAGATTCACCATCGAGTTCACGTAAAGAAACTGAATTACGCTAATAAGCAAGTGCTGAATAGAAACCAAGTAGGGGCGGGTTTACAGATATGCTCAATTACTAATAATAATTTTAATAAACCCGCCCCGACATCAAGGCTTTCAGTAATCAAAAACGTCCTAAAGGACTTCCAAATAATAAAATCCCCAATTTGTAGGGTGGGTTAGGACGGTAGTCCGTAACCCACCATTATCCTTCAATTTAAGGTGAGTCCCTAACCTTTTTGATGTTTAGCCCCACGGCGTGATGCGGAGGGACGAGCATCGGACTTTTTGCCCCCCGTAACCGTGCGGGGTGGCGATTTTTTAGCACTAGAGCCAGCCGGACGCTTGCTATCTTGGGATCTGGGCTTGCGTCCATCGGAAACAGATTCGGGCGTGCGGGGAACGTTGCTGCTAGCCCCAGCCACTACTTCAAAAGGCAAGCGCTGTTTAATGAGTTTTTCGATATCTGCTAACAGATTGTATTCATCGGCGGATACCAGCGATATAGCTTCACCTGACGCACCAGCGCGACCAGTGCGACCAATGCGATGAACATAATCTTCTGGAACATTGGGCAGATCGAAATTAACCACATGGGGGAGTTCGCTGATGTCAAGACCTCGTGCAGCAATGTCAGTCGCCACCAATACCTGTAAACTGCCATTTTTGAACTTCGCCAAAGCGTGGGTACGCGCTGACTGGCTCTTATTACCGTGGATAGCCAGTGATTGAATTCGTTCTTCACCCAACTGCTTCACCAGACGGTCTGCACCATGCTTGGTACGAGTGAACACCAGCACTTGATACCAATTATCTTGCCGAATCAGTTGAGCCAGTAAATGGCGTTTTCTATCACGGTCTACTTTGTAGACTTTCTGTGCCACAGTCTCGGCGGTAACGTTGCGGCGTGCTACCTCGATCATCTTCGGGCGATGGAGCAGCCCAGTAGCCAGTGCCTTGATTTTATCGGAGAATGTCGCGAAAAAGAGTAAATTTTGGCGCTGTTTGGGTAGAAGTGAGAGAATTCGACGGATATCACGAATAAAACCCATATCTAACATCCGATCAGCTTCATCCAGCACCAAAATCTCAATATGTGAGAGGTTCAAAGTGCCTTGCTGCACATGGTCTAACAATCGCCCTGGGGTAGAGACCAGTATATCCACGCGCCCCTTCAACATTCGTTTTTGCGGATTAATGCTGACCCCACCAAACATCGCCATCGTGTTCAAGTTCACATACTTGCCGTAATCACGCACACTGGATTCTACCTGTGCGGCTAGTTCACGAGTGGGGGTGAGAATCAGCGCCCGAATTGCTGGATATCCATGAGGAGTGCTTTTAGGGGTGTTATTCGATAATAGATGCAGCAGAGGTAGAGTGAAGCTGGCGGTTTTTCCAGTCCCTGTTTGCGCTCCAGCTAGCAGGTCGCCACCTGACAAGACAGCCGGGATAGCCTGGATTTGGATGGGCGTGGGTTCGGTGTAACCCAGTTCGGTGACAGCACGGATAATTTCATTGGACAAGCCGAGATTGGAAAAAGACATAGAACTCCGAAGATAACATCGGCCTGTCGCCAGTGGCGGCATCAGTCTGAGGCGGACGGAAACAAGTTTGCAAGGTTGGAAGGGCAGTAGTAGCGCCAAGACTGATAGCGAATGCCGCCGTTCTGCATTCTAGCAGAGTTTCAGCTAGGACTTGACAAAAAAAACCCTCATAAAATTTATGAGGGCATTGATCAAGTTCTATTTTATTTGATACTTATCAAGTGCGGAAACGTCTCTTACCCTGCCTGTGCTTGGCAATTTCTTTACGCTTGCGTTTTTCAATAGGCGTTTCAAAATGGCGATGCTTTCTCATATCTGGAAAAATACCAGCCTTGGAAACTTCTCGCTTAAATCGGCGTAGGGCTGACTCAATGTGTTCATTGTCACCCACGATTATTTGGGTCATTATTTCTCCTGCTAATGTAACGTACTTAGTAGCTCATAATGGTATACTGTCCAGTTGACAAAAGTGCAAAAAATACACACTTTTTTTCTTCCCTGAAAATTCGCTTGTAAAATTCCAGGTTTTAAAGCTTAGTAGCGGTTACGAGAACCACCGCCACCACCGTATCCTCCCCTGCCACCAGATGAACCTCTGTCTTCTCTGGGCTTGGCTTTGTTAACTTTGAGGTCACGACCCATCCATTCAGCACCATCAAGAGCTTCAATGGCTGCTGCTTCTTCAGCTTCGGTTCCCATTTCTACAAATCCGAAACCACGTAACTGTCCTGTTTCGCGGTCTGTAGGTAGTTGAACACGTCTGACAGTGCCATATTCTGCAAAAACAGCACTCAAGGTGTCTTGGGTAACTTCATAAGAGAGGTTGCCTACGTAAATTGACATTGATTATCTCCAAAATTATCACTGTGTAGAGATTTAAATTTCGGAGAAAAGTCTGTAAATACCAAAAGGGAAAAACCTGTCAATACTAAAAACAAAGACGCTCACCGAATTAATTCTCTTAGTTTAAGATGACATATCTCGCAACTATTTAACAACTGCAAAAATTAGACTGGTTGAGTGTAATCCTTCAACCCTTCTCTACATCTGCATTTCAGGCTTAACGAAATTCTCCCAGGAATAGGCAGGGTGCAGGGTGCAGAGGAGTTCCAAAGCCCCTCGCTTCCCCTACCTTTTCAGTCATACGGTCAACGCTTGCCCTTGTTCAAGTGCTTCTTGCTCATTGGTTGATTGCTGAAATCTATTCAGCCACTTTTCAGCCTTTGAGTAGTTGTCTTTTTGGACTTGTTTTAGCGATCGCTGTAATGGAAATATCAACCTATCTAAACTTAGTCTAGTATGGTTGCTTATTTTACACCCTATCTAGACAGAGAAAAAGTAATCCCAGGGGTAAAAGCCCTAACCTCGCCAGGTTAACAGCATTGTCTAGCGGCTAAAGGACTTGACGATAGAAGGTTATTTGCCCGATGACGGATTTTAAACTAACCAGGTTTAGGGTAAAAACTCCAAAGAAATGCAATAAATATTAACCTAAATTTTTCTAGCTATTATTAATTTAACTAGTTCGTACCTGAGATGAGTAAGATATAAAAATTAATAAATTTGTGCAGCTTTTTTAAAAATTTTTATTTCTAATGGTACACGACAAATGAATAAAAATAGTGAAATGATTTAAGAACAGAGCAATGTAAATTATGGATGCAGATAAATTTATTGCTACTTTCAATTACATCGGCTCTAATTTTCAATTTGATATTTAAAACAGGAAATAGAATATTATGAGACAGCAAAAAACTGCCCAACTTTTGGAAGCTGTTAAAGAAGACCAAGCATTACAAGCAAGACTCAAAGCCACAGATAATCCAGAAGCCTTCATCGAGATTGCTAGAGAGAGTGGCTATGACTTTACAGTCGAAGAATTGGAACAAGAAATCAGTCAACTATCGGACGAAGATTTGGCAGCTATTGTCAATCCAGGCTGGGGAACTAGAAGACACATTCATCCTCGATAATTGTTGAATGATTCTCCGCACTTTTTGTGTGGAGAATCTGGTAAAGGTAGAGTTATGTTTTCCCTTGCCTGATTCTCTGGTTTAAGGATTAATTAGGTGGATCTTAAGAAGATATTTGCAAAGTATATCTTTTTATGAATATAGGAATACGGTTTAATTTATGAAAAAAAATAAGTATTGTAGTGGCGTGGCCAGCTTAAAATGATGCAAAAATTGTAGGTTGGGTTGACGTAACCAAACCAGGAAGTTTTCAGAAATCCTTTAAATAATTTTATGCTTAATTTTATTCGCTAAAAGGTTAAAATAGCTGAGAATTTGCGTGATATACTGAGTTATATTGAGAGAAATCGGCAAGCTTGTACAAAAACGAGTGATTTCTACATCAACTCATTGGAAGTGAATTTATGGAACCCTTGACGTTGACGACTTTTGCTACTGCGATCGCCACTATACTTTGGACTAAAGCACAAGAGAAAATCGGCGAAAATCTTGGTGATGCTACATGGACGCTAGGCGGCAAGTTAATAAATTTACTCCGCCAGAAGAATAAGTCACCCTTACTCACAAGTGCTGTAGAGGGGAATGAACCGCAGCGTTTAGATTATGGTGAAGCAGTGCTGGAACTTCAAAAAGCAGCAGAACAAGACCCAGAAATTGCTCAAGCTGTTGTGGAAGTAGAAGCAGCAGCAAAAGCAGAACCAAAACTCACTCAAAAAATTCAAGAAATAGAAAATACCCTCAAGTCTCAACAGCCCACCATTCAAAATCTGACGCAGCTAGCAGAAAAAATTGGGGTTGTAAATCAGGGTCAGATAAATAACCAAACTAATAACTTCACGTTTTGACTACAGCCGTCCCCTGGGGAGGATGGGACAAAGTTAACTCCCGATGACTGGCGCGAAATCTGCCGTGAAATACTGGCAGAACGGCGAAAGCTGACTACAAATCCTCTGACATCAATTGAGGGGGTATCCCTGCAAGTTGATGATGTTTACGTCCCACTGGGATTAGTTGAGCGCAAAAAACAATCTAAGCGTCAGGGTGATATTTCTCCAGAACAGGGGTCAGAACTGTACAAGGAGACAGAAATCACCAAAACATTTGAGCATAATGCTTTTCTCGAAGAAGTTCTCAAACAGAAGAATACGCCTAAAAGTCAAGGTAAGCGAATTGCGATTATTGGCGAACCAGGTGCAGGAAAAACAACACTGTTACAGCAAATTGCTGATTGGGTATATCGTGAGATTGACCAGTCGATGGTGATTTGGGTATCTTTAGCAGATTTGCGGGGGAAGAAACTAAAGCCATATTTATTCGAGACTTGGTTAACTCAGGTTGCTGAGAAAACAGGTAAAGCTAAAGCCACCGAACAACTGAAGAATGATTTTGTTGACCAGTTTAATCAAGGTCGGGTGTGGTTACTGCTAGATGGGTTAGATGAAATGTCTGTATCTGTTGGTAATCACCTCACAGAAATTAAACAGCAAATCAGTCATGGAGGTTGTATTTCTCAAGCGCGAATTGTGCTGACTTGTCGGGTGAATGTGTGGGATGGTAACACTAATGTTCTAGATGATTTTGATATCTATCGCACTCTAAATTTTTCTTATCCAGAACAAGTAGAAGCATTCATTTACAAATGGTTCACCCCTATTCCAGAAGCGGGGGTAGAAGCAGAAAAACAGTTATGTCAAGACCTCAAAGAAGCGGGGGCAGAAGCAGGAAAAAAGTTATGTCAAGACCTCAAAGAACCTGGGAAAGAACGAATACAGGATTTAGTGAAAAATCCTCTGCGGCTGACGCTGCTGTGTTTTAACTGGCAATCAGGAGAAAACAAATTACCCGATACCCAAGCAGGAATTTATGAGCAATTTGTTAACAGGTTCTATAAGTGGAAAGATTGGCAAGTAGAGGCATCAGATAAGCAGGAGGAACTCAATGACAAACTGGGAGAATTAGCAAAAAAAGCAATAGATGAAAAATCTACAGTTTTTCGGTTACAACAAGATTTTGTAAGTGAGTATTTAGGAAAAATTGATAATCAAAATTCACTACTCAATTTAGCACTAAAGTTAGGTTGGCTGAACTGTGTAGGGATAGATAGATCCAGCAACCCTGTTTATGCTTTCTTCCATGCTTCGTTTCAAGAATACTTTGCTGCCATAGTAATTGATGACTGGCATTTCTTTCTCAAACACGTTCCTCACAATCCCAGTCAAGGAATTTATCGTATCTTTGAGCCGCAATGGAAGCAAACAATATTACTTTGGCTAGGGCGAGATGAAGAAAAACTTAAACACCAAAAGCAAGAGTTTATCGATGCTTTAGTTAATTTTAAAGATGGATGTCAAAAATGTTATGAATATCGCGCCTATTTTTTAGCCGCCGCAGGAATTGCAGAATTTAGGGATTATTTCAGAGCAGATGAAATAGTAGCGCAAATTGTCAAGTGGATAATTGATAGTCAGCGTTTAATCAAAGAGGAAGCTAGTTCAGCACTGCAACAAACAGACCGCACAAAAGCGATCGCCGCCTTGGAGGAACTGCTGCAATCAACCACTATTGATGAGTACACCCGTTGGCAAGTAGCAGATAGCTTATGGGAAATCGGCACAGGCAATGAAATAGTGGCCGCTTTGGAGGAACTGTTGCAATCTTCAACTGTGGATGAGGATACCCGTAGGCAGGCAGCAATGAGCTTAGAGATAATCGACCCAGGCAATGAAATAGTCATCGCTGCTTTGGAAGAACTGCTGCAATCTTCAACTGTGGATGAGGATACCCGTAGGTATGCAGCAATGAGCTTAGGAAAAATCGGCACAGCCAATGAATTTGCGATCACCGCTTTGGTGCAAATGCTGCAATCTTCAACTGTGGATAAGGTTACCCGTATGCAGGCAGCAAAAAGCTTAGGGAAAATAGACTCAGGCAATGAATTTGCGATCGCCGCTTTGGAGAAACTGCTGCAATCTAAAACTGTGGATTACTTCACCCGTTGGCTGGCAGCAGAAAGCTTAGGGAGAATAGACTCAGGCAATGAATTTGCGAGCGCCTTCTTGGAGGAACTGCTGCAATCTACAACTGTGTCTGACTTTATTCGTAGGCAGGCAGCAGATAGCTTAGGAGAAATCGACCCAGGCAATAAATTTGCGAGCGCCGCGTTGGAGGAACTGCTGCAATCTACAACTGTGTCTGACTTTATTCGTAGGCAGGCAGCAGATAGCTTAGGAGAAATCGGCACAGGTAATAAATTGGCAATCACCGTTTTTGTGGAACTACTGCAATCAACAACTGTGGATGAGGATACCCGTAGGCTTGTAGCAGAAAGCTTAGGGAAAATCGACCCAGGTAATGAATTTGCGATCGCCGCGTTGGAGGAACTGCTGCAATCTACAACTTTGGATGAGGATACTCGTAGGCAGGCAGCAGATAGCTTAGGGAAAATCGACCCAGGCAATGAATTTGCGAGCGCCGCTTTGGAGAAACTGCTACAATCAACAACTGTGGATGAGGATACCCGTAGGCTTGTAGCAAAAAGCTTAGGGAGAATTGACACAGGCAATGAATTTGCGATCGCCGCCTTGGTGGAACTGCTGCAATCTACAACTGTGTCTGACTTTACCCGTATGCGGGTAGCAGATAGCTTAGAAAAAATCGGCACAGACAATGAATTTGCGAGCGCCACTTTGGAGGAACTGCTGCAACCAACAAATGTGTCTGACTTTACCCTTTGGCTGGTAGCAGATAGCTTAGGGAGAATCGACCCAGGCAATAAATTTGCGGTCGCCGCCTTGGTGGAACTGCTGCAATCTACAACTGTGAATGATGTCATCCATACGCGGGCAGCAGAGAGCTTAGGAGAAATTATACAGAATAATCAGGATTGTTTTGAGGTAGTCAAAACTTTAAGTAGTTATTGGAGATTGGATGATGAATTCCACAATTTAGCCTGGAAATGCGCCCAGAATATGACTTACCCCGATTTCTATCAAGCTTGGCATCAGCATAATCTTGCTACTCGTGCGATGCGAAGCTTAAAGAAAATCCTCTTCACAAAAATAATTTAAGTAATTTTGCACTGCGGTAAGTAACGACAGTTTGCCTATTCGTTATTCAAACCAATCTTGACCTCCTGGTAATTCGGCTAAATGATGGTCAATAATATCTGGTAATTCTTTAGGCTGATATTTATAAGTTAAATGCAGAAGCTTATCAGCCAAATTAATTAACATCTCTTGATTCAGTCTTTGTGTAATTTGGCTAGGTTTTAAAGTACCCTGAAATATTTCAGCACTCGCTGGTCTAATTGCCATTGATAATGCTTCTTCTAAATATTCTTGCCATTCATCAACTTTAATATAATAAGATGTTTGATTGCTTTTAATATTTAATTTGGCGATTTGAATTACTGAGTCAGAAATAGATGCAATCCATGAATTAGTTAAACGTTGTTCGATTTGATTTTTAACGAGATGAATACATAATCTGACTAAAAAAGCTTCTATTTTTCGGAGTATTGCCTGTTTACTCATCTCCTCCAAATCATCAATAATTTCCAAGGCATCATCATAACGACCTTCTAAGATACTTTGTCTTAATTCTATTAATTCTTGTGTCATATATTTGGAGAAATGGGGCAAGAAAACAAATAAAAATAGTCATTATTGAGAATAGAAGCAAAAACATCCGGCAATATTAGGATTTACATACCTTGTTCAAATTGGTCAATGGCTTGAATGTCGTCGGAAATCTGGACGCATTTTTCTAATAAAGCAATATTTAATTCTGGTAATAATTCACTGACAGTAATATGTTCATAACCATAAGTAGCTAAAAATAGAGATGGTGTTTCTTCCCGTAAATGGTAAATTTTGAGCCGATTTATTTGCCAAACCCAAATCTCAGCAACTCCCAAACGGTGGTAAATTTCTAACTTTTCAATGCTACCACTGGTGATGATTACCTCTATAGCTAAATCTGGGATATCTTTCTTTTCGCCAATGGCGTAGCATTCATCTGGTTCAACTCCTGCCTGTTTGAATTGTTTTCTAATAGTGGAACTCCCCATTGGGCTGAAGCGAATTCGCCTTGAGTAGAGATAGCGTTCTATTAAAATAGCTAAACGTTTTTTGAGATTTTCATGTCTGATAGACGGTGACACAATTTCTAAAATTCCATCTAAGTAAGTGACACGGTAATGAGAGTTATCTTCTAGTTTGGCTAATAACGCTTCATACTTTTGCCAACTGATACCACTAATGATGAATTTTTCTTCTGGGTCATCACTAGATGCAAGTTCGGAATCGTTTAAAAGTTCCTTCAGGCTGCTGACCATTGTTTTCTGTCTCCTAGTAAGGCTTTGCTGGTTTTCTGCGGTCATGCCTTTTGCTGGTTAGTTTTAATTATAATTTTAATTTCCCGGATGACTGCAACTTCTATTCACCAGGGCTTTTATAATATTGTTATTCTCGTAACGATAGACACAAAACGCCCCTGAAAGATTCATCGCCATGCTTCAGTACCCGGATCTCGAACAAGCGCTAAAATATAACTTTGGTTACGACCAATTCCGCCCCGGACAACGGCAAATTATTGAAGATGCGCTGCAAAATCGGGATTTGCTGGTGGTGATGCCGACTGGTGGGGGGAAATCTCTGTGTTTTCAATTACCAGCTTTGATTAAACCAGGCTTAACGGTAGTGGTTTCACCGTTAATCGCTTTGATGCAAGACCAAGTGGAATCGCTGCGAAATAATAATATTTCGGCGACATTTCTCAATAGCAGTCTGAATCCTCATAAGGTGCGATCGCGTGAAGAAGCCATCCGCAATGGTAAAGTGAGATTACTCTACGTCGCCCCAGAACGGCTGTTAAGTGAAAGATTTCTACCCTTTTTAGATTTAGTACATCACCAAATCGGCATTTCTACCTTCGCCATTGACGAAGCCCATTGTGTATCGGAGTGGGGACACGATTTTCGTCCAGAATACCGCCAGTTGAAATCCCTGCGAAAGCGTTACCCAGATGTTCCCACCATCGCCCTCACCGCTACAGCTACAGATCGCGTCCGTGATGATATTATTCAACAATTAGGGCTAAAGCAACCTAGTATTCACCTTGCCAGCTTTAACCGTCAAAATCTTTATTACGAAGTTCGTCCTAAATCCAAGTCTGCTTACGCCGAAATCTTAGAACTAATTCGGGAAACTGATGGTTCGACAATTATCTATTGTTTAACTCGAAAAAAAGTCGATGAACTCACATTTAAACTGCAAAATGATAAAGTTGTGGCTTTGTCTTATCATGCTGGTTTAAGTGATGAAGAACGTTCAAAAAATCAAACTCGATTTATTCGGGATGATGTCCGGGTGATAGTGGCAACAATTGCCTTTGGAATGGGTATTAATAAGCCAGATGTGCGGTTAGTTGTTCACTTTGATTTACCCCGAAATTTAGAAAGTTATTATCAAGAATCAGGTAGGGCGGGAAGAGATAGCGAACCATCCCGGTGTACGATGTTTTTTAGTTTCAGTGATATTAAAACGATTGAATGGAGTATTAACCAAAAAACTGATCCTCAAGAACAATTAATTGCTAAACAACAGCTACGTCAAGTTATAGATTATGCTGAAGGTACAGATTGTCGGCGGACAATTCAGTTAGGTTATTTTGGGGAAAGGTTTCCGGGTAATTGCGGTAACTGTGATAATTGTCGTTATCCTAAACCTGTACAAGATTGGACAATTGAAGCCATGAAGTTTTTATCTTGTGTGGCGCGTTGTCAGGAAAGGTTTGGAATGCTGCACATTATTGAGGTGTTGCGGGGATCTAAAAGTCAAAAAGTTATCCAGAATAAACACGATAAACTTTCTACCTACGGTATAGGTAAAGATAAAACTTTAGATGAATGGCGAATGTTGGGGCGTTCCCTATTACATCAAGGCTTGTTAGAACAAACCAATGATGGTTACTCGGTTTTAAAACTTAATCCTTTGAGTTGGGAAGTTATGAAGCGACAGCGCACTGTTTCTCTTGCTGTTCCCATAGCCCAAAAATTGAGTTTAGTCGGGGAGAGTGAAAAAGCTATTGAGGCAGAATTATTATTACAGAGATTGCGATCGCTCCGCAAAGAATTGGCTGATGAACAGTCTGTACCGCCCTACGTTGTCTTTCAGGATTCTACCCTGAAGTTAATGGCACAAGCACAACCCCAATCTTTAGCCGACTTTGCCAAACTTTCTGGGGTAGGTAGTCACAAATTAGCTCAGTATGGCAAAAAATTCTTGGCAGAAATCACCGCCTACCGTCAAGAAAGAGGTGAACCAGCCCAAAAAAGTTATTCTCTAGGTTCCATAGCTGAGAATAATTCGCCTAATGATAGTGAATTGGTGACATTGAGGTTGCATCAAGAAGGTTTGAGTATTCCCGAAATTGCCAACAAACGCAGTCTTAGCCCTTCGACAATTCTCAATCACTTGTCAAAGTTAATGGCGAAAAATCAGCCTGTAGATTTAAATCAGTTAGTACCGCTAGAACATCAACAAAAGATTTGGCAAGTTTTAGAAATTCTTGGTGATATTTCCCTAACTCCAGTTAAAGAACAATTGGGTGAAAATTATACTTTTGATGAGATTCGCTTAGTTAGAGAAAAATGGCGCAGAGAAAGCCGTAAGTGATGGCGAAGATTTGACCGCCTCTACTCACAAGAGAATATGAAATTGTTAATGGGCGATGAGCGCTGACAGTAAAGTTTTGTTAAAAATGGGTAAAGTTTTGGATATTTATGCTCATTCTACCAGATAGTGATCTGTTCCTCTACTAAGCGATCGCCGCCCTGGATGAGATGAGTAATTAAGCTGCATCCATAACACCAGGAATTTCGCTGCTAGACTCTGGCGATGGGATTGTAGGCGTTGATGGTGCTGTACTTTCGCCTTTGGTAGTTATTACAGATAACACTTTGGGAAAGGAAATACAGACAACAACATTGAACAGTGTCAGCAATAGACCATCCATGAGATTCATATATTATCCTCTGGTCGTCAAAAATTAGTTTTTACTACTTCTTAGTTTGACGCATAATTGAACGATGATTTATATATATAATTTTATTTATCTTCTAAATTCCATAAGTCAGATAAATATTATTGATTAATTGAATAGTATTAAGGAGTGTAGCATAAACTTAATGCTTTTATTCATCTGGCTTTAGTAATAAAATATTTTTCCCCTCCAGGCTCAGATTCCTACTTTTTTAAGAAGTCGGGGATATTTTGGTTTGTAACTTATTTACTGTCAGTTGACCTATTGCAGGTAAAATATCTGCAAAACCTTGAATGCCCTTAAAAAGCAGCACGACTGTCTAAGTTCTGTGCCGCATAGCTTTTCGATATTTAAGTGCAGGTGTTCTCTAAGAAAATCGGTACGAATTATGCAGAGATTTAGTACCTTAACAGAGTACATTAGTTGGGGGAACACTTGGAACAGAATTGAGGTCTGAACTTACAGAATTGGCTACCTGTCACCACGTAACTGGTACAGTAGGGAAAACTAGTAATTTCTATTCTGGCTTTTAGAGATGTTGAATCCTTTTTCAATGGTTGAGAAATTTGGGATTTACGAGCCAGAATTTTGGAGAGTAATTTGGGCAATGCTAAACAGGCGGCAGCATTGATGAAAGTCAGCAATAAAGCATCCATTAAATTGATAGATAATCACCCCCGTTGACAAATAGGTGGTTTGATGTTTTTTGTCGCCGAGACAACAAAACCAAGTGATTATCAAAATAATCCATTGCTTTTAGCTTATATAACTTAACTTTAACATAAATTTTTATCAATACAACCGTTAAAGTTGTGAAGTATCTTACGCAGTAAGCTATGTAGTTATTGAGCGGAAGTAATATAGCTTAATAGCAGAATCATCTGTAAAAAACCAGTTTATTACATTTATGGAGATGTGGGATGACGAAAATTCAAGCAGCGCCTGCTTATTTATCTACGATTAGCAAGCGAGAAAGCCAAGAATTACAGCGTATGGCTGATTATACCAATGTGGTTTTATTACCAGAAATTTGGCCATTGGCAGCAAAGCAATTTGGTGATATTGTCGCCCTGCACAATCCCAATAGTAACCCAGAAGTAAAAATTACCTATGCCCAGTTGGCAGACTATATTCAACGATTTGCCGCAGGGTTGCAAGCTTCGGGAGTTAAAACAGGCGATCGCATTTCTTTAATAGCCGATAATAGTCCCCGGTGGTTTATTGCCGATCAAGGCATGATGACTGCTGGTGCAGTCAATGCGGTGCGGAGTTCCCAAGCGGAACGGGAAGAACTCCTATTTATTATCGCTAATAGTGGCAGCACAACCCTCGTAGTCCAAGATTTAAACACATTAGACAAACTCGGCGACAGATTGAATGATTTACCCATTCGACTGATCATTTTAATCTCAGACGAAACGCCACCAGCAGAAAGCACCTTTAAGGTGCTGAACTTTTTCCAACTGCTAGAAATCGGTAGCAATCATACGCTGAAGCGGGTTCAGCAACCAGGTGACACCCTAGCCACGCTGATTTATACTTCTGGGACTACAGGCAAACCCAAAGGTGTAATGCTCTCCCATAACAATTTATTACACCAAGTCAAAACCCTGGGTACAGTAGTCCAACCACAGCCAGGAGACATGGTTCTCAGTATCCTGCCCTCTTGGCACAGTTTAGAACGCAGTGGCGAGTATTTCTTACTTTCTCAAGGTTGTACGCAAATTTATACTAACTTGCGTTCTGTCAAACAGGATTTGAAGAAATTTAAACCTCATTACATGATCGCAGTCCCGCGCCTCTGGGAATCAATTCATGAAGGAGTGCTAAAGCAGTTTCGCGAACAACCAGCCAACAAGCAACGCCTGATTAACTTTTTGCTGGGAATGAGTGAAACTTATATCCAAAAACAACGCATTGCCCAAGGATTGAGTTTAAATCATCTTCATTCCTCAAGCTTAGAGAAATTCACTGCGAAAATAGTAGCACTTGCCTTGTCGCCCTTTCATTCGCTGGGAGAACGCTTAGTTTATGCCAAAGTCCGCGAAGCCGTAGGTGGACGCATGAAGCACGTCATTACTGGTGGTGGGGCATTACCGAGACACATAGATAACTTTTTTGAAATTATTGGTGTGGAGATTTTGCAGGGTTACGGCTTAACAGAAACCTCTCCTGTCGCCAACGCCCGTCGTCCTTGGCATAATGTGCGGGGTTCATCCGGACAGCCAATCGCCGGCACAGAAGTAAAAATTGTAGATCCTGAAACCAAAGTGCCTTTACCTATTGGTCAACGAGGTTTGGTGCTATTGAAAGGACCGCAAATTATGCAAGGCTATTATCAAAACCCGGAAGCAACGGCCAAGGTAATTGATGCCGAGGGATGGTTTAATAGCGGCGACTTGGGTTGGGTGACACCAGAAAACGACTTGGTGCTGACTGGTAGGGCAAAAGATACAATTGTCTTGACTAATGGGGAAAATATCGAACCGCAACCAATTGAAGATGCTTCTTTGCGATCGCCCTACGTGGATCAAATTATGCTAGTAGGACAAGATCAGCGCAGCATCGGGGCTTTGATTGTCCCCAACACCGAAGCCTTAGAAAAATGGGCAGCCAGTCAAAATCTACAACTGCCGCTATCAGAAGAAAACTCTTCAGAACTCAGCAAATCTATTGATCTGGAGAGTAAAATGATCCAGGACTTGTTTCGACAAGAATTGAATCGGGAAGTGCAGAACCGTCCTGGTTATCGACCAGATGATCGGATTGGTCCGTTCAGGCTGATTCTCGAACCCTTTTCTCAGGAAAATGGCTTGATGACCCAAACCCTGAAAGTTCGGCGGCACGTAGTCGCGGAACGCTATCGCGATATTATTGACGGAATGTATACCCGATAAACATTCCACCTGCTAACTATAGAGTGAACGTGAATTTATGGATGTCTCCAACCCTAACTTGCTGCTGAAGCGTGTTGTTAATGTCAAGGTCATAGTTACTCCCCTGTGGAAAGAGGAAGTACAACAGCAACTGCAAGCACAAATCAATCAAAGTGATCAGCAACTGCAACAGCTTGATGTCGAAGGACAAAGAGCAATTGCGGCCATTCAAAAGCAGAGTCTACAACCACCAGGCCCTCAAACCCTGCAACAAATTGACGGTATCCAAGGCCAAGTTAATCAAAAGAAAACTGAACTGCTAGAGCAAAAAAATCAATTGTTGCAAAATCTCCAGCAAGTACAGTTTCTGGAGTTGGATCAAGAAGTCAATCAATTTCAAATGGAAGGTTTTTTCCGGGTCGAAAAAGGTGATAACTTGATTAGTAAAATGCAAGTAGAAATCCTGTTGCGCGATGGCGTTGTCGAAGATATTCGCGGCGACATTTAAAAGTTATCAGTTATCAGTTATCAGTTATCAGTTACCAGTCAAGAGACTTAATTTGGTTTGATTTTTCTATTTTATGCCTTGTTTACTGATAACTGTTCACTGTTGACTGCATTAATAATCAGCTTTGGTGGCGGGTCTAAATCCCCCACCATTCGCTTTGGTCACTAATAACTGATCACTGTTCACTGATTTAAATCTTCTCGGCCAAGATACAATTTAATCTGGCAAAAGCTGTTAAAGTCCATAAACCATTGATTCTGATACCACTTTATGAGCATTCACGAAGTATTTATGCCGGCGCTGAGTTCCACCATGACCGAAGGAAAAATCGTTTCCTGGGTGAAATCGCCAGGCGATAAAGTGGAAAAAGGCGAAACCGTGGTGGTGGTAGAGTCAGATAAGGCAGATATGGATGTGGAAACCTTCTATGAAGGATATCTTGCCCATATCATAGTACAAGCTGGTGATACTGCACCTGTAGGGTCGGCGATCGCCTACGTAGTCGAAACAGAAGCCGAAATCGCCACCGCCAAGAATTTGGCTAACTCCGGTTCAGCTGCGTCCACCCCAACCCCAACCCCCGAACCAGTTGCAGCCACCGCCTCAGTGGGAACACCTGCCTTGGCGACTCAAAACGGGTCTAACCACCGGGAAGGAAGACTAGTAGTTTCACCCCGCGCCCGCAAATTAGCCAAAGAACTCAAAGTTGATTTAACTACTCTCCAAGGTAGTGGCCCCTATGGTCGCATCGTTGCCGAAGATGTAGAATCATCTGTGAATAAAGGCCAGCCAGCCGCCGCTACCCCAGCACCAAAACCCACCTACACTCCAGCACCCGCACCCGCACCCGCATTAGTACCAGTTGTTCCTGGTCAAACAGTGCCGTTCACAACCTTCCAGCAAGCTGTAGTGCGGAACATGGTAGCTAGTCTAGCTGTACCAGTTTTCCGTGTGGGTTACACAATTACCACTGATGGCTTAGATAAACTTTACAAACAAATTAAATCCAAAGGCGTAACCATGACAGCGCTATTGGCTAAAGCCGTAGCGGTGACATTACAAAAACATCCATTATTAAATGCCAGTTATTCAGAACAGGGAATTGTTTCTCATTCTGGGATCAACATTGCCATAGCCGTAGCAATGGATGATGGCGGATTAATTACACCAGTTTTGCAAAATGCAGACATGGTAGATATTTATTCTCTCTCCCGGACGTGGAAAAATTTAGTAGAACGTGCTAAATCCAAACAACTCCAACCCGAAGAATACAACAGTGGTACATTTACTTTGTCGAACTTAGGGATGTTTGGCGTAGACACATTTGATGCTATTTTACCCCCTGGACAAGGCTCAATTTTAGCCATTGGTGGATCTCGTCCGCAAGTAGTAGCCACAGGCGACGGTTTATTTGGCGTGCGCCAACAAATGCAAGTAAACATTACCTGTGACCACCGGATTATTTACGGTGCTGACGCTGCGGCGTTCTTAAAAGATTTAGCAAAATTGATTGAAACCGATGCTCAATCTTTAACAATGTAGTTAAGAAAAAACCTCAAAGAAGAGGTAGGGAAAAGAGAGCAAGGGGGAGTTTTAAACAAAATAGCACTTATTCCCTTGCCTCTTCTTCAACTGTCCCCGTGATCCCAAACATCTTCCAGCATTGGGGCTAGTTCCGTATTTAACCGACCAGCGCGGACAAACTCTGCATAAGTGTCTGCTTCAATAGCCAAAAGTTCTTCCCGGAACTGTTCAGTGATAAAGTTGCGTACATTGGGATATTCAACCTGTAACTTATCAATTTTGATTTGCAGATTTTCCATCTCCCCTTTAATCAGTGTTTCTTGATAACGGTAAAACTCAGGGTCAATACCTAGACGGTTATCTGACTGGAGATGCTGCAAAACACGTTCTAAAGCCACATGACGGGTAGCCAGTTCTGAATATCGATCACGTAGAGGTGTATCACCCAAAAGATTCAGTTTCTGCAACAAAGGTTTAATACTTAATCCTTGGACGAGTAGAGTAAATAAAACTACTCCAAACACCGTAGCAATAATTTTTTCTCGTTCTGGCAGTCCTATGGGTACACTTAAGGCTAAGGCAATAGAAACAGAACCGCGTACCCCACCCCACCATAAAATAGTCTGTTCAGATAAAGGGATTTGAGATTGGGTAATCGCAGCACTCAAATTGCTGAGAAGATAAATAGCCACAGCCCGCATCAAAATCATGGCTACTATTGTAATCCCAATGATTTGCAGATTCTCGCCCAAAACAGCAAAGCGAATTTGGTCGCCAATCAATAAAAAGACAATTGAGTTCACAAAAAATGCTAAAAAATCCCAAAATTCTGAAACAATCACCCTAGTACGGGGATTCATACCGACGCGAGAACCAAAGTTACCTAAAATTAAGCCTGTGGTGACAACTCCAATTACTCCAGACCCACCCAACTCTTCAATAATTAGGTACGTACCGTAAGCAGAAACCAGAGTTAAAGACTGTTCCACCATTGGTAAATCAAAGCGCTGGGTGAGATAAGAAATACCAAAACCAATTAATCCACCCACTGCTACGCCGATACCAACGACTATTCCCAGTTGTAACAAAATTGGCTGGACACCCAATTCGGCATTTCCCAAAGATAGCGCCACCATAAAACCAAAGGCCACCACCGCCATGCCATCATTAAATAAGCTTTCGCCTTCCATCATGGTGGTGAGATTTTTACCCACGCCCAACTCGCGGAATAAAGCAGTCACAGAAACCGGGTCAGTAGCAGATAAACTAGCGCCAATCAGCAAAGCCGTACTTAAAGATATGCCCGCTAGTTGATTTAAACCAAAGGCGATGCCTGCAATGGAAATTACTACCCCTAAAACTGCATACAAGCAAATTGTCACCAAATTGCGTTTTAACTCCGCCCAGCGCAAATTCCAGGCAGCTTCAAACAATAACGGCGGCAAAAAGATGAACAGAATTAATTCTGGGGAAAGGGTAACAAGGCGGACATCAATAAAGGCCAACCCTAAGCCCACAATTACGAGGAGTAATGTATAGGGGATGTGGCGAAACCAACTAAATATCTGCGGTAACGTCGCCACCCCTAAAGATACAGAAAGTACCAAAAGAAATTGCTTGAGATTAGTGGTGATAATTTGTTCACCAATTGCTGATTCCATCATCATACGTAAACTTTAGTATAGTTTTGCACTTATTTTTATCTATCGGAGAAGAGGAAGTTAGTCAGGTGGACGCAACTCGCCTTTGTCAACCTACACCTTTATATGAAAATTTCTCCCCAAAGTATAGCAAAGTGCTAAGTACTGTAAAGCCCTGCGGGCATAGCTGTGCTGAGAGCGATCGCAATGACATTGTGTCAAACTACTTAATAATACTGCTTGATCCACCCCTCAAACATCGCAGGTTAATTGCTCAATACGGTCAGTTTGAGGAACGTCTGCTCAAGCCATGATGAAAAAGCTCAATATGCTAAATTAATCACATCAACTTGCTAGTAGCAGACTATGAGCTATCCAGACTTTTCTCCACAAGGTTATCAGGTCATCAACGAACTGGGACGGAATCGCGAAGGGGGGAGAATTGCATGGTTAGCGACAGACCTGAAGACAAGTCAACAGGTAGTAGTTAAGCAGTTCTGTTTTGCTCAAATTGGTTCAAACTGGTCAGCGTATAAAGAACACGAGCGAGAAATTCAAGTCTTACAAGGACTAAATCATCCAGGGATTCCCAAATGTTTGGGTGCATTTGAAACCCCGGATGGCTTTTGTTTAATCCAAGAATACAAAAACGCTCCAAATTTAGCAGTTGGGCGTAGCTTTGACCCGGAAGAAATCAAACAAATAGCTGTTAAAGCCTTAGAGATATTAGTTTATTTGCAAAATCGGATTCCTCCGGTGATCCATCGAGATATTAAACCAGAAAATATCTTAGTGGATGAGCAAATCAATGTCTATTTAATTGACTTTGGCATGAGTCGCATTGGTAGCCAGGAACTAGCTGCTAGTAGTGTATTTAATGGTACACCTGGCTTTATTCCACCCGAACAAATACGTAAACCAACGGTAGGATCTGACCTGTATGGTTTGGGTGCTACGCTGATTTGTCTACTCACTGGGACAAAATCAACGCAGATGTACAATTTAACTGATGATGATGACCCTTATGTGATTAATTTTCGTTATTTATTACCTCGGTTAAGTTCACACTTTCTCAACTGGTTAGAGTTAATGGTAAAACCTCGACTCAAAGAACGTTTTACTGATGCACAAACAGCTTTAGATATGTTGAAACCTCTTGATTTAATCCGTGTCCCAGAAGTTAAATTGAGTCAATCAATACTAGTGTTTGAAGCAACTAAGTTAGGTGAACAGATGAAACAACCGATTGAGGTTGTTAATACCATCTCTGGTACAGTGCTACAAGGTAAATGGCAAGTTGCACACCATCCTCAAGACCCACCTCATACCCCAGTTTCTCACCCTTGGATTGTGATAGAACCTGCTAAATTTAGCCGCAATGATACTGTATGTACTGTCTTGTTAGATACTAGCAAATTGATGGCAGATAAGTTATATAAACGCCAGCTAATATTGCGTACTAATGCTGACCCAGAAGTTTACAGTTTAACTGTGCAAGTACAGACGGCTCCTTTACCGATAGAAAGGGATACAATGCCTGACGCTGATCTTCTTTACGTATTTTTGCCCTGTGCTGTTGTATCTCTATTCTTCTCTTGGGCTATAGCTATTGGTGGAGCGGAGACTGTGATTACGGCTGTAAGTGGGGCGATGATTGGGGTAGCGATGGGGGGGGCGATGGGGGCTGGAAGTGCTGCGCGTGTAGGTGCTAGTCAGGCGGTGGGTGTGGCTGCATTCTTGGCTGTGATTGGGTCGGTAATTGGGGCGGTAATTGGGGCGGCGAGTGTAAATTTTGCCAGTGCAGGGTCTGTTTTCGGGGCTATGCTAGTGGCTGTGATTGGAACTGTAATTGGTTCGATGAATGCTAAGATTAGGTCAATTCCTATACAATTGCTGTTACTCACGGCAGGATTAGGAATCAGCTTCGGAATTGGTGTTATCTTCGGAGTTTTCAATCCCTACATTTTTTTAGCAATAGCAGGAACTGGATTACCTTTAGCAACAATGCTGCTTTATCCACGGTTTGAACGACGCAAGTTAATTGCTCAATACCGCCAGTCTGAAAATCGTCTCATCAAACCATAAATGAAGGTCAATCACAGTATACCGACACTTTTCTGAAATCCTTTTGAAAAAGCTCTATGTGCTAAATTAGTCACATTAACTTGGTGCTACCCAACTATGAACTATCCAGACTTTTCCCCACAAGGCTATCAAGTCATCAGCGAACTGGGACGGAATCGCGAAGGGGGAAGAATTGCATGGTTAGCAACAGATTTAAAGACAAGTCAACAAGTAGTAGTCAAGCAGTTCTGTTTTGCTCAAGTTGGTTCAAATTGGTCAGCTTATAAAGAACATGAGCGAGAAATTCAAGTTCTACAGGGACTCAATCATCCAGGGATTCCCAAATATTTAGGTGTATTGGAAACAACCGATGGCTTTTGTTTAATTCAAGAATACAAAAACGCCCCGAATTTAGCAGTTCAACGCAGCTTTGACCCGGAAGAAATTAAACAAATAGCCGTCAAAGCTTTAGAAATATTAGTATATTTACAAAATCGGATTCCTCCGGTGATCCATCGAGATATTAAACCAGAAAATATCTTAGTGGATGAGCAATTCAATGTTTATCTGATTGACTTTGGCATGAGTCGCATTGGTAGCCAAGAACTAGCTGCTAGTAGTCTATTTAATGGGACACCTGGTTTTATTCCGCCCGAACAAATACGTAAGCCAACGGTAGGATCTGATCTATATGGTTTGGGTGCTACGCTGATTTGTCTGCTGACTGGGACAAAATCAACGCAGATGCAAAATTTAAGTGATGATGATGACCCTTATGTGATTAATTTTCGTCATTTGTTGCCTAAATTAAGCCTGCGCTTTCTCGACTGGTTGGAGTTGATGGTGAAACCTCGATTCAAGGAACGTTTTGCTGATGCACAAACAGCTTCAGATGCGTTAAAACAGCTTGATTTGGTACGTGTACCGGGAGTTGAGTTGAGTACATCGTTGCTGGAGTTCACAGCAACGCGGTTAGGTGAAAGGCTAAGGCAAATTATTACAGTTGAGAACCCGATACCAGATACGATGCTCGAAGGTAAATGGGAAGTCGCGCCTCATCCCCAAGACCCACCCCATACCCCAGATTCTCACCCGTGGATTACTGTACAACCTCCTCAGTTTAGCCGTCATCATACTCAATGTAATGTGCAAGTGGATACTAGCAAGTTGATGGCGGACAAGCTGTATAAACGTCAGTTACTATTGCGTACCAATGCTGATCCAGCAGTTTACTCTTTAACTGTGCAAGTCCAGACAGCGCCTCTGCCAATTGAAAAGCGAAAAGTCCCTTATACTCAATTTGCTGTCATATTCTTAGTTTTTGCGGTGGTATCTATAACTATATCTTGGGCTATAGCTGTGGGTGGGGATGGGGCTTTGATGGTAGCTTTTGTGGGGGCTTTTGTGGGGGCTGTGGGTGGGGCTGCTGGTGGGGCTGTGGGTGGGGCTGGGGCTACGCGTGGGGCTGCGAGTGGGGCTGTTATGGGGGCTATAGCTGTGGGTGGGGCTGGGGCTGTTATGGTGGCTATGCTTAAGGCTGGGGCTGGTGCTGGGGGTGTGGCTATGAGTGGGGCTGTTATGGTGGCTATGGGTTGGGCTGTTATAGTGGCTAAAAATATGATTTACACTTTTGAGCATAAGTCAATTGTTCGACGGTTGCTGCTACTCACAGCAGGATTAGGAATCAGCTTCGGAATTGGTTGTATAGTCGGACTGTTCAACCCCTACATTTTATTAGTACTAGCAGGAATGGGTTTACCCTTAGCAACTATGCTGCTTTATCCACCCCTCCAACGTCGCAGGTTAATTGCTCAATACCGTAAGTCTGAAGAACGTCTCATCAAACCATGAGTATTTACTTTACAGTAGTTCCACAAATTCCTCAACGGACAAGCCAGCTTGACGAATAATTGTACGTAAAGCGCCTCGATCTAGCTCTTTATGATCTGGTACAGTGATTGTGGTTTTAGGTTGATCACGAACTAAAATAATATGACTGCCACGCTGTGGAATCACAATAAAGCTGATTGTTTCAAGTGCCTTGATACAATCTGATCCTGATATCACAGGCAGCTTACTCATACCAGTACGACTTCAATTGTATCAGAGGGAACAGGTTCGCCCCGGTCTTGCAGAACTTCAATGTAGAGTGCAATTGCTTCTTCAATGTTCGCCAAGGCTTCCTCTCTTGTTTTCCCTTGACTAATGCAACCAGGTAAACTGGGTACTTCTACCACAAAGTAACCATCTTCACCAGGATATAACAGCACTTGGCGCTTAAATTCGGCTTGAGATTTTGCAACTGTCATTACTCAACACCTACTCAATTACTTCCTCAAATCTTAGCACTCATCTTGTATTGGCGACTTGCTGTGAAATAACATATAGAGCTATCATGATAATGATTATCACTGTATTTAAAAGATTTATTACCTGAAAGCATTTTTTGCTGAGTCTGATTACCAAAAGCGCTGGGAAATGATTCAGCAAGCCCGAAATGGTGGTTCGATGACTCAGGCGATCGCTATGCAGTTGCGTCGGGCTGTGCGTCATGGTAATTTGATCATGGATGAATATTGCCAAATTGAAAAAGCGCAATGGTTAGAGGATCATTGGCAAGTCCAATGTAATAACGGCGGTGAGTACGAATGTGAACGGATATGGCTATGTACTGGCAATAAATTTGATGTCACGGCTGAACCATTATTAACAGAAATCTTAGAAACTTACCCGATTTCCATAGTCAACGGCTTACCAATTTTGGATGATTATCTGCGTTGGTCTGGTTGTGAATTATTTATTACGGGTGGGTTATCGGCTTTGCAGGTGGGACCGACAGCGCGGAATTTATCAGGCGCGAGAATGGCTAGTGAGAAAATCGTCCAGGCAATTATCAAGTCAAAAATGGCTTATGCGACTTCCCGCTAACCTGAAAGCTCAGAAAAATTAAAGATGGTGCGTTAGCCTACTGGCGTGGCAAGCTTAAAATATTGCAAAAAAATTGTAGGTTGGGTTGACGTAAGGAAACCCAACATTATTGGTCGCGTTGGGTTGCGCTGCGCTTAACCCAACCTACGTCTCATGCACTATTTTAGCCTTGTCACGCCACTACTACTTTTCATTGAGCAGCTTTTGGGGCAAAGATTAAGTAAGTTCCTCCCAACCCTTCGACAATTGTGCGGGTATTAGCAACCATCAGCTTTTGATAGGTATCAGCTTCGCTTCCTGGTTCACTCAGTCCATTAGTATATAGTGGTCTTCTTGATACTCTCACATTCGCTTCTGTAGCCACAGGTTGAATTAATTCGGAGTTAATTGTGGTCTCAGCAAAAATTGTGGGTACTTGCGCTTGCTGAATAGTTCTCGCCCAATTTTTGACTTGTGTATCTGTGATATTTCCCCCACCACTGACACCGTTTAACCCGACTACTAAAGGAATTTTGTAGGCTGTGGCATAATAATTTAATATATTACTCGTTGTAACTAATTTGCGTTGATTATCAGGAATAGTATCTACTCTTGATTTTATCCAACTATCGAGTTGAGTTAGTTGATTTTTAATTCCTGTGGCATTACTACTATATAATGTAGCGTTATCAGGTTGTAATTTTCCTAAGTTGTTGCTAATTACCTCTACCATCCTGATCGCGTTTTGAGGATTGTGCCAAATATGAGGGTTAGGTAAATTTTGACCAGATACCTGAAATTGCTGTGGTTGAGTCACCGCAAGTTGATTTACAGCTATTTTGGGGGCAGAATTTTGACTTTCGGCAACTATTTTGCTCAATTCTGGGTTTAAATTGTAGCCACTATACAGAATTATATTAGCTTGTGCGATCGCTTCCCGGTCTTCTGGTTTGGGTTGATAGAGGTAAGTGTCATTACCGGGAGAAGCCAAGCAAATCAGGTTAATTGTATTTTCAGCTATCTGTCTAGTTAAGTCACAAAGTACAGTTGTAGTGGCGACAACACGGGGGAGATTTTCGTCTATTGTTGTGGTTGTCTGAGTGAATGAAGTGCTGGCTGCTTGATTTCCACAGCCAATAAATGCAACTGTGAAGAGGGCTAATGTTGCTCGTAAGTAATTATTTAATGGTATTTCTTTTAGCATCTTTAACTCATCAGTAATGTATGAAAGTGCTGAAAATTTTAAAATAGTAGATGTGCTGATTATGGTGATTATTACTCATAACAATGAATCTAAGGCAATTGTAACCCTAGATTAAAAAGTTTGGATATACAAGCGTAACAAAATCAGCAAATTAGTCTGAATATGAAGACTTAAATTAATTTATTGGATAGTAATCCTAATTCAGCTATGAACAGGAAGATCCCCGACTTTTTAAAAAAGTCGGGGATCTAAGCTTCTTGATATTGGTTTAACAGTCTACTAATTCTGGGGTTTGATTAAGAATTTGACTTTGAATTGACATAAATCCTTGATAAGCGGAAGAATTTAATTTATCTGGGTGAAAAGCAGCGACATTATGACAGTTTTGAAATGCCAATTTTATCCCTAAATAACGCTCAACTGCTCCCCAAATAGCATCTCCACCCATCATTTGCAATAATTGAGCGCGTTCCTTCTCACTTAGTGGTGGTACAGCAGTGATAACTGATAACTGTTAACTGATAACTGGTAATTGCCCTTGCAACAATTCAAATTTAGACTGAAAACAAGTGGCGCAATTGCAACCAAGTTGATCCAGAATTGGATTAGATGTTCTGGTAGCATGAAGCGTTGCTAATTCGCTAATAGGTTGGGTAGATGCTACCGAAATCATTTGTGTAGCAAATGCAGGATTAAGACTGGATGCCTGTGCAGGAGTTGCTACCAGTAGTATAGAGGTAAGAAATACAGGACAGGCAAGCAAAGTCATTTTGGCTATGTTCATAATTCACAGATAAATACTATTTCTGATACAGCATAGCCAATTAATTGACTGTCTTCAACCTGTATGATTATGTACTTTTAACTACGCCCGAATCCTTGACCTCGTAGCACCTTAGACCAAACGAGTAATTCGCCTTTGTCACCACCTGCGGCGAGGAATTTACCTTGAGGATGCCAAGCTAGGCTAGAAAATCCGCCGGAAACACCTGTCAGCACTTGGGTTACTTGTTTAGCTTTGTTCCACAAACACAGCCAGCCATCACTAGCGGCGGAAGCGAGAAGGAAGCTGTTAGGAGCAAAGGCGATCGCAGTGATAATATCAACGTGATTCGTTAAAATTCGGGCTTCCCAACCCAAAGATTCATCCTCTAGCTTTTCCCAAACTACGATACCTTCAACGCTGGAAGATGCCAAAATTGGCGCACCCAGTTTAGTAGTAGCTTCTGACCATGCTAATTTACGGATTTTACCAGGAAAGCCACGCATCACCCAAGGATCGGGATTGTTCCATTCTAAAACAGTGATACTGCGATCCATGTTGCCAGAAGCCAGGAATTTGCCATCGGGAGACCAAGCCATCGCGATACTGACACTAGGCATATCTAGAATATACGGTTCCTGATCCCAGTTTTGGCTATCCCAAACCTTAACTCCCTGATAGCCACCAATAGCTAAATACTGTCCATCGCTACGCCAATCAAGCCCCAATACTGAGGATTTATCAAAATTCAGGGTGACAACAACTTCCCTAGAATCAGCATCCCATACTTGGACGTAACGCCCTAAACTAAAAGCTAGTTGGTTACTGGTAGGACTCCACGCTAACTGATCAACCCATGCAGGGGCGTTTTCTAATGTGGCAATTAATTCAGTATCCTGCCAGATTTTCACCTGTCCATCCTGTCCACCAACGGCTAAAAACTTGCCATCTGGGGAAAAAGCCACACAGTCTACTGATGCACCGTTACCAGTTTGTAAAGTTGTCAGATTGTCATCATGCCACAGTACAACGTCACCAGCTGCGGAAGTTGCTCCTAAAGTTTTACCATGCGGCGACCAAGCGATCGCAGTCACATAATCTGAAAGCGTCGTTGAATAGTGTTCTTCAAATTC
Organism: Anabaena sp. CCY 0017; assembly: GCF_963920885.1. Classification (NCBI taxonomy): domain Bacteria; kingdom Bacillati; phylum Cyanobacteriota; class Cyanophyceae; order Nostocales; family Nostocaceae; genus Anabaena; species Anabaena sp. CCY 0017. The sequence continues at coordinate 102,631 of NZ_CAWUDG010000009.1, read as the reverse complement.
CTTAGTTTTGCTAGCTGTGGGATTCATAATCTGTGCAGATGTAAAAGAGAATAGGGAATTTTCCTTGTAGAGACGCGATTCATCGCGTCTTCCTCAAGTGTTCAATCGCGTCTTCTTATACCAAGTATTCATCGCGTCTTCTTATAATTCAAACGAAACAAGCCAGAAAATCCTGCTTCAATTGGGCTTCATCAAGATTACGACCAATAAAGACCAATTCATTCTTGCGAGTTTCATTTGCTTTCCAAGGGCGGTCAGGTTTACCATCTAATATCATGTGAACACCTTGGAACACATATCGATTATCTTCCCCAGCAATATTTAAAATCCCTTTCATGCGGAAGATATCTGGCCCTTGAGTCTGCAATAATTCCGAAAGCCAAGCGTTGAGTTTCTGCCCATCGAGTTCGCCACTTTCTACCAAAGCTACAGAATAAACTTGTTCATCATGTTGGTGAGCATCTTCACCCAAGAAATCTGGGTCAATTTCCAAGGCACGGGCTAAGTCAAAGGCTTTCACACCCAACAAAGCATCCATTCCTAGTTGCGCGTTTTCGGTGGGGTAAATTTTAGCGATCGCATTCATACTCCGAATCCGCTTTTCTAATTCCTGTAACTGTTCTGGTGTTACCAAATCAGTTTTATTCAGCAGAATCACATCAGCAAAGGCAATCTGTTCTTGTGCTTCGTCTGCATCCCAGTGTTGCCAAATATGCTTGGCATCCACAACAGTTACTACTGCATCTAAAGACAGAAGACTTTGCATATCTTCATCGACAAAAAATGTTTGAATTACTGGGGCTGGGTCAGCTAAACCAGTAGTTTCAATTACTAAATGGTCAAACTTATCTCGCCGCTTCATCAAATTACCAACAATCCGAATTAAATCACCCCGCACTGTACAGCAAATACAGCCATTATTCATCTCAAAAATTTCTTCATCCGCATCAATAATCAATTGATTATCAATACCCACTTCCCCAAATTCATTCACAATTACAGCTACTTTTTTGCCGTGTTCGTATGTGAGAATGTGGTTTAGCAGTGTGGTTTTGCCCGCACCCAGGTAGCCTGTCAAGACAGTTACAGGGACTGTATTCGTAATTTCTTCAGTCAACATAGTCTCAATGCCTTTTTTTGATAGTTGAGATAATCATTACCACCCATAATAATTCTTTTTATATGTTTGTGGTGAATTTACTGTAATTGGTTTGAAGAGGTCAACCCAGTGCTTCATCAAAAGTCAGTTTTGTACTGATACATCTGCAATAAGTAGTAAATATTAACGCCGTTGAGTTGAAAGTAACAGCATTTTTTAACAATTCCTTAATTGACAACACAAGAATAATAATCATTACCATAAACAGGGATTCTACTCATTTAGTGAAACATGACAGTTTCCAATAACACGGACATTGTTGATTGCTGAAAGCCTTGATGTAGGGGTGGGTATGGCTACGCCACGCAAGCTATGACAGATATGTTCAATTACCAATAAAATTTTAATAAACCCGCCCCTACTTGGTTTCTACTGTTTCTGGGTGCAGAATCAGGCTTTTCAGCTTAACAAAAAATCTTGTACGGCTGTGAATACAATCTCTGGGTATTCTTCATGTAGTCCCAGGGAACCAGGAACGATGACGCTTCTCACTTCTGGTAATGCGGCTAAAGCGTTCATTTCTTGTCGCGATTTGGGCGGACTGGATTCCCCAATTACTACCATCAGGGGTATAGACAAAGATTGCACAAGTGAGAGAAAATCAGACTGCTCTCGTATAGCGTCAAGATTACCCGTGACAAAAGCCGCAGAAGCAAATCTAGCCCCTGGTTTTTGCGTGGTTTGCCATTTTTTTTCCATGAAACTGGGTGTAAGTTTAGCGTCGTCGCTAAAAACATGACGGCGATACATCCAAGTTAAAAATGATGGTGTGGTGTTGAGTTTGTACAGGGCTTGTCCTACTATAGGCGATCGCACTAATCCTTTGACCATATCTGCTATCTGTGGACTCGCTCCCATAGTTGGTAACGGACCTCGCCAAGTGGGTGCTAGTAACAAAATTCGCGTAAAAACATCGGGCTGCTTTACAGCTAGTTTTAAGACATAACTAGAAGCATGACCAGCCGCTACCACACTAATGGGACTATTAAACACAGTTTTGACAAAATCTTCTAAAAACTGCTGATATATTTCTGGTCGATAATTTAAACTAGGGCGAGAAGATTGTCCAAATCCCGGCCAGTCCACTGCTGTAACTTGAAAGTGGGGAGCTAGTAATTTGGCTAATTCACCCATTTCTGCACGCATGGAAACGCTACTGAAGGCGGGTAGTAGTAAGAGGGGTGAACCTGTCCCGATAGTTTCATAAATCACCCTTAATGGTTGGTTTTCCCAACTCCAGGTATATTCTTGAACTGCTCCACCAAATCCTAAAGGATCATAGGTTGATAGTAAATTGGTTGACATAAGGTTCAATCAGAATTGTGAACTTTACAAGAATAATTGTGGCTTACTGGCGTGCTTTCCGCCCTAAAATTTTTAGTTATAGGTATTTTCAGGTAAATAGACCACCCGCTAGGGGCGCAAGGCCTTGCGCCCTGACCGAAGAGGCGGAGGGGCTTTTTAGCAGGGGGAGCAATCCCTGCCCAGTAGCCGTGAAGCGGAGCGGAACATGGGTACAAGCCCCGCCCTTCTAGCAGGGCTGTTTCGTTCCCTAAAAGGGTTAAAATTGCAAGGGTCAAACAGATAAAAATTGAGGGCAAATCCACAATCAGGACAAAAAATTTTGGTGTCTTTAGCCCAAAATACCTGATTTTTCTTTGCGACTTTGCGCCTTTGCGTGAGATTATCCTCTTGACAAATCTCCAACACAAGCGAATGAAACAGCCCCGCCCTTCTAGGGCGCTCTTACTGGGACTTGTACAAACTCCGTCTCAGTTTTCCCCCTTGCTCCCTGCCCTCCCCTGCTTCTTTTGACGACAGATGTGATTCAAATACGTGAAAACGGAAACAGTTACAGTATTTAGAACATCCTTCATCAGAAAGATTAAATTTTTTCCTTAGCACCCAACATCTGTAAAAGTTTATCGACATTATCAATATCCCCAACAATCCGCCTAATTGGTTGCGGCCAAACCTTAACCAGAGTCGGAGTTGCCGAAACTTGGTCAATTTCCGCTTGTTCAGGATTCGTTAAAACATCAATCACCTTCATTGTGTAAGGATACCCCAGCGATCGCTCTAAAAGTCCGTGCAGGTTCTGGAGAATACGCTCAGTGTTTGCACTATGTCCAGCCACAAACAGACGTAAGACATAACACTCTGCTTGCAACTGTAGCTTTTGCGTAGGTATAACCGGGGGATAATACTTTGGTTTCGCTTGAGAACAGTCCAAATCCACAATTAAATCATGGTCTTCCCACAGTTGGGGAAAAGTCGAGCGATAAGTACTTAATACCATGCGATCGCACAAACCCTCCTGCCAAGGTGCGGTTTGCCAAACTAAATCCGTGCCAAAAATAGCGTTAAGTACAGCCTGATGACGAATCACAGCCGGATATGCTTCTGCAAAAGTGCGGACTTGGTGGGTTTGTGGATCTAACCAGTGGTCAATAGTTGCAGTATAACAAGGGACTAAAAAGTGTGGTGGTTCTGGTAAATCTAAAATTTCCTGCAAAACAGCACACAAATGCAAATGCCATCGACCCTGCTTGTTAGGGTCGATGCAGTAAATTAAATCTCCTCCTGGTGTAAAAAGGGCAATACCTTTAAACAATTGGGGTTTAGATAGTTTATCTGTGATCAAGTCAGTTACAGGGTTGAGAGAAAACAAAAATCAAAAAATTTATTTTTCACCCCCTATTCTATAGCAACCGCCAAGGAGCTTAGAACATTGTTGATTCTTGAAAGCCTTGATGTAGGGGCGGGTTTACTAAGAATTTCGACGAACCACAGACTGACCGCTTAAACCCGCCCCTACGCACTCAACACTGTGCTATAGCTAAACTCGTCCGCGAAGAAACTGCGCCATTTCGTTAGGAGTCGGCGACATTTCCAAAGCCGTTTCTTCCGTGATCCGGCCTTCGTGGTAGAGATTGAGCAAAGATTGATTCATCGTAATCATACCATCAAAGCTAGCTTGCTTCATCAGTTCAGTAATTTCATCATACTTACCATCTTTGATCCATTCTTTAATAGCCTCAGTATTAATTAAGATGTCATGGAATGCCGCCCGTTTACCATCAGTTGTCCGGCATAAACCTTGAGCCACCACGGATACTAAAGACTCGGAAATTCCTACCCGGATGGGATCTTGTTCTTCCCCTGAGTAAAGATTGAGAATCCGTTCAATGGTTTTCACCGCACTATTGGTGTGTAGGGTTCCCATAACCAAGTGACCAGTTTGAGCCGCTTTCAGGGCAGTATTCACGGTTTCTTTATCCCGCATTTCCCCCACCAGAATCAAATCTGGATCTTCCCGTAAAGCTGCTTTTAAAGCATTATCAAATTGCCGGGTGTGCATTCCTACTTCCCGTTGCTTAATCAGGGATTTGCGGCTTTCGTGGACAAATTCAATAGGATCTTCAATGGTGATGATATGTTTAGCCATCTCTCTATTGATGTAGTCAATCATCGCCGCCATTGTCGTCGATTTACCAGAACCAGTTGGCCCCGTAACTAAAATCAAGCCTTTGTGGTAGTGGCAAATATCCCGCAAAATTGGTGGTAATCTCAACTGTTCCATCGACAAGATTTTTAGAGGAATTAACCTCAACACCATTGCATAGCCTCTGAGGGAGTCAAAAATATTAATCCGCACACGGGCGAAGTCATATTGAGTTGCACCATCAAATTCGAGATTGTCTTGAAACTGCTTAATTTCTAACTCTGTCAACACCTCCTGCAACCAACTAATAAATGTCTCTCGATCTGTTGGTGGATAATCTGTTGACTGAATTTCTCCTCGGTTGCGGAAACGAGGGATTTCACCTACTCCCAAATGAACATCAGAATATCCTAAGTCATAAGCTTGTCTAATAATCTGCGCTAAACTCAGACCCGGACTACTACTTTTGGCTGTTACAGCAGAAGTAGGTATAGATATCGGCATCGGTGGGGGATTACCCGGACGATGGTTGGTGGAACTCCGATTAGTCGCTGACATATCCAACGTTTGTGTAGACTGGCGTTGGGTAGATGGTGGTGGTGGTGGTGGTGGCGGTACATTCCGGGGCGGAACAGTATTTGAATTTGATGGAACCTGTGATTCTGTCATATAACTTTAAAATTTGGAATTGATCAACCGAAATCTGGGGAAAATCTCTTGTGGCTACTCTGAATAACGTGGAAAGTTTACTCAGAACCGCAATGCAGCAATCCTTGACATGGGATTTTTCATACTTGTATATTTTCAGTCAATTTTTCTTGAATTTCATTTCCAGAGAATATTTTCTATTTTTTCTCATATATAACTGTTTAACACACTACATCTATGCAAGTCCTACAGTAAATACAACTATAAATAAAAGTATCTCTATACACTACTTTTGATAACCTAGCCTTTTTTGTATCAAGCATAGACGTAAATAAATAACACCAATAGCGAGGATAAATTTTCAGCCTGATATGAGAATTATGAGAATAGAAGGTAAAAATTATAAGAAATGTTAAGTAAAACCGAATTAATTAGTAGGAAACGCATTTGCACAACAAAGCCCTATTCCCCTCTATTCCTGAAGATAGATGCCACAAACTCGCTCATAAATTAAGTGTGAAGTTGACGTTACATTCACAGGGAAAAAAAATCAAATGTAAACTTTAGTAAATAAATGCTCATTTTATGAAAAGGGTTTTATATACTGAAACTTCAATTGAACGATTCAGTTAACTCGTTAAAAACGATATATGACTGAGATAAAAACCTTGCTGTATATTTTTGGGAGGAAAAGTCATGGTTTCGGCTCAAAGCTCTAATCTAGGAAAGACCTACTCCTTGATGATGATCAAAAGTTTTTTGATTTGGACTTTCACATTGGCAGTGTGCTTGCTGGTTGTCGGTTTTCCATTAGTCTTTGTAATGGCTACGGTCGGATGCTTGTTGTCAATTGTGTTGCAATCTGTAATGCCTGCTAGTGCAGTTTTGCTCGTATCAGGCGGTTTAATCATGTTTAATGTCTTGGCAGTCATGATTGCTGCTGGCGTGTTGACTTTTAGAGGTGTACACCCAAACGAAGTCAAGTGGTTGAGTTGGTTAAATGGAGAAACTGAACAAATGCAGACTTCTGTATATGCTGCTTGTCCTTTAACTTGTGACATAGAGGTATAGTTCATCCTGCTTAATTCGACAAACAGAGCATCTGCCCGGTTAAGCCGGGTTTTTTCATTTTTGGTGCGCCATCAGAATCCCGCTATCTTCAAGATACCGGGATTTTAAAACTGGAAATTTTCATAGGATTGCTATAGTTTGTAGTAGACATCTGGTGACAAAGTAGAGATGTTTCGTGAAACGCCTTTACAAGGTTCTGAAAAAAGGTTTGAAGTGCAACAGCCACATACTAGATATTTTCGTTATAAAAAATGACTATTAAAAAGAAAATTTGCATTATTTTGGGGACAAGACCGGAAGCAATTAAACTGGCTCCAGTCATTCAGATATTTCAACAGTCGCCCAAATTTGATTTGCAGGTAATTTTAACTGGACAACATCGCGAGATGGTTGAGCAGGTGATGCAGTTATTCCACCTGAAGGCTGATGATGATTTAGAAATTATGCAGCCGCAGCAAAGTTTAAATGATATTACTTGCCGCAGCTTACAAGGTTTAGAAGCATTATTCCAAAAAAGTCAGCCGGATTTAGTCATAGTCCAGGGAGACACTACCACAGCTTTTGCCGCAGCTTTGGCAGCTTTTTATCAAAAAATCCCCGTTGGTCATGTAGAAGCTGGGTTAAGAACTGATGACTTATTTAATCCATATCCAGAAGAAGCAAATCGGCGGCTAATTTCTCAACTGACTCAGTTGCATTTTGCGCCAACTCCGTGGGCGGCGGAGAACTTACAGCGTTCTGGGGTTTTGGGAGAAATTCATCTCACAGGTAATACTGTGATTGATGCACTATTAAATGTAGCTGCAACTAAACCCGCTTGTAATGTACCCGGTTTAGATTGGAATTCGTATCGCACCTTGTTAGCCACAGTCCATCGGCGGGAAAATTGGGGAGAACCATTACAAGCGATCGCTCAAGCATTTTTACAGATATTAAATAAGTTTTCTGATACAGCCTTACTGTTACCATTACACCGTAATCCCACAGTAAGACAACCATTACAGACGCTTTTAGGAAATCATCCGCGTATCTTTTTGATTGAGCCGTTAGATTATAGCGAACTAGTGGGGGCTATTGAGCGATCGCATTTCCTTTTAACTGATTCTGGTGGTTTGCAAGAAGAAGCCCCTAGCCTGGGAAAACCAGTGTTGGTTCTCAGAGATACGACAGAAAGGCCAGAGGCTGTAACTGCTGGTACAGCTAAACTTGTGGGAACTACAACCCAAAACATTGTTCAATCTGCGGGTGAGTTGCTAAGTAACCCCAACGCCTATCAAGCAATGGCAAACGCCATAAATCCCTATGGAGATGGTCACTCCGCCGAACGCATCTTAGAAATTGTGCAAAATTATTTTTAAGTTCTAAAAATTGCACTGCGAGTTTGGGGGCCAACAATGCCATCAACAAGTAAGTTATTCCGAGCCTGAAACTCTCTGACTACGCGAGTTGTGGTCGGTCCATAATATCCCGTAGGTTGGACATTTAAAGCTCTTTGAACTTCCGTCACGGCCGCACCGCGAGATCCCCGACTCAAAAGAACTTGCCCACCAGTACCGGCTTGGTTGCCATTCCTAAAAATGGCATTGCGAGTTTGAGGGCCAACAATGCCATCAACACGTAAATTATTTCGAGCCTGAAATGCTCTAACTACGCGAGTTGTAGTCGGGCCATAATACCCAGTTTGTTGTACACCCAAAGCTCTTTGAACTTCCGTCACAGCCGCACCACGAGATCCCAAACCCAGAATCACTGTCCCACCTGTACCATTATTCGGGGTGACAGGGCGATTATTTGGTGTGCTACCCACCCATCTCGCCGAAACGAATCTATTTTGAGACAGTCGAGCGAAACCATTGATAATTTCCGTAGTCCTTATTTGAGTACCATTAGGGATACATTCCAAAGTTCGGGAGTTGAGGTTAGCATCTTCACGGACACGTAAACAACTACCGTTAGTTCTTACATAAGATGTGGAAGCTGACTGAGCGTGGGTAACAGTAGCAAAAAGTAAACTAATGCCAGCGAAAGCTAACCAAGCAGAAGATTTGAGAAAATTTAGCCAGTGGAATTTGAATTTCGGCAGATGTTCTGCTTTGGCTGCAACTATCGCAGCAGGCTGAAAGAGTTTTTTCCACTCAAGCTGAAAGTTAGGAAGATTGTATTCAATATTTTCATTCCCTTCCTCATTGGCCATAGAGATATGAGAATAAGCCATATAGTCCATAATGCCCCCTTTATGCAATAGCTTGATAACTTTTACTTGATTTTACTCTATATTTAATTTTACGGTATTCAAAATTACATTAAACTTTTTTGGTCTTAAAAATATCAATACGAATTTGTAAGCCTTTGTGCCATACTTCCACAGCTTTAGAATTGACTAAGTAAGAATAAGTACCGTTATCTGCGCGATATGTATCTTGGCCAATATTCCGAGCTGGAATCTTAATCGATTTACTTGAATTTTGTTTGAACTGCCCAAAATAAAATAACTGGCCATTGTCTTGACAAATTTTGATCAGATTATTTGCAGTTTCACCTTCAAGAATTATGATGCCACTGCATTCAGTTTCAAGTCTTACAGGGGCAGGATTGATGGGTTGAGGCGGTGAAACTTGTTGTACAGTTGGGGGTGTTTTTTGGTCTGTGCTTGCAGATGCTAACAAGCGAATAGGGTCAGATGCTACCTTACCATTAGGATAAACTTCAAAGTGCAGATGAGGGGCGGAACTATTACCCGTAGAACCCATTTCGGCAATCATTTGGCCTTGTTTGACCTTTTGACCTTTACTCACAAGTAAACGGCGACTGTGGCCATACACTGTGACACTTTGATCAAGATGTTTAATTTCTATAGCATTGCCCAATCCCCAATTATCCCAACCTGCTTTGACAACAGTACCGGATGCAGCCGCAAAAATCGGAGTCCCAGAAGCCCCGGCGATATCAATTCCTTCATGTTGATATTTGCGGAAACCTTGAGAAATTAACCCTTGAGCTGGCCAGATAAAGTGACTAGATGCAAAAGAAATATGAACTGGTGGTAACTGAGTTAGGGCAGAAGTATTGATACTTAGTGTACTAATTAAACTAATTAATGCAATCAAACCATAAATAATAATCTTAACTTTTGCCATAAACATGATCATTTAGACACTTTCTGATTAAGTGTTATTTCAACATACAACAGGTAAGATCAGGATAATAAATATGTCAAATTGGCAACTTTTCAACTTCCTTAGCAAGAGGCAGGGGAGCAGGGGGCAAGGGGGAAGGATTCAGGTTTTTTTCTGGCAACAGGGATACAAGCCCCTAAATTTATTTATGAACATTAAAAAAAACTCATGAACCTGAATATACAGGTCATGAGTCAAGAAAATTATTGATCTCAACAAATCAAGATTTGCTAGTTTTTACAGCTTCGGTGATTAGTAACTCAGGTTGTGGCTGTTCTTCTTCCTCTGGTAAACCAAAAATCGATCTATATAACTTTACATACTGCTTGGCTGATTCATACCAACTGAAGTTCTGGCTCATCCCCCGTTGTTGTAATTCCTGCCATTGAGGTTGGAAACGGAAACCTTCCCAAGCCCGAATCATACAGGTAAACAGGTCTAACGGTTCATAGCGGTCAAAGCAATAACCAGTACCGGCAGCGTTCATGGGGTCGTGGTGGGATACAGTGTCAACTAATCCACCTGTACGGCGGACAATGGGGGGACAACCATAACGTAAAGACATCATTTGACTGATACCGCAGGGTTCAAAGCGGCTAGGCATTAAGAAGGTATCAGCACCAGCATAAATCCGGCGAGACAGGGCATCGTTATACAGCAAATAAGTGGCCATGCGTCCAGGATAGCGGGATGCTAACTGCCACATTTGGGTTTCGTAATTGCGATCGCCTGTTCCCAACAACACGAATTGAGCATCTGTATAAGCCATGAACCGGTCGAGCATTTGCAACAGCAAATCAATGCCTTTTTGCTCTACTAACCGTGTCACCATGCCAATTAAAAAGGCTTTACTATTAACTTCTAAACCCACTTCTTCTTGCAGAGCAATTTTGTTCGCCTTGCGTTTATCTAGAGTATCGATAGTAAACGGTTGCGCCAGGGCTTTATCGTTACTGGGATCGTAAACCTCAAGGTCGATACCGTTAATAATTCCCGATAACTTACCACTAATGAAAGACAGCAAACCTTCTAAAGTTTCACCGTAAGCAGGAGTTTTGATTTGTTCGGCATAAGTGGGAGAAACTGTATTTACCCGGTCGGCAAATTGTACTGCCGCCGCCATTGTGTTATGTCCCTGCATATACCAAGGACACCAGGTAATTTTTTGTAAATACCAACTCCACGGCCCTTGATAAGCCAAGTTGTGAATTGTAAACACAGTGCTGATATCAGGGTCTTGGTGCATCCACACTGGAATCATCCCTGTGTGCCAATCGTGACAGTGAATAATTTCTGGTTTCCAGTAGTTCCAGCAAAATTCAGCTGCACCATTGGCAAAGAAAGTGAACCGCCAGTCCTCACTCTCACCACCATAAATCCGGCGGGGTAAAAAGGCAGGATGTCCAAATAAGTACAAGGGAACATCAGTACCAGGTAACACGCTTTCGTAAACGTCAAAATCCTGGAACATGGCAGATCCCTTCCAAATCGGTGCTTCAGGAACCTCCATTTTGTCTGGGAGGAAGCCGTAATAAGGTAAGAAGATGCGGACATCATGCCCCATTTTTCTCAAAATTTTGGGCAATGCACCCACAACATCCCCCATTCCTCCCACTTTCGCAACCGGAGCTGCTTCTGCTGCAACGAATAGAATCCGCATGGTAGTTTTTATTTCCCTGGTTGTGCTTATCAGTTATCAGTTATCAGTTATTGACTGCGTACTGATTACTTATCTAATCATATTGACTTGCCCAATAGACATCTGGTGAAAATAAAATATGCGTGATTACAGAACCGTTGTAGAGACTTTCACATAACATCTCTACATTCTTTGTTACCAGATGTCTAATAGCTTAGGAACCCCGTTGAATCTCGGTAAATATTTCCTCTAAAATTTCCTGTGCGCCTTGTTTTCTTAACAGTGCTGCTAGTTCTGCACCCAGCTTTTCGGCATTTTTCGCCTCACCAGTTACTGTGTCTTTGACTATTTTTTGACCATCGACGCTGGCGACTATGCCACTTAGGGTTAAATTATCACCATCTATGACTGTATTTACCCCTATAGGTACTTGACAACCACCTTCGAGAATCCGTAAAAATGATCTTTCTGCGAGACAGCGATCGCGTGTTTCGGTATGTTCAATCGCTTTGAGGATGTTGATGATTTCCTTGTCATCAGCCCGGCATTCGATGCCTAAAGCCCCTTGTCCGACTGCGTGGAGCGAAATTTCCTTCGGCAAAACTTGATGGATGCGATCGCTCATTCCCAAGCGCTCTAAACCGGCGGCTGCTAAAATCAGGGCATCATATTCGCCTGAATCCAGTTTTTTCAAGCGGGTATTTAAATTTCCCCGGACATCTTTAAAAGTAAAATGGGGAAATTTGTTGCGTAACTGCGCTAATCTTCTTAAAGAAGATGTGCCAATAACTGCACCTGCGGGCAGAGTCTCAATTTGTTTATCTTTATATTTATCATGTACAACTAGGGCATCTGCTGGGTTTTCCCGTTCTGTAATTACTGCCAGAGTTAAACCTTCTGGTAAATTAGTGGGTAAATCCTTCAAAGAATGAACTGCAAAATCAATTTCCTGATTGAGCATTCCCAGTTCTAATTCTTTAGTAAATAGTCCTTTATCGCCAATTTTGGCTAATGCTACATCCAGGATATTGTCGCCTTGGGTAGACATGGTATGGACTTCAAAAATAATCTCAGGAAAGCTTTTTTGCAGTTGGTCGCGTACCCAGTAGGTTTGAACTAGGGCGAGTTGACTTTTACGAGAACCAATGCGGATAGTGCGTGTAGGACTAGAAATAACTGAAGTCATAAAACAATATGTCAAACCAGGCGATAAACTTATTCTCATCTAGACTACCGCAGTGGGTGAGTCTTCGGATGGTTATTGCCTGATTGAGGTAAACTTTATTATTGTTTTTTTTACATTTGTTTACATTTTTTTGAATTACAGTGATATTATGACTAATTTGACATCTGATTAATTAAAACTTAAGTGTCAACCCTATGAACCGTTCCGCTTGCCTGATCTTTAATCCAGTTGCGGGTCAAGGTGATCCAGAATTAGAACTGGCAATGATTCGCTCATTATTAGAGCCAGAAATTGACTTGGATATTTATCAAACCACGCCAGAAATTGGTGCTGATGAACTGGCGCAAGCGGCTGTAGAACGGGGTGTAGAAGCGATTATTGCTTCCGGGGGAGATGGTACTTTGTCGGCGGCGGCTATGGCAATAGTAAATACTGATATCCCTTTGGGGATTATTTCACGGGGAACAGCCAACGCTTTCGCCGCCGCATTGAGAATACCTGATACCATCGATGCTGCTTGTATGACAATTTTGCAGGGACAAACTCGATATGTGGATGCAGCTTATTGTAATGGTAAGCCAATGGTACTATTGACAGGTATCGGTTTTGAAGCGGAAACTGTAGAACTGGCAGACCGAGACGCGAAAAGACGGTTTGGGATTATAGCTTATGTTTTAGCTGGGGTGCAACAACTACAGAATTTACAGAGTTTTGAAGTAGAAATTGAAACTGAGGATAGGATCATTAAAACGACAGCCTCAGCTGTAACGGTGGCTAATGCTGCTCCTCCTAGTTCAGTCCTGGCTCAGGGGCCAGCCGGAATTATTTATGATGATGGATTATTAGATTTAACCATCGTGGCTCCCGCAAGTAAAGCCGGAGCGATCGCAGCTGCATTTCATCTATTCCAAACGGCTTCAACGAGTAGCGCCGCCGAGCGAGACGATATTGGCTACCTGCGCGGAAATCGATTTAAAATCAGGGCTGAACCGCCTCAAAAGGTGGTTTTAGATGGTGAAATGATTGGTACAACTCCGATTGAAATTCATTGTGTACCAGCAGGCTTGAAAATTTTTGTGCCTTTTGACCAAGTAATTGATCCGGCGGAAAAACTAGAGGGACTTCCGAATTTGACTATTGAGATGAAAGACTCAAACGCAGAAGTGGGGGAGTAAGTCAGGTTGAGAAGCAAGAATTAACGTTGAGGAGTAGGTTGTATTGAAACTCGTTTCTGATCCAGCGATCGCGAAAAAAATTAGTAAAATGCAGCAACGGGTAAAATGGCAAGACCCGTTAATTTTAGAGCGTGGTATTGACCAAACTCGCCTGGTGTTAGCAGATGATCACGCGAATAATTCTGATTTTTCTTTTTTAGTTGTGGGTGACAGTGGGACTGGTAGTCACCGAGGACATAATCCACAGCGACAAGTTGCAGAACAAATGCTACCCCATCATGCTGAATGCAGTTTTATGTTACACACAGGTGATGTGATTTATTTGGTGGGGTCGAGTGAATATTACCAGCAGAACTTTATTCGACCTTACAGAGAATTTCTTGTGGGTGGGGAAGATTCAGACAAGATTGATTACGACCAGATGGTTTTCAATCTACCCATTTTACCAGTACCGGGAAATCATGATTACTATGACTTACCAGTTATTTTAAGTTTGCTTTCTTTGACTACTTTACCGATTCGGCGGTTATTGCGCTCAAAATTAGACCTGGATGTAGGCTTACATGGTTCTAGGAAAGGTAGCGCTTATGCAAAGGCATTTTTAGACTATCTCAAAGCCTTACAGCTTCCAGGTGAGTTAGCGCAACACTTAGATAATTACTATACTGCACAGACCGATACAGGTCGCTGTCTGAATTACCAACCAGGAAATTTTACCCGTTTACCAAATCGTTATTATACGTTTTGTTACAGAGGCATTGACTTTTTTGCCCTAGATTCCAATACATTTAATGAACCAGCACCAATACCTCAAACCCGCGCCGGCAGAGAACAGCGCCGAGTTTTGGAAAAACGCCGTCAGGAGTTTGAGCAGGAAAAGCTGCAAATCATGGAAACTTCCGCCCAGCTAAATCCGGAGAATCCCAGCGACGCTGAGAAACTGGATGATTTACAGGGTCAAATATCCCAAATTGAAGAACTGATTGTTGATATCGAGAAGCAATTACACACAGATAAAAACGCTGTGACTGATATCGAACAACTGGAATGGTTAAAACAAAGACTGATTAAATCTTGGAATAGCGCAGATATACGGGGAAGAATTATTTATTTCCACCATCCGCCTTATGTGACTGAAGCGACAAAATGGCAACAAGCGCAAACTTTAGCGGTTCGCGATCGCCTGCGTGGTGTCTTGGATGCAGTAGCCGCAGAAGTCGGTGATTTGACACAGGGACAGCCTCTAGTAGATTTAGTCTTAAATGGTCACGCGCACTGCTTAGAACACCTGGAAACCTTGGATACAGGACACGCTGATGCTAATATTCACTGGGTTGTGTGTGGCGGTAGTGGGTATAGTTTGCGTCGCCAAAGAACTGAAGGCGCAGATTTAAGAGAAACCGTGGGAGATAATAGTAAATTAGTGGCGCGATCGCATTTATTCGTTGGTCGTCATGGTCGCGGTTCTAAAAAGAAACGACCTTATTCTAGTTTACGCATAGATGTTACAGGCGATGCCCATGCTAAATTTATTGTCCGTCCCTTGGTTGCCGAATGGTATCAAAGGCAATGGCATAATTATGAAATGGCATCTTTTACGATTTAACAAAGACAAAACCCATATTTTCTACCTCCCCTCCTCGCTTGCACAGGAAGAGTTGGGGGAGGGGTAGAATGACTATGCCAAACATCACGAATTCAAATTTCAAGAGTCCTAAATTCTTCCTGGGCCTTTACCCCTGGTATCTCCCTTTTCTGTCAACTTACCTTCTTGATCCTGATTTATTTCTTGGAGTTCTTCAACACGTTCAGCGCTGTCTTGAATAGCCTGTTTTCGAGCGTCTCCCGGTTTTTCATAATACATTTCTGGCTCCACAGCATAGTTATTCACTAAACCTTCTTGGTCTATTGTGTAGCCATCAGTGGTATTTATGCTATCTGTATTACTTTGGTCATTTGTAGATGTATCTTCCTGTGTTTGTTCTGTGGGAAGAGTTTTATAATTTTCGCCTTCTCTCTCTTTACGAGCTGCGGTTTCAGCAGGTATTATGCCTCGATCATAATTATCTACATCTACACGTTCAGATGAATCAATAGCCTGATTATTCACTTTTTTATTAGTCATATATGATTATGCCTTTTTTAAATAACGCCAAGAACTAGATTAAGCTAATGAAAATAATAAAACTACTATCTTTAGAACTAATTTAAATCAGAAAGCTGCTTTTTTTTTCTACCTTTAGACATAATCCCAATTATAATTTTGCAACCAAGCAATTTCTCTCCCCTCTCCTTAATAAGGAGAGGGGCTGGGGGTGAGGTTCTATATTTTATTTACAAAATTGGGACTTGACAAATAAAAAGATTCCAATTTGTCTATGATGTTGGTGGGTTACGCTGTGCTAACCCACCCTACTGGACTGACACGCTTAAAATGAGGCATTAGCCAAAGTCTATATCATCCGCGTTTATCGGCGTTTATCGGCGTTTTTCACATCTAAACTAATACCTATTTTAAGCTGGTCACGCCACTACAATTTTCGGTAAATTAATTTTTTGGTGTTACCTTACTCACCCACAATTTCTTGCTTCAATAATCTGATTTTAGCAATTAATTCTTGGCGAGTTTCAGATTTAGTCAAATAACGCAAACTAAACCAAGTAAAATAACCAATACCAATCAACTCAAAACTTGGTGATAGTAGAGGAACACCATTGATGGCTGCTAATATTGCTATTACTACCTTAAGTGTAATAATTGCAGTCAGAATTAAAACAACATTAATCAAAGAGCGCTGATTTTTCTGAAAAAAGCTACTTATATATTCAGGAATTTGATCTAAAAAGTGAGTTATTCTTCTAGTAACTCGTCGCCATTGAGCTTCCGGTTCAGAAGCTGGAGGTAGCTGAGACAAATTTGCCGTTTCTCCCCCGCTTGGTGGTAGCATTCCACCAGGTGCAATCGCATCCACTGGTTCTAATTGCTTTTGTTGAGTTTCCATAGTGTTTTATTTTGGTAGCTACAGCATTTATTCTAAATTACTGGATTTCACTCAAGATCACAATCAGCTTTGTGAGCTAAACTTCAAGTTTTGCACTTACACAAAGGCGGGCAGGATTTCCAGCCTCAAAGATTTATAATATTAAGATATCTATTCCATTTACTTGCAAAGTACAGTAATTGGGGAATGTAGAATTAACTGGATTTACTCAAAATGAGGAGACCTAACCCTCACTTCCCTAGAATTATAGCGTTTCCTCATCAAATAAGGTATATGATAGTTACCTCATAGCTTGCGGGGTCGGTTTCAAGTACCGAATCAACTGAGAAACGCTATATCTACCTCTTATTACTAACTTGGCTTTGAAATGAACCAATTTAGCCTTGTGGTGGAGCAACAACGGCGTTAACAATCACATCATTAACACCATTAATTTCTTGTGCTAATGGTTCAATCTTAGATAACTGATCCTGATTCTTTACAGTTCCTGACACAGTGACTGTACCTTCTTCTGTAGCGTCAACTGTTAGTAGACCATCAGGGATATTAGCCTCCAACTTAGAACGCACTTCACTGGCTAAGTCTTCAGCAGTTCTATCGGTAATATCGCCACCAGCAGCTAAATTTCGTTCTTCACGAGCGCGAATATCTGCATCTAGTTGATCTCTGCGAACTTGGCTCTGAGAATCTTCCAGGGAGGTTTGTCTGTCTTCTGCGGTTGGTACTTCTCCAACTTGACCAGGAGCCGGTGCTGCGGGATCTGTTCTTGCAGTGTCATCAGCACAAGCAGCCGCACCAAATAATAGAACGCAACTAATTAATAAAGGAGTTAAGTTTTTCATTTTTGTAAGTCTTCCTCACAAATTCAAAGTTGGAAAATATTTCGACATTTTTAGGAGTAGCAAGCAGCATTTCTCATGCTCTTTCTACTCCAGAGAAATCCGGGTGTATTGCTCGACAACTGGGTTAAACTTTTTCATCTCGACGGTCAATAATCACTACCGTTGGATCATCTAGTTCGCTTGTTTTTGAGTAATTAGTACGAACTGTATCTGCAACTGGTGTAGTCTCACGTCTGATAGAATCATGCTCTGAGAGATGTTCTACTTGATCATGAGGATAATCATAAACACCAAACTCTTCAATACCGTAGCGATTGAAAATTCTTTCGGCTGCTGCCAGTTCTGTTTCTGTGCCTTCTACAATGACTAAATAATGTCCTTGTTCAACTCGCTGGTTGTAAACTCTGGCTCGTTCTTCGGGTATTCCTAAACCAACTAATGCCCCAATTAAGCCGCCAGCGACTGCACCAATACCAGCACCAGCCAGAGTAGTAGCCAAAGTTGTTGCTGTTGCACCTGCGAGCATAATTGGTCCAATTCCAGGAATTGCTAAAGTCCCCAGACCAACTAATAAGCCAGTGATACCGCCCACCGCGCCACCAGTTAGCGCCCCAGTTGTTGCACCCTCGTCAGCTTTATTACCGACTTTTTCTGTTACTTGAGTCCCAGCAACATCATCTTGATGATCTGCATCTTTGGCAATAACAGAAACTCTATCCATTGAAAAGCCAGAATTTTTCAATTCATGCAGTGCTTGTTCAGTGTCTCTACGATTAGAAAAAGTGCCTACAGCTCTTCTACGCACGGTAGTAACCATTTTAAATTCCTCTATTTCAGTTTTCTGTAAATTTACGCTTTAATTCACCCGCAGTCACAAAGACTGTTCTAGTAAATTATTAAATTGCATTCTTATACAAAGTGCTATCAACATTTCTATTTACACATTTTTAGAAAAATTATCCATCAATCTCTTGACATAATTGCCGTCTCTATCATTAGGCATAAGTATTTGTTAAATACCTATATGCTTAGATCCCCGACTTCTTGAAGAAGTCGGGGATCTTTTTGTTGTAGCGTGGCCTTTTACGGAGTATACAGATAAATCTATGACTTCTGGAAAAGGTATTTCTTCCCTGAGAAAGTGTAGGTCTAGATAATTGGCAATCTAAACTATGTAAATAAGCCTTTTTAGCAAGAAATGGCTATTAAATTGAGCGCTATTAGGAAAATAATATTATGTTTCAAGGTGTAGAAAACATTTTGACGGGTGTTTGGCTATCTATGGAAATAGCACCCGGAAATGGAATGTCGGAAATTTTAACTCCAGAACAAGTATCATTACTCTTTTCTGGACCTAAGTTGATAGTCGCACTATTAGCCGGGACTTTAATGGCTTTGGCTTTCCAATTTCTCTTGACAAATTTTTCACTGGCTGTAGGAATTTTATCTTTAGGAACAGATTCCTTCTCTCGGTCTGAGTCGAGTAGCTGGGGTGGGACAATTCGCAAGGTTGAAACTAAAATAGGATTTTGGGCATTAATCACCGCAAGTATGGCATTATTTGTTGCTTGTTTTCTGGCGGTGAAATTGAGCTTAATTGAAAGTATGCTTTTAGGCGCAATTATGGGTGTGGTTATCTGGTCTACCTATTTTACATTAGTGGTTTGGCTGGGTTCATCAACCTTGAGTTCCTTGGTTGGTTCTTTTATCAATACTACTAATGCGGGATTACAGGCTATATTGGGAACTGCATCGGCGACAATTGGCGCAAATGCGGCGAAAAAACAAGCGGTTTCCACTGCGGAAGAAATTACAAATGCAGTCCGGCGGGAATTAACTTCGGGTTTAGATGCTGAAGGTATCAAGAATACTCTAGAAACGTCTTTAAAATCTCTGCAAATACCACAAGTTAATTTAGCAGATGTTCGCCAACAATTTGATAAAATTCTCAGTGATGTAGATTTAAAATCTATTGGTGATGCTGATTTACTTAAAAATATCAACCGCCAAACATTTATTGATTTAATTAGCAATCAGGTAAATTTATCCAAGCAACAAATTAATCAAATTGCTGACCAACTCGAAGATGCTTGGAAACAAGTTATTGCTCGTCAAAATCCCACAGAGCAAGTAATTAATTTACTCAAGTCTGCTACACCTGAAGAGTTGAAGTCTGAAAATTTAGGTGAACGTCTTCAGGAATTGGTGGGAGTGAGAGAAAATGGCAATGGTCGCAATACTTTAATTAAACAAGGAATACAATATGGTTTGGGTACTGCGGGTACAGCAGTATTAAATCGAGTAGATTTTTCTGATATTGATATCGAAAAAATTACAACTCAAGTCCAAAAGCTGAGGGATAAAGTTCAAGATATAGATGTTGAGCAAATTACACACCAGTTAGAAGATATCAGAGATAAAACTACTGCACAAATAGCTGCAAGATTACCACAGCAACCAGACAATACTATTAAAGCGGATGTAAAAGACTATATTCTCAATTCTTTACCTTGGCATTTGAACCGCACTACAATTAGAGATGAATTTCAAGAAGTTATCTATGATCCACAAGCAGATCCGACAACGACGCGCCGGGAATTAGCGGAAATTAATCAAGAAGATTTTAGAAACTTGCTCAAACAGCGCAGCGATATTAGCGAGGCGAGAGTAACAGAAATTACTCACCAGATGGAAAGCGTTCGTGAAGAAGTTTTAGAAATTGTTCAACAGGCGGAAGTACGCGAAAAAGGCGAAGAATTGCGTTTGCGTGTGGAAAATTATTTGCGTTCTACAAGTAAAGATGAACTGAATGCAGATGCTATTGAACGAGATTTTACCAGTTTATTACAAGATTTTACAGATTTAGAGATTCGGTTACAAGCCTTTGAGCATGACACTTTTGTGCGGTTACTTTTGCATCGTCAAGATTTGAGTGAAGCAGAGGCTAATAAGATTGTTAATCAACTGGAAAGTATCTGTAATCAAGTCTTGAATCAAGAACGAGAACGCCAAGCACAAGCAACAGCAAAAGCTAATGAATTATGGCAAAGAATTGAAGAGTATCTGCGGAATACTAACAAAGACGAATTGAATCCTGAAGGGATTAAACGTGAATTTGCTACTCTCCTAGAACAGCCAGAAGTTGGAATTAATTTAATCCGCGATCGCCTATCTCATTTTAACCGCGATACAGTGGTAAAATTGCTGAGTCAACGGCAAGATTTGAGCGAGTCAGAGGTCAACCGAATCTTTGACCAAATTCAAGCAGTAGGCGATCGCATTGTACAATTACCCCAAACCACAATAGATAAATTGGCGGAATATCTCCGCAATACTAACCTCGAAGAACTCAACCCAGGAGGTATTAGAGGAGATTTAGAAACATTATTAGCTGACCCACGAGAAGGTGCTTTAGCATTCCGCCATCGCCTATCCCAAATTGACCGTGATACATTGGTTAAACTCCTCAGTCAAAGTCAAGATTTGAGCGAAGAGCAAATTAATCAGAGAATTGATCAGGTACAAAAGGCGATTAATAGTATTATTAAAGCGCCAAGACGTTACGCTAGTCGTGCTGCTCAAAAAGTGACGGATTTTGAAGCTCATCTGGAAAACTATTTGCGTCATACTGATAAAGAAGAACTCAACCCCGAAAGCATCAAACGTGATCTGCAATTGTTGCTGCGAGATCCGCAAGTGGGAGTGGGGAATTTAGGCGATCGCCTGGCGAAATTTGACCGTTCCACAATTGTGGCTTTATTATCTGAAAGGGAAGATATTTCTGAGGAAGAAGCGAACCGAATTGTCGATCAAATTGAGTCGGTGCGTGATGCAGTTGTCAGTCAAATCCAGCAGGTTCAGGAAAGGCTGCAATCGGTAATTGATAGCGTTTTTGGTAAAATCCGCGATTATCTCAACTCCTTGGAGCGTCCAGAACTGAATTATGAGGGGATTCAGCAAGACTTCGCGAAGTTATTTGATGATCCTCAAGCGGGATTTGAAGCTTTGCGCGATCGCCTGAGTCAATTTGACCGTGATACCCTAGTTGCTATCCTCAGTTCTCGTGAAGATATTTCCCCAGAGGATGCTAACCGAATTATCAACCAAATCGAAGGGGCGCGGGATAGTGTATTGCAAAGAGGTGAACGCATCCAGCAAGAAGTACAAAAACGCCTAGAAGCAATTCAAGAACAAGGAAAAATCCAAGCTGAGGAAACTAAAAGAATTGTAGCGAATGCAGCTTGGTGGCTATTTGGGACGGCTGTAACTTCTTTATTTGCGAGTGCGATCGCTGGTGCTTTAGCAACTCAACTGCGGTATATGATATACATTCCCCCAATGTAGAGAGCGATGAGAGTCAGTCCATCCCAAGTCACATAGATTTGGGTGCGACTGACAGCATGATATATTAGTCCAGCTGTTGCTACTGAAGTCATAATCATGGCAATAATCGCAGTTAACAAATGCACATCACTAATTTGCAACCACAAATTACCTTTGAGGTAAACTACATCGTAAACGCCCAAAATCGCTAAATTCCAGAGATTAGAGCCAAAAAGATTCGACACAGCCATTTCCACTGCATTCATGCGAATAGCTTCCACAGATACCACCACTTCCGGTAATGATGTCGCCCCAGCTAGCAGCAACGCCCCGATAAAGCTTTGTCCTAGTCCCGTAACTGCGGAAACTTGGTCGCCCAAAAACGCCAACCACACACCCAGGACTACAGTGGCTACAGCAAGTAAGGTAAAATTCAGATAAGCTTGTCCCCGCTTAATGTGTTGGTATTGCAAAGCTTCCGGTTCTGCTTCTAAAATAGCTGCGGCGAGTCGTCGCATTTCAAACTGCGTCATCATTTTGGCGCTGACGATATAAAGCAAAATTAATAACAAGCTAGGAACACCAACCCATCCTAAAGTTAGAGAAATTCCTTGCTGAGTGAAAAGCATTCCCGCAGCAGTTACGCCCAACATCGCACAACCCAGACTAGCGGAGAGTCCCAGCCCCACAGGTGCGCGTTTGAGTAATGGTTCGCGTCCGCTAAAAATATCCAGCAGTCCCAGAATCATCAAATTGAAAAGACAACTACCTAAAATTGCTCCTGCGGCTAAGTTTGGGGCGTTTAATACAGTAACTGCACTAACTCCTGTCGCCAACTCTGGTAAAGATGTCACACCAGATAATAGTAAACCACCAACCCAGGTACGCCCCAGCCCAGTTTTTTCTGCGACAACATCAGCACTTTGGGAAAGCCGCATTCCCACAGCAATTACGGCGAGGAAACAGACTATAACTTGAATAAAAAGCAACATAGGGAA
The DNA here is from genome assembly GCF_963920885.1 of Anabaena sp. CCY 0017. Taxonomy (NCBI): domain Bacteria; kingdom Bacillati; phylum Cyanobacteriota; class Cyanophyceae; order Nostocales; family Nostocaceae; genus Anabaena; species Anabaena sp. CCY 0017. Next base: position 79,967 of record NZ_CAWUDG010000009.1, on the reverse strand, counting down.
TAAAAAGTGTGGGGATTTGATGCACTATTAAAATACAACAATTATGAATTACGAACTATAGCTATCCTATTTGATTTATGAATTTATCGAACCGCCAAGTCGCCAAGTTCGCCAAGTGAAGAAGTAAAGAGGTTTATAAATGATTTAGGACTGCTATATGAATTACAAACTACGTAGCTTGCTTCTCGCCTTTGGCGAGTATTACGAATTACGAATTACGAATTACTTTTAAAGTTTTCAGGCTGGTATCTGCACAACCAGTTATAAATCCACCCATTGATTGAATTTGTTGTAAATATTCTAAGGCTGCTGGAGTAATTAGTTCTCCAGGCATTAAAATGGGGATTCCTGGAGGATAAGGACAGACGATTTCTGTACAGATGCGATCGCTTGTTTGAGACAAAGGTAAAATTTCACTAACGGCAAAAAAGGCTTCACGGGGAGAAACACTGCCTAAATTATCCCATACAACGAACCCCTTCTGACTTGGGGGAGTACAAATTGGGTGCATCTGCGCCAGAGAAGTAAAACCTTGCACCAATTGCTCAATATCAGATGCAGTGTTACCCAAACTAATAATAAAAGTCAGATGTTGCAATGATGCAAACTCAGCCGTCACACCCAGCTTTTCGTCTAAAATTTCTTCGGCTGCAAATCCGGTTAAACCTAAACCAGAAACAGTAACAGTTAAGCGTGTTTGGTCTAAATTTGGCATTTGCAAAACCGATAATCCCGGAATTTCGCTAATTCTCCTTCTCGCTATATCTGCAAGTTCTAAAGTGCGAGACATTAGCCCTTTTCCAGATAATGCCATTTGTTGACGTGCGGCATCTAAAGAAGCTAAAAGTATATAACTAGGACTGGTAGACTGCACAAGTTGTAAAGCTTTATTGACTCGATCAATATCTATCCTATCCCCTTGGATGTGTAACATTGATGCTTGTGTCATTGCACCCAATACCTTATGAGTAGACTGTACAGTTAAATCTGCACCTGCGGCTAATGCTGAGAGAGGTAAATCAGGATGAAAAGCAAAGTGTGCGCCGTGTGCCTCGTCTACCAGTAAGGGGATATGATATTGGTGAGTAATTTGGGCGATCGCTTGCAAATTTCCACAAACACCGTAATATGTAGGATAAACTACCAGCACTGCTTTAGTATCAGGATGCTTTTCCAGTGATGTTTTTACAGCTTGCGGTGTGATACTGTGAGCAATATCTAAAACTGGGTCATATTCAGGATTAACAAAAATCGGGATAGCACCAGAAAGAATTAAGCCAGAAATTACAGATGAATGGACATTTCGGGGCATAATAATTTTATCCCCAGTGCCACAGGTAGCCAGAATAGCCGCTTCAATCCCACAGGTAGAACCATTCACCAGAAACCAAGTTTTTTCCGCCCCAAAAGCCTCTGCTGCTAATTCTTGCGCTGCTAAAATCACGCCTTGGGGTGCAAACAAATTATCTAAATCTGCTAGTTCCGTTAAATCAGCCCGAAACACTTTTTTCCCCAGTAAATCAGCCAATGGTTGAGAAATGCCTACACCTCGCTTATGTCCTGGCGTATAAAAAGGCGCGTGAGCATGGATTGTACACGCTTTTATGGCATCTAATAAAGGTGTTTGTTTTTGATTTCGCATTTTTGTATAAACTAACCGCTTATAAGTTCATCTGAAAACAATTTATGAGTTTGGACAACAGAATCGAATATAATTAACTAATAAGCTATATTAGCTGCTAATTTAAGTTTCTATGCAAATTACATCTATGCCCGAAGAAGAAGTAAACTTTTTTGAAGAAGATGAAGATCAAGAAATTGAATCTGATTCCCGCATAACTCATAGTTCAGAATTAGAAGAAATACAAAAAATTGTTGTGGCTGGAAGTGACTGGACAACAGCGACAATACTGGATCAAATGGTTCGTAAAAATATCCAGCTAAATCCAAGATTTCAAAGAAGAGATGCTTGGGATATAACTCGTAAAAGCCGATTTATAGAATCATTAATTCTGGGATTTCCTGTACCACAAATAGTATTAGCTGCTCAAAAAGAGCGAAAAAAATTCATAGTTCTTGATGGTAAGCAAAGATTGCTAACAATTCTTCAATTTTATGGTGAGAGTGAAACTCCAAATAACGCTTTTGCTTTAAAGAATTTAGAGTTCATAACTGATATGAATGGTAGCACTTATGAAGACTTAAGAAGTCAGCCTTTTTTGAATAAAGTGCTTGATGATCTTGATAACCAAACTATTCGTACTATAGTAGTTCGGAATGTAGACACCGAAAATTTTCTGTATAAAATTTTTCTCCGTCTTAATGTACAAAGCACTCCTTTATCAGCACAAGAACTAAGACAAGCATTGCATCCTGGTGATTTTATCAATTTTCTAGATGACCAATCAATTAAAAGTCAGGCGCTGAAAAAAATATTCAAATCACCAAATCCTGATTTTCGGATGCGTGATGTCGAATTACTGCTGCGTTATGTAGGATTCCATTATTTTATATCTGAATATCGGGGAAATCTTAAAGCATTTTTAGACGAAACTTGTCAAAAGCTTAATAAAGATTGGGATCAAAGACATGATAATATTGACAATGTAGTTAATGAATTTGAAAAAGCAGTAGAAACTACCATTAATATATTTCAGGAAAAAAACTTTTGTCGAATGTGGTTAAACAATGAAAATACATATCGAAAACGTTTTAATAAAGCTATTTTAGATGTGATGGTTTTTTACTTTTCGGATGAAATTATCAGACAGTCTGCGGAACGAAATAAAGAAAAAGTTGAAGATTCGTTTAAAAAGTTATGTTCATCAAATACTAAGTTTAGGGAAGGTGTTGAGGGAACTACCAATAATATTCGGGAAACTTACAATCGTTTAAGATGGTGGGGTGAAAACCTACTAGAAGTTTTAGATGTCGAGTTTAATCTACCTGAATTTAGAGATAATCGTATTGTATTCAACGGTTTGAGGTAGCATTTATTTTAAATATGCCAAAATCCGTGAGATTTCGTACTTTAAACAAAGAATTAACTAGGCTCAAAAAACAATTTCTTCCTAAAATTAGCCCCATTGGTTTATATTCAGAAAGACAGTTATCTAGAACTCTTGCATACAGAGTGTTAGCCCATGCTGAAATTGAATCTTATCTTGAGGATAGAGCTTGGGAAGTTACTCTGAACGCTAAACAAGTGTGGGATAACGGAGGTAAAACCTGTTTGACTTTGATAAGTTTAGTTGCTTTCTCCGGTCAAATGATGGAGATACCACCACTTACACTGACACCACCAACAACAAATAGAAATAATTCATTAGATAAAATAAAGATAAGTAAAAAAATAGACTTAGCCATTAAGTCTTTTAAAAAAGTTCTTGATAATAATCATGGAGTCAAAGAAGCTAATATTTTGGCATTACTCTTACCCATAGGGATAGATAGTGATGACTTAGATCCTGCTTGCCTTGCTACCATGAATACATTTGGTAAAGAAAGAGGTATTGTAGCGCATACCTCAGCTACATCCTACAGAACTATTCAACCACCAGATCCTGCAAATGAATTAAGCATGGTAAGACAGATTACTGATGAACTTTTAAAAGTAGATGAATTAATTAATAAGTTGATGCAATGAAAATTAAACGCCACATTTAGTTTATGAGAATTGTGGGATAATAGATTATCAAGCTGAATAGCTGAAAATTAGAATCATCTTTAGCTGGGATAGCCATTTTGGGAGATGTCGGTTGCCTGAGTTTTGATCTAGCTTGGGAAAGTCGAATCATAAAATTAGACATACCGTGATTTATCCCACAGCTATTTCTGTACCAGAACCACAAATACCCAACCCCGAACCGAACCCATTACCCAGTCCCCAACCATTACCAGCACCAGTTCCAGAGCCAGTTCCAACCCCCATTCCTCAACCAGTTCCAGCACCAGCACCAGCACCAGCACCAGCACCAGTACCAGCACCTATTCCCCAAACAGTTCCAGGAACAATCCCCCAAACCATCCCTGAACCTGTTTAAATTGACTTTGTAGTTAACAAAATCTCCAATCGAAAATGCTAAGAGCCGGAATTGTCGGACTTCCCAACGTCGGAAAATCTACTTTATTTAATGCTGTAGTGGCGAACGCCAAAGCCGAAGCAGCTAACTTTCCCTTCTGCACGATTGAACCGAATGTGGGCATCGTCTCAGTACCGGATGAGCGCTTAAACGTTCTGGCTAATATTGCCAGTTCTGTACAAACTATACCAGCACGGGTTGAGTTTGTCGATATCGCCGGCTTGGTTAAAGGTGCTAGTCAAGGAGAAGGATTAGGTAATCAATTTTTGTCCCACATCCGCGAAGTTGATGCAATTATCCATGTGGTGCGTTGTTTTGAAAATGAAGATATTATCCATGTCGCCGGTTCTATTGACCCAGCGCGAGATATTGAAATCATTAATTTAGAATTGGGTTTATCTGATTTAGCGCAAATTGAACGCCGAATTGACCGCACTCGTAAACAAGCCCGCACCAGCAAAGATGCACAGTTTGAAATCACAATTCTGGAAAAACTAGCTGCGGCTTTAAATGAAGGTAAATCTGTCCGTCAGGTAAGTTTGGCGGAAGAAGAAGTAGAGATTATTAAGGGATTGGAACTACTAACCAATAAACCAATTATTTACGCTGCTAATGTTTCTGAAGAGGAATTAGCAACGGGGAATGATTTTGTCGAAAAAGTTCGGCAAGTTGCAGCTAGTGAAAATGCCCAAGTTGTGATTGTTTCGGCGCAAGTAGAAGCTGAATTAGTGGAATTACCAGAAGCAGATAAAGCTGATTTTCTAGAATCTTTAGGTGTCAAAGAAGGCGGTTTAAAATCTTTAATTCGGGCGACTTATACCCTTTTAGGTTTGCGAACATATTTCACCTGTGGTCCCAAAGAAACCCGTGCTTGGACAATTAACGCGGGAATGTCTGCACCCCAAGCGGCTGGAGTAATTCACACTGATTTTGAACGGGGATTTATTCGCGCTGAAACCGTTGCTTATGACGCTTTAGTTACACATGGTTCTATGAGTGCGGCAAAGGAAAAAGGCTTAGTTCGCAGTGAAGGAAAAGAATATATTGTGCAAGAAGGGGACGTAATGTTATTCCGGTTTAACGTGTAGTTATTCAGTTAACAGTTATCAGTTATTTTCAGGTAAATAGACCACGCGGTAGGGGTGCAAGACTTTGCGCCCCTACGACAGATGTGGTTCAAATACATGAAAATGAAAGCGGAGTTTTCCAAATCCCGTGAAAAGTTAGAATCTAAATCTCCCCACTCAGCACTTTGCTATAACTGATTCAATTTCTTCCCATAATGTATACATAGGAACCCAAGTTTTCGTCATCTGTACCCAAAACCACACCACCATCTGCACCAGGGACAAGTTCTATCCCTTCAATTTTCCGGTAATTAGAACGGTGGAGAGGTGTAAATTCTGCATTTTGTCGCCAGAGGATTTTATTACTATTAAATCCCAGAGAACCAGCTATATATACAGCCGATTGAAAGGGTCCATCATCTCCAATATCACTGGCAGAGGTAATATAAACTACTCCGGTGGGATCTATTTTTATATCGGTAAGATGGCGCACATTCTCAGAGGGAAATGGTACTTGCAATTCTCTAGAACCTGCAAGGGTAATTTGATATTTAGCTAAATCAAACGTTCCCCAATACATGATTCCCAGTTGTTCTCCTGCGCCTCGATGACCCCATATAGCAACTAATTTATTATCTATATTCTGCAAGCTGAATCCTTCAAAGTTACTATCTTTGGGTACTGCTGGTAAGTTAAATTCTTTGATAACCTCAACAGTTTTTTTTACAGCATCTAATTGTAGATAATAAGCTTTGCCAAAACTGGTTAAAGCGATAAAGTCAGTGTTATTTTTCCCTGGAACCGATGTTATGGCTTCTAAGTCGATGGGTAATTCTGTATCATTAGGCCAGTCTATGGGGAAATATTCAGGTTGCTTTTTACCTTCAATACTAACTATGGCCAGACGACCTTGATTTTTTTGTTTGTTGTCATGAACAATTAAAAATTCTAGGGTGTCGTTTTGCTGTTCTACTAACGCTATACCACTAATACCAAAGAAAAAACCACCCCGCACTGGTAGCCAATCTCGCGCCAAAGTGGGCTGTGATATGAGTAAAAATATAGTTAAGACAAATATAGGAATGATTAATTGGAAAAATCGAGGCATTGTCAAAAATGTTTGCATAGATGCTCAATCATAGCAAACTACGGCGATCGCCTTCAGTTGGCAAAAGGTGAAAAAAGATGACATTGAGAGAATCAGCAGCACCAATACCTGAACTATTATCTTTGACTACAGAAAGTTTTACCTATGCTTTGGAAGTGCTAGCTAATATTGACAGCGATTTAGCTCATATTTTAGAGACGCTAGGAAATCCACCGAGATGGGAAAGAGAATCGGGTTTTCCCACGTTGCTGAGGATAATTCTGGAACAGCAAGTTTCTTTAGCGGCTGCGAATGCTGTATTTAATCGATTGTCTGGAGTTGTTCTATCCCTCACACCAGAGAATTTCATTAAACTTGGTGATGTTCAATTACAAGAGGTTGGTTTTAGTCGCCAAAAGATGCGCTATTGTCGTGAATTAGCAGATGCAATCGTCAATGGTCGGCTTGATCTCGCCAAGCTGGAGACAATGGATGAAACTGCGATTAGAACCGAGTTAAAGCGTATTAAAGGTATTGGAGATTGGACAGTTGATATTTACTTACTGATGGCGCTGAAACGTCCTGATGTCTTTCCTAAAGGTGATTTAGGAATTGCGATCGCCTTCGGCGCGGCTTTGCCTATCGCTATACAAAATATCAAAAAATTACCGACACGTCCAACACCTGCACAAATAGAAGTAATTGCTCAAAACTGGCGACCGTGGCGCGCAGTTGCTACCAGAATCTTATGGCATTACTATCTCAGTAATGCCAAGAGAAAATCAGTTAAAGTTGACCTGTGAATACCCGTTCGGCTGGGCCTGTCATGTAAACTCGTTGGTCGATTTCTGACCATTCAATCTGCAATGGACCACCTGGTAATTCTACAGTGGCGATGCGATCGCAATTTCCAGTCAGTACCCCAGCCACTAAGGCAGCACAAGCACCTGTCCCACAGGCTAATGTTATACCTGCGCCTCGTTCCCATACCCGCATTTTTACATAGTCTCGACTGACTACTTGAATAAATTCAGTATTTATGCGTTGAGGAAAGGCTGGGTGATGTTCAAATTGGGGTCCGATAATTTCTAAGGGAATAGCAGCAACATCTGAAACAAAGGTTATACAGTGGGGATTTCCCATACTCACACAGGTAACTTCCCAAGTTTTACCCGCAACTTCTATGGGTTGATTAATTACTTTTGTCTCAGCAGTACCCAAGGTGGTGGGAATTTCTCCAGCTAGTAATCTTGGTAAACCCATATCTACCTTAACTTGCCCATCAGCCATCAGTTGAGGTGTAATCATCCCAGCTAAGGTATGAATCTGATATGAGTCTTTGTTTCGAGATTCGCCTTCTAAATCGGCGATAAATCTACCTAAACAGCGAATCCCATTCCCACACATTTCCGGTTCTGAACCATCGGAATTAAAAATCCGCATGGTGTAATCTGCACCGTTTTCTCCCGGTAAAGCAAAAATCACACCATCAGCACCGATACCAAAGTGGCGATCGCACAATGGAATTGCTTGCTCAGGAGTCAATAGTGGTAAGGATGACGCGCGATTGTCAACTAAAATAAAATCGTTTCCCAGACCGTGATACTTAGTAAATTCGATTGCCATTTTTTCGATGATGAATTAAGAATGATTAGGGATAGATTGGTATTGGACAATAATCTTCCCCAGTTCCTCAATTATTCCATCATTACTAAAAATGCCTACAATTGAATTTGATACGTCATTACCTAGCATTCGCCAACTACAAGAACTCATTAAACAAAAAACAGTGATCGAGTTGAAACTGGTAACGGGTGATCTGTTGACAGGTAAGGTTTCCTGGCAAGATCAGAACTGTGTTTGTCTTGTTGATGATCATAATCGGCAAATCACTATTTGGAAACAGGCGATCGCTTATTACACCAGCCTAAGTAATCCTGAGACACAAATGCGATCAATCGCGTCTGTACAAGCAAGTCAAGAATAAGATTTTAAAGGTGTGATGCTGCTAGCAAAAAATGGTTGGAGTTGATTTAAACTCGACAATTTACCGCAGAACAGCAATTGATCGCCAACTCGCAAATCGGTTTTTTGCTCAGGACTGCGGATAAATTTACCATCTCGTCGCATCGCTTGTACTTGAACTCCTGATTCTGGGTGCAGATCCAAATCTGCAAGGGTGATACCTAAAACTGGACAATCAGCATTAACTATAATCCACTGACAAGCTTTATTTTCTCCAGGAACAGCCACTTTTCCCTGAGCAAATTCTTCTAAAGCTGCTAATTCCTCAGATGCGCCCACTAACAACAAGCGATCGCCTGCTTCTAAGATAGTTGTAGCATCGGGATAATCTATTTCGACTTCGTTAGCACGGCGAATAGCCATCAAACTTGCGCCTGTTAAGTAGCGGATATCCGCTTCGCCTACACTCATATCAATCAGGGGTGAAGCAGCTGGTAGGGTATACCAACGGCGATTTAAATCACGAGTAGCTTGCTGCAAATCACGAGAAACTTGTGAAGGCGATCGCTCTGGTCGTAATGTTAAATAATGATCGTTACGAATTTGCTTCATTTCCTGTTGCACGACAAAGGATAAAAACCCTAAGCTGGTTAATAAATGACTAGCCATTTCTAAGCTAGCTTCAAACTCTGGTTGGACTACTTCCTTCGCTCCCAATTGATACAGGACTTCAATATTTTTATCTTGAGTCGCACGGACAACCAAATCTAATTCTGGACATAATTCTAAAGCCCGTTTTAAAGCAAGTCGGGTACTCATAGGATCAGGAAGTGCGATCGCCATTCCCTTCGCATTATTTACCCCCGCAGTTTCCAAAACGTGAAGACTCACACAATTACCATAAACATAAGGCACTCCCTCCTCCCGTAATTGCTGTATCCTTCTTTCTGATTGGTCGATAACTACCACAGATAAATCGTGCTGTTGTAACAACCTCACCAAATTCTTACCCACTCGCCCATAACCGCAGACGACAACATGACTTTTTGAAGGTAAATTATCCGAAACATCACGGGGATAATTTTCTTCTAAATAGGGTTGTAACCAAGGCATTGATTCGGCACAATTAAATAAAAATGGCACTAATCGCAACACAAAGGGAGTCAGCATTAAAGTAACTGCTGTAGTTCCTAAAATCAGCAAATATACTCGCCGCGAAACTAAGCCCAAAGCCTGCCCTTCACTGGCTAACACAAAGGAGAATTCCCCAATTTGCGCCAGTCCTAGCCCAGCGATTAAAGCTGTTTTCAAAGGATAGCGAAACAGTTTTACTAATGGAGTGATAATTAAAAATTTACCGACGAATACCAGTGCTACCAATACCAAAATCAATTCGATATTCTTCCACAAAAACACTGGATCAATTAACATCCCAATGGCGACAAAAAATAAACTAGCAAAAATATCTCGCAGTGGTTCGACATAAGTTAAAGTTTGGTCAGCATATTCCACCTCTGATATCATTAAACCAGCAACAAACGCCCCCATTTCAATTGATAGTCCCAAATGTTCTGTCAGCAGAGCAATACCTAAACACAGCGTTACCACACCTAATAAAAATAATTCTCGGCTTTCCGTGCGGGCGAGGATTTGCAACAAAGGCGGAATTAGCCAAATCCCGGCCACTACTGCACCCCCAGCAAATAAAGCCAGCCGTAACAACGCTGTGAGAACTGCAATTCCAATAGTTTCGGCTGGTTGATTTAGAGCTGGTAATACAGCAATCATTAATCCCAGGGCTAAATCCTGTACTACCAAAATCCCTAGCATCACTTGTCCGTGGGGCGTTTCTGTTTCGTTACGCTCCATTAAGCATTTGAGGACAACTGCGGTAGAAGATAAAGATAAAATTGATCCTAAAAATACACCTTTAGCAGGTAAATCTTCCCCAGCCCCGGTGATTCCGCACACTATCACGGTGAACAGAATCGTTAAGACAATTTGTAGCCCACCTCCTCCCAATGCGATCGCTTTTACTTTTTTTAGTTCAGCAAAGGAGAATTCCACACCCAAAGCAAATAATAAAAAGGCGACTCCAAACTGAGCCAGTGTTTCTACTTGAATAACTTCCTTAATGACTCCCAAACCGGCTGGCCCGACAATCATCCCGCCGATCAGATAGCCCAGCAGCACAGGTTGGCGTAAAAGTGAAGCTAAAAGCCCACCACAGGCGGCGACGGCGAGAACTGTAACTAAATCAACAATTAGTCTAAAATCTTCCTGCACAAATTTTTCAAAAAAATATTAAGTCCTATGAACTTAGGATACAAAGTTTTTATATCTGAGGGGAGTAATCAGGGATGATTTTTCCGGGATGCAAAAAAAATTACATTTAGATCCCCGACTTCTTCAAGAAGTCGGGGATCTGAGCCTCTGGATATTTGCCGCATTTGATGTTTAACGAACTGTGGCGCGTGTTGATTCTGCGTCAATGGGTTTAATCAGATACAGCCGCAACATATTAGAAACAATCGAGAACATGGGGGGGATTTTTTGCCAGAACTTGACAAATGGAGAACAATTACTTGCTTTAATCTCCGTCAATCTCTGAGTACTGAGGAAACACTGTTCTAACCGCCAGAAAAACTGCGGGTGATTAGTATCCAAAATCAGAGGAAATGCTCGTGATGAGGTATTATTTGTCTCCTCAATGACTCTATTATTGTATTTGCGGGGATGTATACCAATGGCTTCATAAAATGTCGCCCGTTCAAAGACTGTAATGGTATGGGTGACAAATACAGTTAGCAAAAAGAAACGTACCCACAACCGCGCTCTCCAATTGTTCCATAATTTTGGTTGCGATCGCAGTAATGCCTTAAAGAAATCGCCGTGTCGGTTTTCGTCCTGACACCAACTTTCAAATTTACGGAACAGAGGATAAAATTGATATTCAGGATTTTCCTGAATATGACGATGGACTAAAATATAACGCCAGTAACCAATTTTCTCGGATAGGTAGACAGTGTAAATTACCCACTCTGGCGGGAAAAAAGTATATGTGCGATGTTTAGTTAAATAGCTTAAATCCAGAGACAGATTAAAATCTGCCATTGATTTATTCAGAAATCCGGCATGGCGGGCTTCATCCCGTGCCATATAATTAAAAGCATCAGCCAACAGAGGATTTTTGGCTTTCAGACGACGGGATAATTCTTTAAACAGCAGAAATCCGGAAAACTCGGAAGTGCATGAACGCTCCAAAAAGTCAATAAAAGCGCGGCGCTTTTCTCCCTCAACGTGATCCCACGATTGCTTAAATTCCTCATCGCGCACAAAGTGATGGCGGTTATAATCAGCCCGTAACTCCTCCACAACCGCCTGTATTTCAGCCTCATTAGCCGAAATATCCAAATTAGCCACCGCATCAAAGTCAGTGGTATAAAACCGGGGTGTTAACAACGTTTCTTGAACAGGGGCTTTAATCCCAGGCTTCAGTAATTGAGGTTCGGGGGTTTCGAGAGACTTAACCATGAGACTGCTTTCATGTTTTACCTTTTAATAGTTATATAAGCATAAATTATAGAAACAACACATCAGTTAAATTATCTAAAAGTCAAGCCGCTTCGCGGAGTCATTAGTCCTGAGAACGTCTCTACACTCCTTAACCGAAAAGTCAGGAATTCTCCCCTCTCCTGAGAGAATTGAAAATGGTGTGTTGTGCTACGCCACAACACACCCTACACCCTACACACTACACTCCTTATTCTCCCCTCTCCTTAGTAAGGAGAGGGGTTGGGGGTGAGGTTCTAGAGATCCGCCAAAATTCTTCCTTCTTCCTTTGTGAACTTTGCTTACTTTGCGGTTAGTTTATCCATAATTTTGTCTAACACCAGTGCGTATAAATTCCACAAAACCCCCATCACAACCAGAAAAATATAAAGAAAACTTAATAGCTTTCCAGTTATACAAATATTGATAGTTAAATAATTTGGTGGGAGAAAAAATGATCGCCAAAACCGACAAATGCGATCATTTCAGATTCTTGAGGCTGTTTGGTGGGAGTCAACACATCACGCACTCCCGCGACTCTCTACACTAGACAACAGAGTATACAGATTTATTGGTAGTTTAATTTCCGCAGCGCTGCATGAGGCGGAATGGTCGCAGTTTCTTGGAGGTTTTGATGGTTTTTGTCTTGCCTAGTGTCAAATTTGATCTAGAGATGATCAAAAAGTATGATCATCCTGCACCCAGATACACGAGTTACCCACCCGCTACAGAGTTAAGCACAGAATTTAGTGTAACTGATTTTCACGGTGCGATCGCCGCCTCCAACTACCGAAAATCACCTCTGTCTTTATATTTCCATATTCCCTTTTGTGAAAGTGCTTGCTATTTTTGCGGCTGTAACACAATAATTTCCCAAAATAAGAATATCGCCAAACCTTACTTAGAACATTTGGTGCGGGAAATCAAGAAGATGGCAACTTTGATTGATCAAGACAGAAAAGTTCTGCAAATTCACTGGGGTGGTGGTACACCTAACTATTTAAATCACGATCAAGTTAAATTCTTATGGAAACACATCACCGAAAACTTTAATATTGATCCACAAGCCGAAATTTCCATTGAAATTAATCCCGCCTACGTAGATCAAGATTATATTTTCTTTCTCCGCGAGGTGGGGTTTAACCGCATTAGTTTTGGGATTCAGGATTTTAATCCCCAAGTCCAATTAGCTGTAAATCGCGTCCAGCCAGAAGAACTGTTGTTTAACGTTATGGACTGGATTAAAGCCGCCAAGTTTGACAGTGTGAATGTAGACCTAATTTATGGTTTACCTTATCAAACTCTCCAAACATTTCACGAAACCGTCAACAAGACGATTGCATTAGATCCTAACCGGATTGTGGTTTTTAACTTCGCCTACGTCCCGTGGATGAAGCCAGCGCAAAAAAATATTCCTCAAGCAGCATTGCCAGAACCACAGGAAAAGTTAGAAATTCTCAAGATGACTATTGAGGAATTGACCAGTAGTAAGTATTTATTTATTGGCATGGATCATTTTGCCAAACATAACGATGAATTAGCGATCGCGCAACAAAATCACACCCTCCAGCGTAACTTTCAAGGATACACCACCCACGCCGGCACAGAACTCTTAGGTTTTGGTGCTACATCCATCAGTATGCTTCATGATGCCTATGTGCAGAACCACAAACAATTGAAAGATTATTATCAGGCGATCGCCGCAGATATTTTACCCATTAGTAAAGGAATTAACCTGAGTCAAGATGACATCATCAGACGAGACGTAATCTTATGCATTATGTCTCACTTTCATCTCAATAAGCAAGATATTGAAGATAAATATCACATCAGTTTCGATCAATATTTTGACCATGAGTTAAAGCAATTAGCACCACTGCAAGCCGATGAACTCGTGAAAATATCAACTAAGCAGATCCAGATTACAGATATCGGTAGATTATTAGTGCGAAATATCGCTGTCATCTTTGACAATTACCATCAAACCAAAGATAGACAATTTTCTCGTGCAATTTGAGCTAAGGATTACAGGTATTTTTTTCAATTGGATTGCTGTTCAAAACTGGGTAATTGGTAATTATGCTCATCAAAATCACCAATTATCCTGATAAAATTAACCTGAATTTAATATATAGCAATTATACTAAAAGATATCCCCAATTTCTTCAATAAATCGGGGATCTGAGCCTTTAAAACATCAGCAAATCTAAATGTGATTGTTATAATATAGACTCAAATTAAGTAATTCTCTACCTTTTGGTTTTAATAAGTATTTCCTCTGGCTGAAACAATTGTAAATCTGAATTGCTAAGATAAATACAGTTGAGATTTTAGAGGAAAATTATGAATCTTATTGCTTGGGCAATTTTAGGACTTTTGGCTGGTGCAATCGGTAAAGCAATTTACCCCGGTAGTCAAGGTGGTGGTATTCTCTCAACAATGATTTTGGGTATTATCGGTGCTTTTGTCGGAGGTAGTTTATTTAGCCTCTTCCAAACAGGAACGCTGCAATTAACGGCCACTAGTTTAAGTATTCCTGGTCTTTTTGTAGCAGTTATTGGCTCAATTATTGCTATTTATTTATGGGGACTGTTTACCAGCCGGACTAGCGCCTAATTTAAATTAGCAATTAGCTGATCAAAAGATGAGGAACGTGCCTGCTAAAGCTGCTTACACACTAATGTCGTAAGTTCAATATCTTACATCTAACGGGAATTGCGACGTTCTCTCACCACAAATTGAATTTTATTGCCTTCAACGCACTGATACTACTAAACAGTAGTATCTCCAGCGCTTTTTGGTATTTGAGTATTAGATATCAGAGCTACCTTATCATACCACATTCAGCTATTGTTTTTCCTTAAAAATTACTTAAGAGGCATACTATGTTTTACCACAAAAAAGAGCCTATTCACGCTGTAAATATTGCTGAACCTGACCCTCGTTTTGCTCAATTACTGCTGGAGCAGTTTGGCGGAGCAACTGGAGAATTATCAGCAGCGTTGCAATATTGGGTGCAATCATTTCACGTTGAAAATGCTGGAATTCGAGATATGCTCCAAGACATTGCTCTGGAGGAATTCGGCCACTTAGAAATGGTTGGTAGACTGATTGAAGGTCATACCAAAAATATGGATCAGACAGAGGCATATAAAAGCACTCTGTTCGCTGTCAGAGGTATGGGACCGCACTTTCTAGATAGTCAAGGAAGTGCTTGGACGGCAAGCTATTTGAATGAAGGTGGTGATGTCGTCCGGGATTTGAGAGCTAATATTGCGGCGGAAGCTGGCGCACGTCAAACTTACGAACAATTGATTAAGCTAGCAACAGACCAAGGAACTAAAAATACTTTGGTACATCTATTAACACGAGAAATTTCTCATACTCAAATGTTTATGAAAGCTCTCGATTCATTAGGTAAATTAACCGACCCATTCTTTGGTAATATTCAGCCTGATGAAACTGTCGATATTTATTACAACCTATCTACAGATGGCGATGGTAAAGACCAGCGTGGCCCTTGGAATTCTGAGCCAGCATTCAACTACATTGCTAACCCATTAGAACGCAAATCTTAAATAAACAAGAATGTTGTGTATTGCTAGGAACGGGTTTACCAATCTCTCCGTTAATCACAGCACTTTGTGTATTGGTACGGGCGGGTTTACCAATATCTGCGTTAATCAACAATGATATTTGTTAACCCGCCCCTACTAAAAATTACAATTGAAAATCGGGAGTTCGATTTGTGATTGTTAATGCTACACAAAATGGTTGGGAAATTATTTATCATCGCGCTCATGCTTTGCTAGCAGCCCAATTAGCAGGACAATGGCAGCGTAAAAACCCTCCTGAACGCTTATTTGAAACACTAGCGGCAATTTCCCATCATGATGATTTAGAGAAAGAATGGGAAGAGTATAATTTAACTGTTGGTGGTGCGCCAATGGACTTCACCCTGAGTCAAGAAGTCTCAATTGAGCGACTAACTGATTTAGCAAAAAATGCCCGCTACCGAGGAAGGTGGGTTTCGCTATTAATTTCTATGCACATTAGCCGTTTGCATGAACCAACACGGGGTAAGTTGCCAGAATTAGACAAATTTTTGGATGAACAACGGCAAAACCAGCAACGTTGGCGTGAAGAATTGGGGGTTGAAAAGGCGAAAGTTGATGCAGCTTATGCTTTTATGCAATGGTGCGTAGACGCTTTGCGGCTTGTCGTCAGACATCGCTTGTCTCTAATTTTGTGTCAACATGAATTACCTGCCGATGAGCGCTTTCTGGAAATTAGTCTAGGGCCTGATCATCAACGTTATGATATTATGCAGTATCGCAATGGCTTAGTTACTGTTCAACCCTGGCCTTTTGAGGATGAGCAGTTTACCGTCAACGTTGAAGCTTGCGACCTATTCCAAGTAAAATTTGATAGCAACTCAGAACTCACTTATGCCCTCCAGCAAGCCCCTATTAAGCTGCTAGAGTGGAAATTTGCCAAGAGTTAAAATTTAGAATGATATTGGTGTAGCCTGATTTGAAGAATTACGAATTACGAATTACGAATTAAAAAGCGCTTGGGAGTGTTGCCGTGTTTCCACCCCAAACGCTTTTTATTTTTAACTTGCTCCTCACACACAACTAGAGAATACTGCTGTTTGCTGAAAATACAAGTGTAATATGTGACAGTTTATAAACTGTCACAATGTAATACCCAAAGATTTAATGTAAAAAGTGGCGGATACCAGTTAACACCATGAGTAAACCCAATTCATTCGCAGCCTTAATGGAATCTTGATCGCGCAAACTGCCGCCTGGTTGGACAATGGCAGTAATTCCAGCTGCTGCGGCTGTTTTCACAGAATCATCAAAGGGGAAAAATCCATCGCTGGCTAAAATTGCACCTTGGGCTTTTGCGCCAGCTTGTTCTAAAGCTATTTTAACTGAACCAACGCGATTCATTTGACCAGCACCTACGCCTAGAGTAGTGCGATCGCTTGTAATCACAATAGCATTGGATTTAACGTGTTTACAGACCTTCCAAGCAAACAGTAACTCGGCTAACTCGTCGGGTGTGGGTTGACGTTCGGTGACAATTTGCCATTTACTAGAATCAGCTTGAGCATCATCAGCAGCTTGGACTAAAAAACCACCAGCGATCGCTTTCACGGTATCTTGGGGACCACTACTCAAATCTGCTAACGTTAAAATCCGCAGTTTCGATTTCGCCGCCAAAATTTCTTGGGCTTCAGGCTCACAACTCGGCGCAACCACACATTCTAAAAATGTCTTAGTTAACTCATTAGCTGTCGCCGCATCAATGGGGCGATTAAGTGCCACAATTCCCCCAAAAGCTGAAACCGAATCAGCATTAAAAGCTTTTTGATATGCTTCCACCAGAGTACTTCCGACAGCAACACCACAGGGGTTTGTGTGTTTAATTACCGTGGCTGCTGGGGTATCAGTAAACTCAGCAATAATGCGCCGGGCGGCTTCTAAATCAACTAAGTTGTTATAACTCAGTTCCTTACCTTGTAATTTTGTCGCCGCAGCCCAACCAGTGGGAGTAGTTCCGCTTTGATACCAAGCAGCAGGTTGATGGGGGTTTTCGCCGTAACGCAGAGATTGCAATTGCTGCCCAGAAAGGCTATATTCCTGGGGTAGAGAATCCTGAGATTGTTGGCTAAGATAAGCTGCTATGGCTTGATCATAACTAGCCGTATGGGAAAAACCTTTTAAAGCACATTTTTGGCGAAACTCCAGAGATGCAGTGCCGTTATTTTGCCCTAATTCCTGCAAATATTCCTCATACTGTGCTGGGTCACATAATACCGTGAGATGGGCGAAATTTTTCGATGCAGCCCGTAACATCGCCGGTCCACCGATATCAATTTGTTCCACAGCATCAGATAACGTCACCCCAGGTTTAGCAATAGTTTCCTCAAAGGGATAAAGATTCACTACCACTAAATCAATCGGGCGAATTTGGTTATTTTCTAAATCAGTCAAATGTTGGGGAATATCTCGCCGCGCCAAAATTCCGCCATGAATACGAGGATGTAAGGTTTTAACTCGACCACCTAAAATTTCAGGTGAACCAGTGTAATCAGAAACCTTAGTGACAGGTAGCCCCGCATCCTTGAGGGTTTGGGCGGTTCCCCCACTGCTGATTAAATCAAAGTTAAATTCTTCGACCAAGCGACGAGCCAGGTCAACTATACCAGTTTTGTTAGATACACTCAGCAGTGCTAGACGCGCCATGTTTTAGTTCCTCTGATGTAGGCTGTGAAGCGAAAGATCATCAGTTTTACATAAGCCTTGATTTACTTCAAGACCAGATTACAGAACTAAGGGAGTGATAAATAAAAAAAGGCTGTGATTCAAATATGGATTTGTTTCGCGCAAAGGCGCAAAGTCGCAAAGGTATATACTCGCGCAGTGTCACCAATTAGCGGATAGAATGGGTTAATAAGTTATTATTGATTAATCGACGTGATTGGAACCAGATATGAGATTTTTTGATAGTTTACCGGATTTATTTTATTTAGGTTTCTATCGTCCTAAAGATAGTGGGTATTTTAATGAATATAGTAATACTATCTTAGAATTGAAACGTCAAAAAGAGGATTCAATTAATTTTTTTATTAAAGAAATTAGAAAATTTTTGAGTGATGAAGATATTTCAATTGCTACTGTTCCGTCTGGCAAATCCTCCAATCCATCTTCAGGCATTCGTGAGTTAGCTAAACAATTGGTCAAGTCATACTCTAAATTTACTGATGCAGTTTTTTGTCTTGAACGGTTTAAAGATTCAAATGATGATCGAACTCGAACTATAGAAAAGCATTTAAAAACTATTAAAGTAGCTAATTCATCAGTTATCAAAAATAAAAAAGTGATATTAATGGATGATGTATTAACCACAGGAAATTCTATTCAAGCTTGTAAAAAAATGTTACTTGATTCAGGAACAAAGGAAATCAAAATAATTGTCTTAGGAAAAACAATAAGAAACGTTGAATATGCTCATTATTGTATTGACCAAGAAGAAGATGAATATTTAAAAGAAACTATAGATACGATAAATTCAGATTATTATTGGATATGTAAATCCTATGAAATGGAAAAAGATTCTTTAAAACAAGAAATGAATACTGCTCATATATTAGTAGATGAATGGGCTAATGATCAGCATGGATATGTTGATCCAGATGATGATGAAGAACATAATTATATAGAAGAAGAATCTCAGAAAGAACACGAAAAAATTAAGGAAGAATATGATGAAAATCTCTCTACAATAGATAAAAAGCAAGAAGAAGATTCATGCCATGAATATCATACAAGTATGGCATATGAGTGGTATGAATACTTTGTAAATCAAGCTCATCTAGTATTAGAGGGAGATAGTTGTACTTGTTTCAGTGTCGATAATCCTTTTGTTTCTTATTTCCAAGATTGGTAATTATTGCGACCTCCTGATTCCTCTCTATTTTAAAGTTTATTGAAATCACCCCGCCTTTAACTTGCGTCAAAGTCTCCCCTCTCCTTACCAAGGAGAGGGGTTGGGGGTGAGGTCAATTCATATTCTTAAGACAAATCCAAACTCTTACGCCACCCACCCAGAAAAGCTGCAACACCAACAACCCCAAGGGCTACAGCGCCCCATTTCAAAGTCGGATTCATATCCCACCAATCTAAGAAACTGGGGATTGAGAGGTTTCTAAAATCGCCCTCAATGCTGTCATAGCCAGGAATGGCGGTAAAAACATTATCCGGTGCATCCTCTGATTTTGGCTCATTGGTACGTTGACCGGGAAAGGCGATCGCGAGTAAAATTGCATCGACTAATTCCGGTGAAACCCGTTGCAGTAAATCTAATACTTTGCCTGCATCCCCCACGATAAAATCCCGCATGGGGTGTTCAGCCACATAGAGAATGGCATCAGTGACAATTTTGGGTTCGTAATAAGGCGGTATCCCCGTAGGCTTTACCCCTAACTTGGTGCGAATCTTATTGTAATAGGGTGTGTTAATTGTGGAAGGTAATATTGAGGTGACATTAATGGGTAATTTTTCATGTTGCAATTCCACACGTAAGGATTCTAAAAAACCTTCTAAACCGTGTTTAGCGGCAGAATAGGGGCTTTGTAGTGGCAAACTGCGCCTACCCTCCATTGAGGAAATATGAATTAATGAGCCGCGTCCCTGTTGTTTGAGATAAGGTAGTGCAGCCATAGCACCATACACTTGTCCCATCAAGGTGACATCCACAACTCGCTCAAATTCTTCTGGGGTAATTTTCTCAAACGGCGCGATGATACCTGTAGCCGCAGCATGAACCCAAGTATCCAAGCGCCCATATTCTGCCACAGTTTTGTCTGCGATCGCCTTAACTTGCTGAAAATCACTGACATCGGCAATAGTATATATCGCCTCACCGCCCAATCCGCGAATTTCTTCAACTAGAGACTTTAATCCAGGTTCACTGCGGGCTGACGCTACTACTTTTGCACCACGTTGGGCAAACTTTAGCGCTGTTTCTCTACCGATACCGCTAGAAGCCCCCACGACGGCGACTACTTGCTGATTAATGGGCTTTAATTGCATGGTTAATTATCCCTATCCTTTCTTTTATGGATAAGTTGGATAATTAATTTGGACATCTTTCGTGGGACTTACGCAGCAGGTAGATTTCGGGAGGGGATTTTTAAGAAATAAATTAACGTTCGCGGAGCGTGGCGTTAGCCATACCACAGAGACGCAGAGGACACAGAGAAAGATGGAAGAGAGGGGTTTTTTATTTGTCAGTCCTCAGTAGGGGCGGGTTTAGTAATATCCTCATTGATGTTGAATGATATCTGTAAACCCGCCCTGACTACGAATCTTTCCACAAAGCAATTCCACCTAATAAACCAGTGATATTCGGGATGAGTTTGACGTTTAAGGGTAGCTCAAGATTTACCCTGACAGCTTCACCGCCGCCAATGTAAAGGTAATCATAATTGAACAGTCTTTGTAAAGAGGCGATCGCTTTCTCTAAACGCTTGTTCCATCTTTTATCACCAATTTTCTCTAATTCTGCCCGTCCGAGTTGTTCTTCATAGGTTTTACCCTTGCGAAATGGATGATGTCCCATTTCCATATTTGGCACAAGTTTGCCATCTATAAATAAAGCCGAACCAAAACCTGTACCCAAGGTAATTACCAATTCCAAACCTTTACCTGCTACCGCCCCAAAACCCTGCATATCGGCATCATTAATCACTCGTACAGGCTTGTTAAGACGTTGGGACAATGCTGTTTCCAAGTCAAATCCAATCCAATCTTGATATAAGTTGACTGCTGTTTCTGTGACTCCCTGACGCACTACACCGGGAAAACCTACAGAAACGCGATGAAATTCACCTTGAGATGCTGCTAACACTTCTATAGCATCAATAATCATTTCTGGTTTAGCCGGTTGGGGTGTCTCTAAACGCATCCTTTTGGTTATGGGATTTCCTGTGATATCTAAAACCAGTGCTTTAACACCACTACCGCCAATATCAACTGATAGGGTACGAATAGATTCATGCTCTTCAATCATTGAGTTTTGTCCTTCCTACTGCTTGGTGTACTGGGGATTCGGTATTGGTTGGTACGGGCGGGTTTAGTAATATCCACAGTTGATGTTGAATCATATCTATGAACCCGCCCCTACTGGGGACTTTACCCCTGCTTCTTGCCCTCATTTCCCTGGAATCCCGTTAACATGAAAATGACGCGATAGTAGTAAGATGCACAGCTTTATTCCCCCAGAACGGTTTTTTCCCTACTTGACTTGGACTGATATCCAGGCTATGCCGAATAAGGAAAATGTAGTAATCATTCAACCAGTCGGGGCGATTGAACAACATGGCCCTCATTTACCACTGATTGTTGATGCTGCTATTGGTGTAGGAGTTCTGGGAGCAGCCCTGAAAAAACTGGATATTAGCATTCCCGCCTATGCTTTACCCACTCTCTATTATGGTAAATCGAATGAGCATTGGCATTTTCCCGGAACGATAACTTTAAGTACTCAAACCCTGACAGCAATTATTATGGAAATGGGTGAAAGTATCTACCGGGCTGGGTTTAGAAAATTGGTGTTGATGAATTCCCACGGCGGACAACCCCAAGTTATGCAAATGGTGGCGCGGGATTTGCATATTCAATATGATGATTTTTTGGTGTTTCCCTTGTTTACTTGGCGTGTGCCTCATATCACCAAAGAATTATTAACACCGAAGGAAGCAGCCCAAGGAATGCACGCGGGAGATGCCGAAACTAGCATTATGTTGGCGATTTTGCCAGAACAGGTGAAAATGGATTTAGCTGTGGCTGAGTATCCACCAGAACAAACCCAAAGCACTTTACTGAGTTTAGAGGGTAAGTTACCTGTGTCTTGGGCGACGCGAGATGTCAGTAAAAGTGGTGTAATTGGTGACGCAACCACCGCAACTAAGGAAAAAGGCGATCGCATCTTGGAATCTGTCTCAGATGGTTGGGTACAAGCTATTCAAGATATTTATGCTTTTCAACTACCCCAACCCCGATAATATTTTCCGAAATATCTGCCTACAGCTTATTGAGATTTGTTAGTGTAGATATAGTACAAATAATTTTGATGGTGGTGTAGCTGAATCACAGCTACTGAGTGGCAAACTGTTAGTAAAGGTCACACTTAGAGATAATATTATGACGGCATTTGAACCTCAGAGCCTTCGTTCTTATAGCCAAGAGGATGTGCAGCGTATTCTTCAGTTAGCGATCGCTCGTCAAGCTGATGACCAAGATAAAGAGTTTTCTTATCAGCAACTCTTGGAAATTGCGAAAGAGTTAGATATATCACCAGATTCTCTAAATTTAGCAGAAATTGACTGGCGATCGCAACACAGCGAAATCCAACAAAGACAAGCTTTTAATTCCTACCGTCTAGGAAGATTTAAAAAGCGTGTTGGTAATTATGCCATTATTAACAGTTTTTTGCTCCTGCTGGATTTAGTCGCTGGTGGCGGTCTTACCTGGTCATTGTATTTTCTACTATTTTGCGGCTTGACATTAGGCCTAGATATTTGGAATACCTTTCAAACGAAAGGCGAAGAATACGAAATGGCTTTTCAAAAGTGGAATCGCAAACATCAAATTAAACAAACCATTAATACAGTTATGACTAAGTGGTTTAAAGCGTTACAAATTTAGTTATAGCGGTTTTCTTCAGAGTTTTGGGCGAATATAATATCGCTACGCTTCGCGTTAGCGATACGCTACTACACAGGCCAAGTCGGCCTCCGTGGACTAATGAAAAACTTGGATTTTTAACCCGCGCAGGCGGGTTTAGTTTGTATAGCCGCGACTTCTAGTCGCCAGGGCTAGTAATAAATTCGACTTTACCACAATATATGATTCAGTAAATGACGAAAAAGCTTGACTCCTTTTGGTTCTTGATAATTAGTTGGTAGTAGATTAAATATGGCGTTTTGTAATACCTCCAAAACTCTATCAACTTCCTGGCGCTTGATTCTAGAAGTTTGAGCAAAGTATAGTGGTTCCCCAAAGCGCACAGTCAACTCTTTACCTAAATAAAGGTCATGAGTGCCAATTAGTACGACTGGTATAATCGGGACACCAGCTCGTAAAGCATAAATCACAGTTCCTCGTTTCAGGGGATGTAATTGACCTTCTGTGCTTCCCAAACGTCCTTCAGGAAAAACTACAAGTCCGTCACCCTGAGACAAAATTCCCTGTACAATGCGGTCTATTTGGCGCAGCGTTTGTATATCTCCCCCTGTGGGGACATTCTCCTCAATTGCTTTCGCTAGTTCCAAGAGGTCTTGTCTTCCAGCTTTAGCCGCTTCCATTACCGCCACTTCTTCTTTCCATATCCGTTCTAAAGGAATTACACCTCCCACCAAACGCAGGATAAAACGTTTCCACGCCTTGTTATACAGGGTACGCGCATCACCTAGTACGTAGTAGTGAGGATGGGTAGGAAGTTCGCCTAACAGCAGCAAGGGGTCGATATGGTGGAGATGGTTAGCAGCGAGGATAGCTGGTGTTTGAGGTATTCTCTCAAGATTTTCGACCCGTACCCGAAACAAAGTATGAATGAGCGATCGCAATACACAACGACGTACTATAGCATTAACTCTAGTTTCTGGATGTCCTTGACTAATAGCTTCCAATCGAGGGAGAATTTCTTCTATTGTACGGCGAACAGTGCGATCGCTCGCAGCCGCCACACCCTCTTGTACCCGCTTAATCGTTGCAGCCGTCAAAGTAGTATCGTCTGTTTTCTCATCGGGGTAAATTGGGGAAGTCACCGCATCAGCTCCGTCTTTCGGAAAAGATTTGTTAGCAGAACTTTTGATCAAACACTCTTTGAATTCATGAATATATCATAATTGTTCATGGCACAATCTAGAATTAACCACCAGTTAAAAGATTTAAAGCATCAATTACTCGTATCATCTGCGACAGAGGGAGAGTCAGAGTTAGAACGATAATTACAAGATTGTATTTTAATTAGAGTAGTGTATGAGTAAGGATTACAAAAAATGCAAGTTCTAAAAAGAGCCATCAAACCACAAACCTATATATCGTTCCTTCACATCTACCCAACGACTTGGGGGACTGCTGGTGATATTTGTTTAGTGCGAAAATCTGTAGCTGATAACAGTGCATCCAAGTTCATAGGTCACAAACTCCAACTAGTGATTCCCAAAGGGATGGAGCGCAATGAGTTGGCTGGCGTTCCAGTCATCAAAGTTGCAGGTCATGTCGGTGACGGACATCCTAAAGATAAACACTCAGAATGGGAAGCTTATGAAGGTATAGATAGAGAAATAGCACTTGCGGCCATGAAACCTTGGGGTTTCAACTTAATTGAGTTTAGCTAACCTCCAATCAATGTAAAATCCAGATTTTACAGCGATTTCCAGGTAAATATACCACACCGTAGGGGCGCAAGGCCTTGCGCCCCTACGACAGATGTGATTCAAATACATGAAAACTGCTATAAATCCGCACAGGCGGGTTTGATTTCTGCAAGCCCCGAATAACCTGAATATATTGCAATACAGTTCAGTTAAGCCTAAAAGTCTACGACTACGTAGGTTGGGTTGAGGAACGAAACCCAACGCTTGCATGACTTTGTTGGGTTTCACTTCGTTCTACCCAACCTACAATTTTCTTAACTGCACCGTATTGGAATATACTGTCCAGTAAAGTACATTTACTCATCCCACAGACAAGTTTTGTACTCCCGCTTAATTAAGTTAGCGTAGCGATACCTAGCATCGTTACGAATTACGAATTACGAATTACGAATTACGAATTACAAAAAATAAGTTACTAATGTTTGCGGATTTTTTGCCACCAAAACAGGTTTACCCTTAACTGCTCCATGAGTCAGAGTACAAATTTTATAAAGGTTGTCACATTCAAATATTGCCAAAACTAGCTCTTTACCAGTTGGATATGGAGATGGTAAAGATTTACCTACCTCACATTCTATATTCACACCGTTTTCCAGCCATTGTAACTTCCAAATTCGCTTTTGGGTAATTGGTGCTTGGGCAAATTTAGCAATCTTATAATAAACATCCTCGGCTCTAGTATGGTCATTAGCGGCTGGAATAAAAAATTTCATGGTTTTTGGTTTTTAGCATCAGTTAATTTCAGCTACCAAGGTAACTTACTTCCATCCCAAGAGAAAAATTTTCCACTATCACCGTCTTGAAGTTGGTCAATTACAGACAGCAATTGAGTTACACAAAGTTCCACTGAAAATAGCTTTTCCGGTGGTACGTTTCTCTGGAATGGACGGGATAGGCGTGTATCCGTTGTTCCAGGATGTAAAGTAACTATTAATGTTTTCGGACAACTTCTACCATACTCAATTGCTGCTGTTCGCATAAACATATTAAGTGCAGTTTTAGAAGCCCGATAGCCATACCAGCCACCAATTTCATTATCACCAATACTAGCTAATTTAGCAGAAATACTGGCAAACACGCTATTTTCACTATGGCGAAATAAAGGTAGTAGGTGTTTAGCCAGTAAAATAGATCCAATACTATTAACTTGGAAGTAACGCAGCAAGTTTTCAGAATTAATTTGCTTTAAGCTTTTTTCAGGTTGAAAAGTGTCGTCATGCAATATTCCTACACAGTTAATCACTAAGTGTAACTTATTGACTTCGGTTTTAATGCGTTGGACAACTTCAGCAATTTGCGACTCTTCCGTAATATCCAAAGATAAACAAATTAATTTATCAGAATATTTCTTTTCTAAAGCGATTAATTCACTTGCTGATTCAAGTTGACGATAGGTTGCATAAACTTTGGCAATTCTATCATCTTCTAGCAATTTTCTCACAAACCCTAAACCGATACCTTGACTAGCACCAATAATCAAGGCATTAGCAGAATTAAGAGTATTTCCAAAAGCCATGTCTTTCATCTTTAATAAAAAATTGTAGCATTTCCCAGTCTAATAAAGTACAAAATCATCTGCGTTTATCTGCGTCCATCTGTGTTTAATTATTACTACTTTATTTACCAATACAAAATCTACTAAAAATCCGATCAAGGACTGATTCTGTAACCTGTTCTCCGGTAATTTCTCCTAATGCTTGAATCGCACCACGTAAATCAATTGTCCAGAAATCAAGGGGTAATTGATCCGCAATTGTAACTTGTACTTGTTCTAAAGATATTTTAGCTTGAGTTAAGGCTGCGGCTTGTCTTTGATTAATGGCTAAATCCATATCAGCCGCTTGCACTTTCCCAGTTTGCACGATGTTTAAAATTGCTGTTTCCAAAGCATCAATACCTTGATTTTCTGCCGCTACTGTGGTAACAACTTGGTTAATGTTGTGGGGATATTTAAAACCAATATTAAAGGGTGTTTTTATTAGGTCAATTTTATTAATGATCAGAATTAAGGGACGGTGTTGGACTTGTTGATAAATTTCGTGGTCAGCTTCAGTCCATCCTACTGATGCGTCAATAGTTAATAATACTAAATCAGCTGCATTTGCCGCACGGCGCGATCGCTCTACGCCAATTTTTTCTACTTGGTCTACTGTTTCCCGAATCCCGGCTGTATCTAGCACCTGCACAGGAATTCCCCCCACCACAAGCTGAGACTCAACTACATCACGGGTTGTCCCTGGTAAATCAGTCACAATGGCGCGATCGCTCTGACTCCAAGCATTCAATAAGCTGGATTTACCGACATTTGGTCGTCCCACAATTGCCACTTTTAACCCAGTTCGCAGCAGTTCGCCTTTATCCTTTGTGGCTAAAAATTTAGTAATTTCTGCGGCAACGTGATCAATATCTGATATGATGGCTTCATGATCCAACGGAGGTAAGTCTTCCTCAAAATCAATTCGAGCTTCAATTTCAGCCAGAATATCCAAACAGTTAGCGCGTAACTGCCGAATAGGAGAGGCTAATTTTCCCTGTAAACCAGCTAAAGCCGTTTGAGCAGCTTGGGGCGATCGCGCACCCACTAAATCAGCAATGCTTTCAGCTTGGGTTAAATCCAGCCGTCCATTCAAAAAGGCTCGGAGAGTAAATTCACCCGGTTGAGCAAGCCTAGCGCCTTGTTCTAGACACAATTGTAAGACCTGCTGCACTGCCATAATTCCGCCATGACAATGGAATTCTACCACATCTTCACGAGTGTAAGAACGGGGCGCTTGCATGATTAATAACAGCGCTTCATCCACCAATGCTTGTGTCTGGGGATGGCGGATATAACCGTAAAGAATGCGGTGACTTTCCCAAACTTGCTGCCCAGGGGCGGAAAATAGAGCTTGGGCGATCGCCATTGCTTGGGAACCAGATACCCGTACAATACTAACGCTACCCTGTTGAGGAATTACAGCCGTTGCGATCGCGGCAATAGTTCCAGTAATAGCCAAGAGTTCCGACATGAGCGCCCTTTTTAATAAAACATTGCATATATATCCTTAGCGTAGCAGTCACGAGTCTGATTATCAGGGACTTTGATCTAAATGGTAGGTATTTAAACCATGAGGAGCAGAAGTTGCGCGGTAAAATTTATCTGGAGGGTAATACTTGAAAGCGAAGAGTAAGATCATGTCAGGTTCATTAGTGACGATGACCACAATATAGAACCCCACCCCCAACCCCTCCCCGCCAGCGAGGAGGGGAGCTAAAGCGCTGATTTGGCAGGGTTACGGGTTTAATAAGTAGTCAAACAGACGTGATATTGAGAGTGGAGATTTACAAGTATAAATCACAACTCCTAATTAACACATTTTATAACCCTTCTATAGCAGGGTTGTTAGCCAAACAAGAAAAATGTGTTTGTTTCATTCGTTGCGAGGGGATTTAATACTTTTGACTTCCCCTCCTGGGGCGCTCATATTTTAAAGAGAGGATATTCACTGTGGAACAAAAAATTGATTGCGCTCAAGCCTGCGTTAACGGTTGCGTATTAGGGGATAAATGCCCCCATGTCGAGTTTAGAGAAGCAACTGCCAAATTTATCGAAGAGACATCTTTAGACCAAATGCTGGCGATGGCAGAAGAACGCTTGCGGAAAAAAATGACCGAACCCCCTAAATGGGTTTTACCCGAAGACTTATAAAAATTCTACATTCTTTCTCCCCTCCTCGCTTGCGGGGAGGGGCTGGGGGTGGGGTTCCATATTATCGAACCGAACTTGATATAAATCGAGTCTCTACAAAGGACTGGGATTTTCTACTGAGTTTGAAAGATATTTTGCACCATTTTCTTATCCGTACTTGCAGCAGCTTGATCTAAAGCAGTAATTTCGCCAGAATCTAACAACCAACCCAAAGCACCAATATTTTGCTGCGCCTGTTCCAGGCTTTTCGCCCCAGGGATAGGAATAGTACCCTTACAGATACACCAATTAATTGCTACCTGAGACATAGTTTTATTTCTAGATTGCGCCACCTCTCGTAAACATTCTAAAAGCGATCGCACACCAGGTAAAAGCTGCCTAAATAATAAACCCCGGATACCCTTGGGTAAACTGCCTTTTTTCGCATATTTACCCGTTAAAATCCCCAACGCCAGAGGACTATAGGCAATTAACTTTATCCCCAACTCATCACAAACATCCTTCAGCCCTAATTCTGTCACAGGATAGGTAGAAAGCAAAGAATACTGAACTTGCAGCGTTTTAATAGGAACACCCCGCGCCGCAAACTTTTCATGTACCCATTGCAACCGCTTCGGTCCATAATTAGATAAACCGACCCCCTTCACTAGACCTTGTTCGTATAAATCAGCCAGACCATCTAACAAACCTGATTCTTGCCAAGGTGCATAATTAGCCGTAGACCAGTGCATTTGCACCAAATCGACATTTTTGCCCAAACGTTGCGCCGAAGCCTGACAAGCCTTAACCATTGCTTGACGAGTCCATCTCCAAGGGTAAGCCGCCAGCTTAGTAGCAATGCAAATATTATCTTTATTTACCCCTTGATATTCTTGAGTAAATCGCCCCAGCAGTAACTCACTGCGTCCATTTAATCGCCCAGTCCCGTAAGAATCACCAGTATCAAACAAAGTTACACCATTGCTGACACAGAGATTAAAAACAGCTTGTAACTGTTCATCCATGCTTTCATTGTATCCCCAGAGTAATTGATTACCCCATGCCCAAGTGCCACAGCCCATACTGGGTAGAGATAGTTCTTGGCTAATCTGCATATTGACTCATTGTAGACATCCCTAACAACTAATTATCTTCATATCTTGCACCGGGCGACTAG
The DNA here is from genome assembly GCF_963920885.1 of Anabaena sp. CCY 0017. Lineage (NCBI taxonomy): Bacteria > Bacillati > Cyanobacteriota > Cyanophyceae > Nostocales > Nostocaceae > Anabaena > Anabaena sp. CCY 0017. Next base: position 50,412 of record NZ_CAWUDG010000009.1, on the reverse strand, counting down.
AAGTCGCGGCTATACAAACAAAGTCCGCCTGCGCGGACTAAGAGAAAATCAGAGTTTTTAACCCACGGAGGTGGGTTTCGTCTGTGTAGCCGCGATTTTCAATCGCCTGGGCTAGTTGCAAACAGAAAATTAGAGTTTTTAACCCACGAAGGTGGGTTTCGTCTGTGTAGCCGCGATTTCCAATCGCCTGGGCTAGGTGCTTATTTCAATTCGGTCGATGTTCAATTGAGACAACAAAAAACGCGATAAATGCTAAAGTCTGAAAATTGGGGTCAACTTGAGAACTTAAACCAAAAAATAAAATATGGAAGCACAAATCAGTAGTAAAGAAATCATAGATATGCGGGAAATATTGGAAGATTACCAACCTGCACAATATGCCCTAGATAACTTAGCTAGACATAATGGTAACGTTGAACGCTCATTTGAAGATTTATGGATTGAGAAAAATGGTAAAACATTAATGTCAGAAGGCAAATCAATCTGGAAAGTCACGCTGAATGTACTGCGTCAAGAACTCTGCGGTGATGATGGCTTTCGTGGTCAACTCAAAGAATACACGAAAAATCCAGGCAGTTCACCGTTGCTATCAGGTTTGATTGTCTCTCTAGTCGGTCTTGCAACCACAAATGGATTACCAATTGATCCTGCGATCGCCACTGTAATTGTTTTGTATATACTCAAAATAGGATTAAATATATTTTGTGACTACACAGAACCACCTGCGGAAAAGGTTGGGACTCTCCCACCGGGGGACTAATATGGTTTAGTTTTATCTTTAAATCTTAGCCCTTTCTTCGCTTGCGGGGAGGGCGAATGCGTTACTTCATGATCAATCTGGTAATCTGTCTAAATATTCCCGTATCATCCCTGCGTTATATTCATCCTGATACTCAACAAATATCTCTAACGCTGTCTGCAAGTTAGCCCTCGCCTCTGGGTAGTTTTCCTCTGCTTCTGCAAGTAGTCCCAACTGACCGTAGGTACTGGCTTGTTCATAGCGATCGCCATATTCGATAAAGATATTCAAAGCCTGTTGATAATTGCGCCGTGCTTCTTCATATTCTCGCAATTCTTGGGCAACTCTTCCCAACTGGTGGTATGTGCCAGCTTGTTCATAGCGATCACTATATTCGATAAAGAGATTCAAAGCCAGTTGATAATTGCGCCGTGCTTGTTCATAGTCTCGCAATTCTTGGGCAACTGTTCCCAACTGGTGGTAGGTGTTGGCTTGCTTATAGCGATCGCCATATTCGATAAAGAGATTCAAAGCCAGTTGATAATTGCGCCGTGCTTGTTCATAGTCTCGCAATTCTTGGGCAACACTTCCCAACTGGTGGTATGTGCCGGCTTGGGAATAGCGATCGCCATATTCGATAAAGAGATTCAAAGCCAGTTGATAATTGCGCCGTGCTTGTTCATATTCTCGCAATTCTTCGGCAACTCTTCCCAAATCATGGTAGGTTGTGGCTTGCCAACGTTGTTTTTGTCTTTCTTCTTCACCCACTAAGGTAGGAAAAATTTCTAAAGTCTTTTCGTAAGAACATTTAGCTTGCTGGTACTGCTTTGCCTCCAGTTGACAATTACCCAGTCTAGCAATTGCAAATGCTATCTGATAACCTAATTCACCCTGGATAAATGCCGGGGGATAATTTTCTAAGTTTTGACAAATCATTTCTGCCAACTTGAGGTTACTTTGGTTATCACTAATCAAATTAAAGTATTGATATAAACAAAAGTAGATCCTAATACTTTCTTGTTTCCGCAAACAAATTTGCAGGGACTGATAAAGGTTTTCATATTCCCAATTACAGAATAATATACCCCTTTGACGCTCTTGAGCATCTTTAGAATTCATCAATTTCTGATAATTATCTGCCAAACCTATATAGTGGTTTTTAAACCCTTTTTCTAAAGCTGCCTGTATTGTCTCATCAACAGATGCTAATTTAGTCTTTAAAAAGTAGGGGAAAATAGGTTGAATTTTGAGAAAGTTATGATTATTCTCAATTAGTGAGAGTAAACCCCAGTTAATTGCTTCTTGAATGCCATCATCGAATTTATCAAAACAATAATTATTTAATGGTTCTAACTTTTGCAGTTGCTCAATATATTGCGGAATAGTTCCACGGAAAATAAACCCACTAAAAGGAGCCAAACACAGCAATAATTTCTGTGCATCTGGTGACAAATTACTGTGAGAATATTCCACACATTTCAAAATACTCTTAGTCTTATCCTCACTCACCACATCCAAATTTACATCAGCCCCTTGCAACCCCTGCAAAATATCCTGGGGTGATTGCCTTTGCAAATTCGTCAACACAACTTCCATCGCTAGGGGATACCCTGCCAATAATTTCATCAATTTTTCAAAATCTGCATCTTGACGAATCCCATCAATAAGGTGTGCAGCTACATTCCGTTCTAAAATTTTCTCTGCTAATTCCGTCCGGGCTTCTTTATCTAATCCTTGTAACTCATAAATATTCTGTTTAAAAGTCTGAGATTGTAGCCATTCTTCCCGACTACGTGAACCCAAAACCACCCGCGTTTTACCACCTACCAACTTCCCGATAAAATCCAGGATTTGCTGACGTTCTGCCTCTGGTAAAGTATTTTGAATCGCCAGTTGTTGCCCAGTCACCGATTCCAAATTATCCAAAATCACAGCGTAAGCTGCACCCCGCAACTTTGCCACTAATTTCTGTACCTGTGCAGGCTGACTCATGGCTTGAAACTGCGCCCGTTCAAATTTACCATACACCTGCTGACCAATATCAAACAAAATTTGTGTCAGCGTCCAGGCTTTTTGGTCATAGCCAAAATAAAATACATCCTCAACAAAATGTGTCCTCTGCCACCATTCCCTTAAATAATTTAACAAAGTTGTTTTCCCAGTTCCCCCCATACCTTGCAACAGCAAAACATTATGCCTGAGCAAAGCTTTCTCAATTTTGAGAATCTCCAAATCCCGACCAATAAATCCATATTCCGGCAAGGAGAAACGATACTGAATAGCAACAGATTCGTAATATTTCTCTTCTTCTTCTGGCGTAAACTGCCGTAAATTAAAATTCACTACCTGATGAGAATAAACCACAGGTAATAACCAATCTTCTAAATTAATATATTTATTGAAATAGGCTTTACGTTCTTTATCATTGAACAGTTCCAGCCTCCCCAGCCTGATAGCTTCAGTCATGGGTTTATGAGCAAACAAATGTTGATAAAGCTGTGACATCATCAACTTTGCCGCCGACACAGTGACAGAATACCCCATAGCCACCACCATCTGCATCCCTGCGGTCATTAACCGACTTCCCAGACTGGTTTCACGAGTATCTTCACTTAACCCCTCCTCGCTGGCGGAGTTCTTCACCTGTTTCCCCGACTGACAAGCATTGAGAATACACACAGGAATCCCCTTTCCGGTCAACAATGCGGCTAACTCTGAAGCTTCTACCAAATCCACCTTTCCCTGAGACTCGCCCTCAAAGCAGACAAAAGCTTTCACCCCATCAAAGGGCTGCAAATCACCACGTCCATAACGCCCTTTATAAAAATAGCGTTCAGGTTTGCTGGGAGACTCAACCTGTTGATAATTTAGCAGCGTCCCGTGCATATCCAAATGAACGATGTGGTAAAATCCCGCACCTTTTTCTTGTAAATGCTTAGACAAACTTTCGTAAGTTCCCGGACGCAGCAACTCAACATTTACCCGCAAATTGCTATTGTCAATCAACTCCAGCAACGGGCGAGAAATTGTCCGATAGCCCACATCCCTTTCCTCATCTGGACGCGCCACCACTACCAGCAGATTAATCACAGGCGATGACTGCACATTAGCTGAAACTGGTGCAGGTCTGACATTCTTCCGCAACATTACACAGTCTACCGCCAGTGGTCGGCTTAAATCTGGGTCTTGTAGAGCTTCCCAGTGTATAGCGTGAAATTCTGGGGTTTTCGCCACGATTTCAATCTGTACTTGACTCAGATTACCCCGTAGTTGTCGATATAAGCTGTAAGCATTGAAATCTGCCTGAAAAACTTGCTTAAATAGGCTTTCACCGTATATTTTAACGCTACCTGCTGCCCTCTCTGCAATGACAGTATCACTAAAAAGAAACGTTACCCATTCTTCAAAATACCACTCTAGTAGTTTTTCTTCCTTGGGGGTAAAGGGGTCAGTAATCGTCACTGGGTATTCTCCGCCATCAAATTTGAGAATTGCTGCAAATCCGGTATCTATTCGCCTTTCTTCCCGAATTGTGATGACTGTCATGGGGTAAGCTTGTCCGCACGTATGATTACATACCTACATACTACATAATATTGTTTGGGATTTTCGGATAACCACAAGAAACAGCGCTTTAATCCCAAACCTCAGTAGGGTTTGCTGAAAAAATTTCATAGCCCCCTCCTCGCTTGCGGGGAGGGGGTTGGGGGTGGGGTTCAAGTATCTATTAAAGTGGGAAACGTTATATGAAAAAATATAAATTATTCGTAGTCAACCCTTCGGCTACGCTCTCGCTGAGTATCAACAATTCAAGGTGCGTTAGCCTACGGCATAACACACCCTAGTGGATTGACAAGCCTAAAACACGGTATTAAAGTTTTGGACTAGCCACAAGCAACAGCGATCGCTCTTACCCAAAATCATGTCAGGATATTACTATAATTAGTGTTTAATTAAACTAAAAGTTTAATTAATATTTAGTATATTCACTCATGGTATAGTTACAATTACTTGTAGCTCGAAAACGCTACAGTTACTACGAAACATACTTGTCGCCCTTCAGAAAAAAAAATTAGCGGACACTTTTGAGTTACTACCTACGTCATCTATCTGACTGTACTCAATTTGCTTCTGTTTATCGGAGGCAAATATTTGTTGTGGATGGAACAAACAACTAACGACCAACAAACCCTTTAGTAAGCATAAATGTTAGTAGATGATATGACTAGGAAATTTGATCACACAAAGATATGGCAAGCATGGAGAGCTAACGCATTATTCGAGGCTATGAAGTTACCTTTGATTGTGCGATCGCGTAGCGCTGTGCGATCGCTCAAAAGTTTTTTTCCCATTCTTGCCTGCATATCATTTATTACAGTACTGCTACTGAATAGTTTTAGTCCAGTAATGGCACAACTACCGCGTCAAGAGATTCGCGGAGTTTGGATTACCAACAATGATTTCAACACCCTCAGAGATCGTGCCAAAGTCCAATCAGCCATGACTCAATTACGGGAGCTAAACTTTAACACCATCTATCCTGTAGTGTGGAATTCTGGTTATGTGATGTATCCCAGTGCCGTAGCACAACGCGCTGGTATTCAACCTTTCGTCTTTCGAGGTGCAGATGGACATGATATTCTCGAAGACTTAATTACCCAAGCCCATCGCCGGGGACTCTTGGCAATTCCCTGGTTTGAGTTTGGTTTCATGGCTCCCCCAACCTCAGAACTGGCGTTGGAACACCCAGAATGGCTAACACAAAAGCGGGATGGTAGCGAAACTTCCATTAGTGCGGCTGGTGAAGTTGTCTGGCTCAATCCCTTCCATCCCGAAGTACAGCAATTTATCACTAGTCTTGTAGTAGAAACTGTGACTCAATATAATGTCGATGGCATTCAATTTGATGATCACATGAGTTTGCCCCACGAATTTGGTTACGATCCCTACACCATTCGTTTGTACACCCAAGAAACCAAGAATCGTCCCCCCAATAATCCCAATGATGAGGCATGGGTAAAGTGGCGGGCAGATAAAATCACAGCCTTTATGGTGCAACTCAACCAAGCTGTAAAAGCCAGAAAACCCAACGCAATTTTCTCGGTTGCCCCCAACTACTATGATTTTGCATATAAATTTCAACTCCAAGACTGGCTGGCTTGGATGCGACAAAACATTGTAGACGAGCTAATTGTGCAGATTTATCGCCCCGATTTGCAAAGCTTTGTGTCTAATATTTCCCGTCGAGAAATTCAAGAAGCCCAACAAGTGATTCCCACAGGTATCGGTGTAATGACAGGTTTACGCAATCGACCTGTTTCCATACAACAAATTAAGGCTCAGGTAAGGGCAGCCCAAGCACGGGGTTTAGGTGTCACCTTCTTCTACTACGAAACACTTTGGGACTCTGCCCCAGAACCTGCAAACAAAAGGATAGCGGGATTTAAAAGTCTTTTCCCTAATCCTGCCTTCCGTTCAGCGTTGCAGTCAGGGAACTAGATAAAAGGTATCTCATAGCCCCATCCTCGCTTGCGGGGAGGGGGTTGGGGGTGGGGTTCTTATCATCGCTCTTTCACCCCAAAAACAGCTTGTATGCAGGGTTTTGGCTTTCATCCCAATAGCGGTAGCCAAGGGTATCTAGAAATGCTCGCCACTCCTCCATCTCTTGGGGGGGTACTTGCATTCCTACCACAATGCGCCCATAATCTGCCCCATTGTTGCGGTAGTGAAACATACTAATATTCCAGTTGGGACTCATGGAACCAACAAATTTCATTAATGCGCCAGGACGTTCAGGAAACTCAAAACGATAAAGTAATTCGTTATGCGCTAGGGGAGAATGCCCACCAACCATGTGCCGCAGGTGTAACTTTGTCAGTTCATCATCTGTTAAGTCAATGGTTTTAAAACCACAGCTTTCAAAGGATTCAACCATTTTTTCAGCGTCGGCACGGTTTTGAATTTGCACACCTACGAAAATATGAGCTTCTGTTTCATCGGCAATGCGATAATTAAACTCGGTGAGATTGCGTTGACCAATACATTCACAAAACTGACGCAGACTACCCTGTTCTTCGGGAATGGCCACTGCAAGGATAGCTTCACGACGTTCCCCAAACTCTGCCCGTTCTGCGACAAACCGCAGACGGTCAAAGTTCATGTTAGCACCACAGGCAACGGCGATTAAGGTTTGTCCTTGAATTTGTTCTCGTTCGGCGTAGGCTTTGGCAGCTGCGATCGCTAAAGCACCAGCAGGTTCTAAAATTGAGCGTGTATCCTCAAACACATCTTTAATCGCCGCGCAGGTATCATCTGTATCCACCAAAATAATTTCATCTACATAGTTTTGGCACAAACGAAAAGTTTCCTCTCCCACTTCCCGCACCGCCACCCCATCAGCAAATAAACCCACCTGAGACAACCGCACCCGATGTCCAGCTTTCAGCGATTGCGACATGGCATCAGCATCCACAGGTTCCACACCGATAATCTTAATTTCCGGACGCAACCGTTTTACATAAGCCGCAATTCCCGAAATCAATCCCCCACCACCAATAGCCACAAAAATTGCATGGATGGGTTGCTGATATTGGCGCAAAATTTCCATGCCAATTGTCCCCTGTCCTGCGATGACATCAGGATCATCAAAAGGATGAATAAAAGTTAATCCCTTTTCTGCTTCCACTTCACGGGCGTAAGCATAAGCATCATCGTAGGTATTCCCATGTAATAGCACCTCTCCCCCCCTGGCTTTGACTGCATCTATTTTCACCTGGGGAGTAGTCACCGGCATGACAATAATTGCTCGTGTTCCTAAGCGACTAGCAGCTAAAGCGACACCTTGGGCATGATTCCCCGCAGATGCAGCAATGACACCCTGCGCCAGCAATTCCGGTGAAAGGTTGACCATTTTGTTGTAAGCACCCCGCAGCTTAAAAGAAAAAACTGACTGCATATCCTCCCGCTTCAGCAACAGTTGATTATTCAGTCGTTTCGAGAGGTTGGGCGCATACTCCAGTGGTGTTTCCTGGGCAACATCGTACACACGGGCAGTCAGAATCTGTACCAGGTAGTCGCAATACATCGGGTTAACAGCTAGGGCAATTTGAGATGGATTGTTAATTCTACCGTTATTCGGTGTACCTGTTTTGCAGACATTGTTTAACTTGTGAGGAAAGATGAGGAGATTCAGAAGTTTTTGATTGTTGCTCTTCTACACCCTACACCCCACACCCTTTTTTCTGTAAAACCTTGATTTTTAGGAGACGCAGCTTGGGAGGACTAATTGAATTGAGTTATATTTTAAGTATAAAAAATGGCTAACCTTCTATGCCTAGTAATCCCTCGCCTCAATTATCCTCAGAGCCAGAAAACTCTTTTCAAGAGAAACTGATCCGATCAATTTGGCTGCACGGAGACAAATACTGTTATTTGTTTGAACCCGATGGCTCTTATCGATTGTTAAGCACTGATCGCCGAGGTAGTTACACCATCTCAGCCAATGGTCGATCTGTTTTGCTAAATTGGACAACTGATCCCTTCACTGAAGAATTGCTAGTGCTGGAGGATGGAAGTTTGTTGATGAGTGGGAGGGCGTTTGTGGAAATTGGTGTGCGATCGCCTGCTCCTTCCCTCCCTGCCAATCCCCTACCCCAGCCTGATGCTGAAATTCCTGCTCCCACTCCATCACAGAGTTACGAATTTGAGATAGACACAGGCAAAATGCCCAATTATGGAATCATTACCCTACAGGGTTGCCAAGTGAGGCTGATTCATAAGGGTTATGGTGGGAATGTTTTGTCTGACGAAGTGCGTGAGTTTGATTCCCAAGAGGAAGCAGAAGATTACTACCACTCCACCATTCTCAGCAATGATCCTTACTATTCACCTCCTTCTCACACCGAATCCGTTTACCTGGAATTATCCGACGACCATTCCCACAAGTTCTATGAAGTCACTGTTCAAGGATTAGCTGTCATCATCCGCTATGGGCGCATTGGCACTACTGGACAAACCTCCAGCACCACCTACAGCAGTCCTAAAAAAGCCGAAGCAGCAGCCGAGAAGAAAATCAATGAAAAGTTGAAAAAAGGCTACGTCATCACGACCATTGCCCCACCTCCCCGACCTGAACCCGATTTGGATATTGCCCAATTTATTCGTCCCGCCTGGAAGCCGATGGTTATTGAAGGAGATGGCGATTCTCTAGCTTCCAAGTTTTGCGGTCGTCCTTGGCTGGCAGAAGAGGAAACCTGGCCTACTTGCCCCAACTGCGCCCAGCCAATGCAACTCTTCTTGCAACTGAATTTAGCCGATTTACCAGAACCTCTGGGCGAAGAGTTTGGTACAGGTCTACTCCAAATGTTTCACTGTATTCCTGGTGACTGCCAGCCAGAGTACGAATGTGGAACAATCTTTTACGGTAGAGTGCCTTTCCTGATTAAAAATGTCAGGATTCGTCTAGTGCAGCCATTAGGCAACGGTTCCACCCCTCCCTTACCCACAATAGATGGGCAAGAGTATGGAATAGATTTTCCTGCCAAGACCATCACCGATTGGGTAGAAATTGAAGACTATCCCCACCCTGATGATCTCATCGCACAGGTCTACGGTTGGGATCAGGTCACAAACTATGACCGGGGGAATGAATTGGCTGGGCGGTTAGGCTTGGAGGAATACGATGAGGTCTACCCCACCGATGAGGACGATAAGCTGGCGGGCTACCCGCGCTGGGTTCAAGATATGGAGTGTCCAGGCTGTCCCATTTGTCACGCTCCCATGCGGCAAGTATTTCAACTAGCTTCCTGCCAAAACCTGCCCTATATGTTTGGCGATATAGGTATTGCTCATATCATGCAATGCAAAACGCACAAAGATCAGTTTGCCTTTGTTTGGTCTGGCTGCTAAATATTTGTCCTAGCCCTAAATCATTGCTTGGATCACAATCTATTTAGAAAATTTACTTCATCATGATTGGATTCTTGTTACTTTTAATGATGCTGATTAGCCCGACTCTGCTGATTCTCTGGAGTGCCTTGGCGAGGTTTGGGTTTACCTGGAATCTGTTTTTAATTCCAGTAGGTAGCATAGTTGGATTTGTGGTGATGGCAATTGGTGCTGCTTCTTTCTATGAGTTGATCATCTGGTTAAGCGATCGTCAAACTGGTCCACCTCCGGGTGGTTCACTGGGAGCGGGAACTGGTAGGGCGATCTTGACGTTTATTTTGATGGTTTTATTTGGCTGGATTGGTTCAGGAATTGGGGCTTGGTTAGTCAGGAGGTATTGGATAGGTTAGGAAATCGTGTTGTGAATAAAGTCTCAGAGTCGGTTCAAAAATCAAATAGTAGTCTTATATATTGGCTTTTTGCTACTATTTTCCTCTTTAGCAAACAGTTCTATTAAAGCAACCGTACCTACAAAAAAGGTATAAATCGCATATTTGATGGGAGTTTTTTGTTTTTTCGGTGCATAAAAAGCCGCAATTACCGCTTCAATTGAATGCGCCGTAATCGCAAAACGTTCAATCCAAAAAATAAAATTCAGGCTGCTGGGAATACTAAGGTTATTCATGACTGCATAAATATTCCACAATTCCCAGCCGATAGCACAGGACATAAAAACTGTGGATATCACTTTGATCATCGTAGTTAGTGTTTTTTGGATATTCATGCAGATTCAGGGTAACTTTACTTAAAACATTATCCGGCAAATTGCCAAAGATGCCAGCATTCCTGCTGCATCAGCACACAACGCCGCCGGGAGTGTGTAGCTTGTGCGAACAATACCAATGCTGCCAAAATAAACCGCCATGACATAAAAGGTAGTTTCTGTTGAACCTTGCATGGTGGAAACGAGAAAAGACAGAAAACTGTCTGGGTCATTTTTGACAATTTCTGACATCAACCCATAGGAACCACTACCTGAAAGGGGGCGAATTAATGCCATTGGTAAGGCTTCTGGTGGTAGGGTAATCAGTGACGTAATGGGAGAAACTATGGCTGTGAGGATATCAAGAGCGCCACTAGCACGAAACATTCCAATCGCCACAAAAATGGCGACTAAAAACGGAATAATCCGAATGGCAATTTCAAAGCCTTCTTTTGCTCCGTCGGTGAGAACTTCGTAAACTTTCACTCCTCGGAAATAACCAAATAACAGGAATAAACAAATTAAAATAGGTAGTAGCCAGTTGGAAAGGTTACTGAGAAAAACCATACTGAAGATATACGGAAATCCACGGATTGACAGACGGTAAAATACAGCCGCCAAAAATGCCACAATTAGACCGCCGAAAACGATATTACCAATCATTCCGGGAGGAATTAATTCAGATTCTGGTGTTTCATCGGTTGCGGTTTTGCTATCTGTTTCGGTAGTTTCTAATTCAGATTCTAAAGGAGTCAGCTTAGAGGATGCACGGCGGGCAAAAATTTTACTAGCAATAATAGCCACGGCTGTGGAGGCGATAGTGGCAATAATTGAGGGTAAAACGATTGCGGCGGGATTAGTAGCCCCTGCACTAGCGCGGACAGTAATTACACCCAGGGGTAACAGTGTCACAGATGAGGTATTAATGGCTAAAAACAAACACATTGCAGGTGTTGCGGTTCCCGGATTAGGATTGAGTTTATTCAGTTCTGCCATCGCTTTTAAACCCATCGGGGTAGCTGCGTTTCCTAATCCCAGGGCGTTGGCTGCCATATTCATCACCATCGCGGACATAGCCGGGTGATTTACGGGAACTTCGGGAAAAAGTCGGCTCATGAGTGGACGAATTAAACGGGCGATGAATCGCATCATCCCTGCGGCTTCAGCAACTTTCATAATTCCTAACCACAGCGCCATCGCCCCAATTAGTCCAATGGCTAGGGTGACAGCACTTTCAGCTGCTGTGAAAGAGGCTTCTGTTAAAGCGGCCATATTGCCGTTATAAGCTGCTACTACTGTCGCGGAAACAATCAGGAACAGCCAAATGGCATTGAGTGGCGATGATGATTTTTTCATCTAAATTTTAAAATTTGATTAAATAATTTTTTGCATAGTAAGCTATGGGACGGTCAATTGTGAAGAGCAGTAGCTCGATCATCCGATGTTACAGTATTTTTGCTCTGGGAGAATGAGAGCGATCGCCTAAGCCGGAGATCGCACCCCATAACTAATCAAGATCAAGATATGATTTGTGTAATCCACCAAATAGGGGAGCAAGCGATAGATGAAAGTAGAGTCCATCTATATCCAAAATTTCAAAAAATTTGAAAATTTGCGGGTTTCGTTTCACAACAAAATTCTTGATGAAGTCAGCGATCGCTTCCTAATTTTAGGAGACAATGGTTCTGGGAAAACAACATTATTACAGGCGATCGCTCTGCCTCTAGCACTCGCAACTGGGCGAATTCAGAACATTTCTGACTTTGATTGGATTGGATTTTTACCAGGGCGGTACTGGCAATGGGGAACACCAAGAATAGAATTAGAAGTATCTTTTGAAGAAGAAGAACTGGAAGCTACTCGTGAGATTGCGGAAAGATGGTATCACGCTCTACCAGCAGATTTTCGTCCAGACCAATTTGTTACACCAGGAAACAGTCGTGTAGTCAAAGTCATTCTGAATGGAGAGTTATGGAAGGCTGGTAATACATCAGCCGAACGCGCTCAGTTTCGAGGACGCTATTATACACAGCGCATCATTAATCGCGAGCGCATCATTAATCGCGCTGATCAGTCTGTTCGCCATTATTTCTCTCGACTTCCGGGGCTTTTTTGGTTTGATCAGTTTCGTAACTTGGGAGCTAATCCCAACCAGGAAAGCGGAGAAGGTGTCAAGGAAGGTAGAAGTGAAACTTCTTTTGAGTCAGGCGTTGGTCGTTTGCGGCAATATCTAATTGGTTGGAAACGTAAGCAAGAAGATGGTAGAAATTATGAAAATGATTACTTGAGCCAGTTAGAGCGACTGTATAAAATAGTATTTCCCGATCGTTATTTTTGGGGGCTAGAAAATTTGCCCAGTATAGATTCTCCGACGGAAGAAGCTACTTACTTCTTACTCAGCGATGGAAATCGTACTTATGATTTAGTGGAGATGTCTGCTGGTGAGCAATCAATTTTTCCTATCCTTTATGAGTTGGTTAGACAGCAGGTTGCGTACTCAGTTGTACTGATTGATGAAATAGACTTGAATTTACATCCTCCCGCAGCCCAAGTTTTGATCAGTCAATTGCTGAAAATTCAGCCAACTTGCCAGTTTATTATCACAACCCACTCTGAAACTGTCAGCAATGTTATTAGTGAAAGTGATAGATACCGCCTGTCTGGAGGGGTGTTGTGTCTGTAAATGTTCTTTACTGTGAAGGAAACTCTGGAAGCTATGATCTAATAGTTATCCGCCAACTTCTGCCTAAATGTGAGATTCGTCCCCTTGGTGGCAGAACATTTATGGAAAAAATTATCGCTGACAGGGCAATCAATCCCAATTTAGCTGGACTAGTTGATCGTGATTTCGACGACTATAACTTCACTCCTACAAACTCACCACTAATATACAAATATGAAGGAATTCATATCGGTTGGAAGTGGCAAAGAAAAGAAATAGAAAATTATTTGATTGATCCAGTAGTCGTTAGACGTGCTTTAGGAAACAAAGCACCACAAAGAGATTTATATCAAGACACTTTAGATGAAGCCGCAAGAGGAATTGCCGTTTATACAGCAGCTCGTACTGCTCTTGCTTGTTTTAAGTTTCGGAACAGTTGGGGTGATCCGATTCAGCCAGTGTTTGGATCAGTTCACAATTTCCCTAGAAGGTTAAACTTAGACGCTTGTCAGCAGAATATTAGAGAAATAGTGAGTAAACATAAAGGTGATCGTATTGTTACGCCAGAAGATGTTTTGCATAGATTTGAAGATCTGCTTCCATCTTTTAGACCTGATGGATTTCGATTTCAAAATTACTTAACTTTTTTTGCTGGAAAAGATTTACTTTGGATGATGCGGAATAAACTAACGCAATTTGGATTTGAATCAACCACATCCGCAGTTGATAGTCCAATTCCAGTTTTTTTAGAAAGAATTGTCAAAAGAATAGAACGAGCAGAAGATGTATGGCTATGGCTTCCAGAATGGGAAGCATTGAGAGAAGAATTTATTAATGCTAGTTTTTAATTTTACTTGTTTGATCAGTTTATAAAGGGTTGAACCTGTTAATCTACAGTTGTCTGCAACTTTTAGATTACATAATTTATCGACCTGCTTTCAGCCAGTCAAAAACCTGCTCAACTGTCAAATCTAGGGTGAAGAATTTTGCTATTGGCAAGCGACGATGCTCCGCCCGCCAGAGGCGATCGCCACCAGTTAACTCCATCGGTTCCTGTCCTGGAATAAATGCTAAAATTAATCTCTCCTCTGGATCAATTAACCATCCTAGCTGAGATATTGTTGTCTTCATCTTTCTGGTAAATAAATTACATCTTTTTTTGTTTCGCGCATTCGCCGGAGGCGTTCCCGAAGGGTAGGCGCAAAGTCGCAAAGGAAGAAATACTGAAAGTCGGAGTATAATATACATACATGAAAGCTGCTGTTATGATTAATTCATGGTGGAGATAATTGCTGTTTTTATAATCATTGCCCTGATTGTGATTGGTATTTTAGCCAGTCCGATTCTGATCAAACAGCGCCGCAATCGTATTAAACGCCGTCCTTTCCCTCCATTGTGGACTGCTATCATTGAAAACCATCTGCCCATTTACCCCAACCTTTCATCTGATGAACGTCGCAGACTTCAGGGACATATTCAAGTATTTTTAGCAGAAAAGCAATTCATTGGCTGTGGCGGTTTGCAAGTAACAGAAGAAATGAAGGTAACTATTGCGGCTGTTGCTTGTTTACTTTTACTCAACGAACGAGGAAAATATTTTCCGCAACTACGTTCTATTTTAATTTATCCCAGGACATATTTTGTGAATCAAACTGTAGCCACGGGAAATTATGTAGTTGAAGAAAGACGCGAGGCTAGATTGGGTGAATCATGGACTCAAGACCAAGTAATATTATCTTGGGAACAGGTTGAACAAGATACTGGTAACTGGAAAGATGGACATAATGTTGTGCTACACGAATTTGCTCATCAGTTAGATCAGGAGGATAGAACAGCTAATGGTGTGCCTATTTTGCAGCGAAACTCAGATTATCCTGTGTGGGCGCAAGTGATGACAGCAGAATATCAAAAACTTTGTCATGATATTCCCAGAAAGGTTAAAACTGTTATGGATGGCTATGGTACAACCAATCCCGCAGAGTTTTTTGCTGTAGCTACGGAAACGTTCTATGAAAAACCGCGCCAATTAAAACAGCACCATCCAGCACTGTATGAGCAATTACAAAGGTATTATCAATTAGATCCTGTGCAGTGGACTTAGGGATAAATCCATTAAATTCGCTAGTTTGTAAACAATTCGCGCCCCGACGTTACCATCCCACTCAGCATCACCGACTTCGCAGACATCAAAACCGATGATTTTGCGGTTGCTTTTGACTAATTCCCGGAATAAACAAAAAGTTTGCTCTAATTCTAACCCACCTGGTACAGGAGTACCCGTACTGGGGCAGAGTTTGGGATCAAGTCCATCCACATCAAAGCTAATATAAACGTACTCTGGTAAATGACTGATAATTTCTCGGCAGATATCAATCCAAGTGCTGCCAGCGTAGAGCTTTTGTTTGATAATTGGGTCATAATAAGCTATAATGCGATCGCCTGATTTATCAATCATTTTCACTTCATCATGAGAAATATCACGCAAGCCTACCTGGACTAATTTGGATATCTGCGGAATTTTTAACCCATTAAACATAATCGAAGCGTGGGAAAATTCAAACCCCTCATAAGCATCGCGTAAATCTGCATGGGCATCAATATGTAAAATACCATAGTTGGGATACTTAGCGGCTAATGCTTGGAAGTAACCTAATGGTACACTGTGATCTCCACCAATGACTGCAACACGCTTCCCCTGATTCATTGCGGCTTGACATTGGGCAAATAACCATTGATTCACCTGTTCACCAGCTTGATTAATTTCTGTCAGCACAGGGGTTAAATCGGGTGTAGCGGTCAGTTGTTCACCTTGTGCTAGTCTGGCAATAATTTTGGCTGCTAAGGTGCGATAATATTCATTTTTTTCTAAAATATCTTGGGGAATTTCCATCATGAAAATTCCTTGTTTCCAGCCATCAGGATGGTCGAAATCGAATAAATCTAGTTGTATCGAAGCATCGAGTATTTGCTGCGGTCCGTTGGCTGTACCAGCACCATAAGAGACAGTGACTTCCCAGGGTACAGGAATGACAATCAAGTTGGCAGACTCATAATCGCATGGTAAACCGAAGATGTTACCATTGATTTCACCTACGCCACTGGGATTGTAGTCTGGTTGTTGAATAGTCATGGTTTTGGATTTACACGCAGGGGTAAGCTCTCACTATTTTAACTAAAAAATGGTGCTGGTGATTTCAAGGATAAATTTATCTACCTCACTCAGATGAAATTTGCTGTCATGATGACAATGCAGCAATTATTTCGTCAAAATTGCGGTGATATACCTGTTCTCCATAGTTGTGCCATGCTTCGTCTGAGGAGTGAGGAAATCTTGTTAATGTTGCTTCTTGAATATATTTCATCATGGGGCGACGCAGATTTTCGTATTTCTCGAAGGCTGTAGCGATCGCCTCTGGCGGGGCGTAGCCCATCGCCTCCCCATTATCCCACTTATTTGTCTCGGCAATCTGAGTAATTAACGTTGTCACTGCTAGCGCATCTTCAAATCCTTGATTAACTCCTTGTGCCATAAAAGGAGGCATTCCATGAGCTGCATCACCCACTAATACCACACGTCCTCTACTCCATGTAGGTTGACTTTTGCTCTCAGATATGGTGGCGTGATGAATATAATATGGACGTTGCTGCATATTAGCAGGAGGAGATAGACGAACTAATTCCTGAAGTATATCGGGATAACCAGCTTTTTCTAACTGCTGCATTGCTAAATCCAGCAAAGAACTTTCAGATTTACCTTCTAACGATTCCAAAGACACAGCCAGATGTAAAATGTATCCCATGAGCATACCTGGTCTGCGAAATAACATCATCCTTATCTCATCCAGAGAATCGCTAATTTCGGCAGCATTACTGATAGTGACAATGGGTGAGTTTTGAAAAAACTTCTCTTCAAGTTGTGTCTGTAGTTTCTTAGGGATTTCGGTTATTTCCCGACAAGATATAGCGGCATATCCAGAATATTCAGGTTGTGCAGAATCACTGTAGGGACTATCTTTGTAAAGCACTCTCCGAATGGTCGAATTAATACCATCTGCTGCTACAATTAGTTTCGCTCGGAACGATTTGGTGACTGATTGTTGAGAAATAGGATCTAAATTTTGAGGCTGGTTGTGATCAACTGTTTGTCCATCAGCCCAATAGGCATAGGGGTTTGCTTCTGTTCCTTGATCAGAAACGCAATCTATCCGGGCACACCCATTTTCTGGCTCATCTACAACATTGATACAACGATGATTGATTTTAACTCTATCTTCAGGAATGAGATTTCTGAGGGTGGTTTGCAAATTGTACCAAGCAATTGATACTCGACCCTCACCATAATTTTGAAACCAGTGATCAAACCCTAGAGGAATTGACCGAATAGTTTCCCCCTGCAAATTCTTATAAACCCATTCGGGTGAATTTTTCGCAGGTTTTTCTCCCTGAGTTTTATCACTATTAGACTGGGGGGAATTCAGGAACCCCATCCCAGCTTTCTTAACTGCTTCGTAAGCTTGAGTATCTAAATGTTTGAGAGATTTTAAGCCATTGGGAAGAAGATCCAATACCTGACCAACTTGACGAAAAGCGCGAGTTTGATCAACAACCAGAATATTTTCTATCCCACATTTACGTAAGCCAATAGCTGTTGCTAATCCGATAGGTCCTGCGCCAACTATCACAACATCATAGATTTCTATAGATCCGTCCAGGCTTAAACTATCTGTATTTATACGCTGAATTGGTTGAGTGTTAGGCATATTTATATACGTTGATAGTGAGGAGAGGTTGGTGAAGACAAGAAGTAATAGCCATCAATTAACATACCATCAGCAAGGATGATTAAAAGCCGCCATAATATTTATTATCCCAAACTCTTACTCCCGAAAGGGTGCGGAATGTGAGATTTAACAAAATCAATTGTTTTAATTATGTCTTTAGCCAATCAACAAGTTAACTATTCCGATCAAGTTGCTGTACCTACATGGAAAATCAAGCTGCTATATGACGGTGAATGCCCTTTGTGTGTGCGTGAAGTTAACTTTTTGCGAAAACGGGATGCTGGTCGCGGTTTGGTGGCTTTTGTGGATATTGCCGATGATAACTATACGCCTGAAGAACATGGTGGGGTTGACTTTGAAACGGCGATGGGGCGCATTCATGCGGTTTTACCAGATGGGACGCTGGTGAAAAATGTTGAGGTTTTTCGTCGCATTTATGAAACCCTGGGAATGGGTTGGATTTATGCCATAACTAAGTTACCAATTTTTGGGGCGATCGCTGATTTTATTTATGGCGTTTGGGCTGACTGGCGACTTTCTCTGACTGGAAGACCGAATTTAGCAACTATTCTTAACCAACGTCAGCAGAAAATTGAGTGTAACACCGAAGGGCGCTGTCGTACTGACTAGAATGGCGTTTCTGCTTGTAGATGCAGGGTTTTACCTAATTGGGGATGTTTAAAGCTAAGTTCTCTGGCGTGTAGATGTAAGCGACTGGCAACAGCATTGCATCCATACAGGCGATCGCCTAAAATAGTAATCCCCAGTCCTGCTTGATCAGCAGCATGAACTCTCAATTGGTGGGTGCGTCCTGTGAGGGGAATCAACTCAACACGCGTATAATTTACTTCCCTCCCTATCACCCGAAATTTAGTCAAACTGGGTTTACCATGTTGCCAATTAACTTGCTGATAGGGGCGATTGTCAGGATTTCCCCATAACGGTAGTTCAATTACACCTTCTTCCACTGTCAGAGAACCGGAAAGTATAGCCTCATAAACCTTGTGAATTTGCCGTTGCTGAAATTGCTGGCTCAGTTGCCGATGGATTTGTCTATTTCGCGTTAGTAGTAAAATACCAGAAGTTTCCTGATCTAGCCGATGCACCGTCATAATTTCTGCATCATCTGGAAACGAACAACGCCAGCGACTCAGCACACTATCTTGAGTCTCCCGATAACGACCAGGAACCGAAAGTAGCCCTGGGGGTTTATTCACAGCAATCAGCCATTCATCTTCATAAATAATCGGGAAATTTATCTGACTTTTCACGTTATGTGGAAAAGCTAACGCGAAACCTAACCCCCTAACCCCCTTCCCTACCAGGGAAGGGGGAAAATTTACAGCCTCTCTCCTTGCAGGGGAGAGGTTCGGAGAGGGGTTTTCCAGATCCCGTAAAAAGTCAGATAAATTCATCCCTCCCTTAGCATTAAAATTGCTGTTTAAACTGCTTTGCTTTGTCTCTGCTGGGTCTGGGGAATCAGATTTTAACCCCGAAAGCAAAAACCCCATTAACGGCTGACAACGCTCAACACAGGCTCCATAAAATTCTCCCTGTACTTTGTCCTGATTTTCTGAAGTTTCTCCCCACCAAAATTCCGCCATTGCTAGAGGTTTAAGTCCATGATTAGCTGCATAGTGCAGCAGCTTCGGCGCACAACAATCTCCCGTACCCGTAGGTATAGACCCGGCTGGCATTAATTTTTGTAAAGATGCCGATTGCCCTAAAAAATTCATTAGGGAATAAGCCTCGTGCATTTGCGCCTGTAATTGGCGGGATAGTGCTTTACGCCGTTGTTTGAGTGACTGTATTTGTCTGTCTGCGGCTGCAATCAATTCCTGTAAAGGTTGCAACACAGCATTCTGTTGGGCTTTAAGTTTGCGGCGTTCAATTCCTTGCTGACGGCTTTCCTCTTCCAGTTTTGCCAATGCAGTAGTCAGTGCTTCCCCGGTGAGTTCTTGGTAATATTGCCGACGTTTGGTGTCACGTTCTTGCTTCGAGTTGCGATGGCAATGACTCATCTGTTGCAACTGCTGCTCAAACTCGTAAGATAGAATTTCACACTGCTGTCTTTCTCGGAGTTGCTGGAGAGTAATCAATTCCTGTTTGATATTATCCAGTTCAGCTAAAGTCTGTCCTTCCTCTACAGCTACTTCATCTCGTCCCGGAATTGGTGGAACCCAACCTTCAATTACACTACAACCATTGAGAAGACCTGAAAATGCTTTTAAAACTTGTGTTTCGCCTGTAGGAAGTTCAACCAGCAAAACACCATACATCTTCCCCTCCCGATTATAAACCGTATCGGTGGCTAATTCTTGCATTAAATTACGAGCGATCGCCTCCACAAAAACAGTGCGGGGTAATCTCAACAAATCACCACTTTCAGGACAAAACCCTTCATACCAATAACTAACCCTGAAATCACCGACCATATTACTAAAATCTTCCTCCTCTATTGGCGAACTTGGCGACTAACGCCCTGGGGGCATACGCTAAAGCGAAGGCGGTTCGTTAAATCTAACCAACCATGCCAATATAGAGACAATAAGCATAAAACCCAGCAAAAGGAAGGTCAAAAAACGCTGTGCAGATAACATTTTTAGGGACAAGTTCAGGAGTACCCACGCGATCGCGCAATGTTTCCAGCATAGCGCTGAGATTACCCCAAAGAGCAGAACTGTGGCTATTGGACTGTGGCGAAGGTACTCAGCATCAACTTTTGCGGAGTGACCTCAAAATGAGTCAACTATCGCGAATATTCATCACCCATCTGCACGGCGACCATATTTTTGGCTTAATGGGACTGCTTGCTACTTGTGGGTTAGCAGGTAACGTGCAACGGGTTGATCTCTATGGACCACCAGGATTAAACGAATATATCCAAGCCGCCACACGTTACTCACACACACACTTTTCCTATCCGGTAAAAGTTCATGTTGTCCAACCCGGAATCATTTATGAAGATGATGAATTTACCGTTAGCTGTAGTCCTTTACATCACCGCATCACAGCATTTGGTTATCGCATAGCAGAAAAAGATCGCCCAGGACGCTTTGATATCGAAAAAGCCAAAGCCTTGGAAATTCCGCCTGGTAGAGTTTACGGTCAACTCAAGCGGGGTGAAACAGTAACACTGACAGATGGACGAGTAATTAAAGGCACGGAATTATGTGGACCAACAGAAATTGGACGCAAAATAGCCTATTGTACAGATACAATTTATTCCGATGGTGCAGTGGAATTGGCACAAGATGCCGATGTCTTAATTCATGAGGCTACCTTTGCCCATCAAGATGCAGATTTAGCCTTTCAGCGACTGCATTCTACAACCACAATGGCAGCGCAAACAGCCTTAGTCGCTGGGGCGCATAAATTAATCATGACACATTTCAGTCCCCGCTATGCTCCGGGAAACATTATAGAACTCAAAGATTTACTTCATGAAGCCAGAGCAATTTTTCCCAAAACAGATATGGCTTATGATTTCATGGCTTATGGTGTACCCAGGCGACGGGAAGCAGAGTTAAGTCAAATCAGCAAGTGATTTTTTTAAAGCCATAGAAGGCATGGCTGCGCTTACCGCGTAGCGTGCCGGAGGCTCCATTTTGGGGCGCTCACCTCTTGCACCTAGCCAATCTTAAAATTTTATCCGATTCTCAAGCAGTTCAACGAGCAAACCGAAAATTATTGAGTAATTTCACACAAATTTTAATGATAATAATAAATATTTCTGAAAAAGGAAGTCTATGTTACATAATTCAAATGATTTCATGTCTAAAAACATTTAAATTATGTAACATAAAAAAATGTTTAATAATTGCCAAGATGAAGTGAAATATCCAGTCAAGTTGTAACTATTTAGCGGATAAATTAGCTGTGATCCCTGCAATAGCGATGCCATATAATTAATATTATTGAAGATGCAGGTGATTCTATTTACAGCATATTTTTTTTAGATGCTTGTCTTTTTATCCGGTCAGTCATTAATTTAAGTATTATTAATGATCATTAACTACACATTATTAATGTAACAAATTTAGCTATTTTTTTTGTACAAACTCTTCATGATTGGGAGAAAAAATATTTAGTATTATGTTTGGTCTATAGGTTGAGAAAAACTCATTTTTAAGCCCATATATAGCGTTGCTGGATTTTGATATTAGAGGAATTGGATAGTGAATAACACAAGCATGAATCAAAACGGACTGGTTCATCAATCTTCAATAAAAGCAATTGATGTCAGACGACTACCTAAAATTTTGCTGCGCCGACGCTTTTTGTGCTTAGGTGTGTCCGGCATCTTTATGTCAATTGCTGGCTTTTTGGCTGTCAATATTAAACCAGATTACCAAAGCTCAATGGAGATATTGGTAAATTCCAATTTATATGAAGGTGTCAGATTAAGTAATCTGCAATTAGGTGTAAATAGTGAGTTAACTGAACCAAACCTACCAGTATTTGACTACAGTTCTCAGATGAAATTAATGATGAGTTCTAAGTTGCTTCAGAAAGCTGTAGATATTCTTAAACCTGATTATCCAGATATTACTATAGCCGATATTAAAGGTAATAATAATAACAATAAAAATTCTGCTTTAGTAGTGAAGCAATTAGAAAGTAGGGCTGGAGTTAATCAAGTTCCTAGCCAAGTATTGCAAGTCTCCTTTCAATATGATGATCCAGTTAAAACACAAAAAGTCCTGCAAGCTCTACGACAAGTTTATCTAAATTATAATATAGAGCAACAACAAGAACGGCTGAATAAAGGACTTACTTTTGTCAGTACTCGCTTACCCCAGATTAAAAAACAAGTAGAGCAAGCAGAGAAAAACTTAGAAGACTTTCGTCGGAAACATAATCTACTCGACCCGTTAGTGCAAAGTAGAATCCTCCTAGAATCTCGTGCCAATATTGAAAGACAGCGAGAAGCTACCCGCGCACATTTGAAAGATGTACAAGCTCAGTATAATAACTTAGAAGAAAAAATTACTGCTTTATCCCAAAATGCACAAATTGCTTCTCGTTTAAATCAATCAACTCGTTACCAATCGCTATTGAATGAAGTTCAAAAAACTGAGCAAGCACTAGCTAGGGAAGAAATACGCCATACACAAGAGTCACCAGTTTTACAAAACCTGAAGCAGCAACACCAGAGTCAACAACGGCTGTTACAACAAGAGGTGAAAAAGTTACTAGATAATCAAGCGATTAATACTAACAATACCAAAAAATTACTCTTGATCCAAGGGCAAACAACAGAAGTTGACCCAATTTTGGTGCAAGAGTTTATTCAGGTGCAAACAGTTGTTAAAGGACTCATTGCTCATGAAAATAGTTTGGCTGAGTCAGAAAAGCGTCTCAGTTTGGAATTAAGCAAATATCCCAGCCTCATAGCTGAGTATAACCGCTTACTACCAGCAGTAGAAACTCAACGCAAAATACTGGAGCAATTACTCCAGACGCAACAGTATTTGGGATTAAAGATTTCTCAGGGAGGGTTTGATTGGCAAGTGTTAGAGGAACCAGCTTTAGGAACTTCTACCAATAACCGCAGATCAATGCTTTTACTGGGGGGAGTTGTATTTAGCCCCATTTTAGGTATTGCGATCGCCCTCTTATGGGGAATGTTTAATTATACGATTTATTCCGTACCAGAATTACAGAAGCTGACGAAACTGCGATTCCTGGGTTCAGTACCAAAACTAGCGCCACAAGGTTTCAAAAAGCGTTTACCAATTTGGTTTTGGCAGAAACAACAAAATTTAGCACCGTCTTTGGTAGAAACTAGCACTTGGTTGCCTTGCCATGAAAGCTTGGATATGGTCTACCAAAATATTCAAATATTCCAGCATCCTTACTCTTTGAAGTCCCTGATGTTAACTTCAGCCCTATCTAGAGAAGGTAAGACAACCTTGGCGCTGGGGTTGGCGGCTAGTGCAGCTCGGATGCATCAACGCATATTATTGATTGATGCTAACCTGCGGTATCCTCACTTACACAAAAACTTGCAACTATCTAATGACTGGGGACTATCTCTGTTATTAGTCGATGAAGCAAATACCCAAATTCAAGATTATATCCAGCCGATACATCCTTCCATTGATATTTTGACTGCTGGTCCCATAGCGGAAGACACAATTAAGCTGCTAAGTCAAGAGCGAATGCAAGAACTGATCAAATTATTTGAGCAGACCTATGATTTAGTAATCATAGATGCTCCGTCAATTTTAGGCACGGTCGATGCCAGAATTTTGGCTTCATTCTGTCATGGCATTTTGATGGTGGGGCGCATTGGTCAGATTACCCCTAATGAATTGACGCAAGCTCTAGAAATTTTGAGCAATTTGAATTTAGTGGGAATTATTGCTAACGATGTGAGCAATTTTCAAGGGGAGAATAAATTGCCCAATGACCAATAACCAATAGCTGAAATTTCATACTAACTGCATAATTAGGAGGAAGTGGCAACTTCCCAGGTTAGATAACGGTCTCATCTTAAGTGGTAGACACTATAAGTCCAGAGCGTCAAACAGATACTTGCTTAAATGTGATTTAAATGATCAGTATGAAATTTCAACTGTTATTAGGCTCTTTATTTTCCCAGATCAAAGTACGTCATTGGTGGATAGGTATCTTCTTGTGGTTGGCTTTAGTGGCCCCAGCTCAAGCATCGGTAATTCTGCGCGTGGCGATTGAGAGGGGAGTTAAACAGGTAAAAGTTGGTAGTTCCACAACTGCGGTTGTTAAGGATAGTACGGGTCGGACTCTCGGACAATTGCCGGCAATGAGTTCATTTAATGCTCAAACTATTCCCGGTGGTGTGGCTCTGGATAGGTGGCAATCTGGTTTATTTTGGATTGAACCAACAGGGGATGGATTTGTTTATATTGGCGATCGCTGGTATCGTGGCAGAACGCTAGTTGTCCCCACAGATAAAGGTTTAGATGCCGTTAACTGGGTTGATTTAGAAGAATATCTTTATAGTGTCATCGGTGGCGAAATGGATTCTGGATGGCCCCAGGAGGCTCTTAAAGCCCAGGCGATCGCAGCTCGTACTTATGCCCTCTACAAGCGCAACGAACAGCGCAATAATCCCACTTATGACTTAGGGGCTAGTCCCGACCGTTGGCAAATTTATAAAGGAGTCATGAGCGAATCACCCACTATTTACGCCGCAGTTGATGCCACAGCCGGGAAAGTATTAACACACAACAACGAAATTATTCTCTCAGTTTTCCACGCTTGTTCGGGGGGACATACTGAAAATGTCGAAGATGTTTGGGGAAATCCTCTCGCTTACCTGCGTGCTGTTCAAGACTACGATCAAAATATCAGCGCCTGTAATTGGGAAAGAACCTTTACCTCTGACGAAATTAGCTCCAGAATCTCTGGTGTCGGCAATGTCAAAGACATGGTTGCAGAAGTTTTTTCGCCTTTCCGTAGTGTGAAAGCCTTAAGAATTGTGGGCGACAAGGGTACAAGAGTGCTAAAAGGCGAAGAAGTCCGGACTGCACTCAGACTCAGAAGCACTCGCTTTAATATCACTAAGGGCGCAAATGGAAGTTTTGTATTACAAGGTTTAGGCTTCGGTCATGGCTTAGGAATGAGCCAGTGGGGAGCGTACAATCTAGCTCGACAAGGAGCCAACCACCTGCAAATTTTAGGACATTACTATCAAGGAGTAGCCCTCACACCAATTCAAACCAAATAATTGCGAATAGGGAATAATTCCTAGGGGTGTGTTATGCCATATAACGCACCTTTAATTCTGAGGAATCATCCAAATACTACGGTTCTGTTAGTATAGACTAAGACGCGATTTTGTAAATGCAATCTCACGGCTCTTGCTAATACAACTCGTTCTAAATCCTTACCTTTCCTAATTAAATCATCAATTTCATCGCGGTGGCTGACTCGCACTACATCTTGTTCAATAATTGGCCCAGCATCTAAGTCAGCAGTAGCATAATGGGCTGTAGCTCCAATAATTTTAACTCCACGTTCAAATGCTCGGTGATAGGGATTTGCTCCTACAAAAGCTGGTAAAAATGAATGATGAATATTAATTATTTTGGGAAACTTGCCAATAAAATCTGCACTGACAATTTGCATATATTTCGCCAAAACTACTAAATCAATTTTATATTTTTGTAGTAATTCTAGTTGTTGGGCTTCCTGTTCAGCTTTGTGATCTTTAGTGATCGGGATATGATAGAAATCAATGCCAAATTGCTCTGCTACTTCCTGTAAATTAGCATGATTGCTCATGATGAGGGGAATCTCAGCCGCAAATTCTTTGGCGCGTTGTCGCCAAATTAAGTCAAATAAACAATGGTCTTGGCGACTTACCCAAATGGCAATACGTGGTATACTATCAGAAAAGTGTAATTGCCACTGAGCATCTAAAGGTTGAGCGATCGCACTAAATGCCGGAGCAATAAATTCTCGTGGTAAATTAAATCCGTCTAACTGCCATTCAATCCGGGTCAGAAATAATCCAGCCGCAAAATCTGTATGCTGGTCTGCATGAATAATATTTCCGCCATTAGCATAGATGAAATTGGCAAATTTGGCAACTAATCCTCTGCGGTCAGGACAGGAAATAAGCAAGGTGGCGGTAGGATTGGTCATGTAACCTGATTTAAGTTTTAATTATTAATTGTTTCGTTTTCTGGAGTTCTTTGGGACTCACTTGTATCTTCAGGTTGTTTCCATTCTGAAAGTTGCCGATTTACAGCATTTTCAAAATCTGTAGAGACTAGGAGAATATTTACATTACCATTTTCTGGGGTTGGAGAATCAGTTTTTGCATACAAAAAGCGACCGTTAAAGTCAGGTTTACCCAAAATTAACTGATGAGTTTGTTGATTTTTTAAGCTAATATTAATCGTAGCTAGTGGTTGATCTAAACCAAATTCATTTAATTGATTAGCTGGAGTTGAGAGAGTGCGATCGCTTTGACCTTGCGCTAACAAATCTGTTAAATAAGCAACAATAGCATCATTTGCTGGTTCTGTGATTGGAGATATTATTAGCCATTGGGAATTTCCCGCTTCAGGGTTACGTTTGAAATTCAGATTAATATCTTTGGTTTTGACTGCTAAAGATTGTATATCATCTTCTGTAAAAGAGAAAATTTTCTGCTTTTGTGTCTTGATTTCTTCTCGCTGCGGTTCACCTCTAATTTCATGGAAATAAACAAAACCACCCAAACCCAGCGCTAGGAGTATTAAAATTAATGTTGTTTTCGGTAATTTCATAATTTATACAAATTCGATATGAGTAAAAAGTAGAAAATTTTACTTTTTACTTTTTACTTTTTAATTACCTTCTTTTCCACCAGATTATAGCCGCAGCCATTAACCCCATTACAGGTAGTAATAACAGAGACGACAAGGTTAAAAGGTTAGCTTGTACGATGTTCAAATTAATTCGCCGATTTCTTGGTTCTTTGGGACGAATTGAAAGGGGTTGCTGATCTTGTTGACTCAACCAAATGACTGAGTTGAGAAATACATCGCCATTAAGTTGCTGTTCAAATAAGCCATCGGTGGCAAAATCTGAATCTCCTATTACTACTAACCGTGACTCAATCGTAGGTTCTGCGGGCTTTTCTGCGGTTGGAGATGTAGGGTTAGTTTCTTCTGTTGGTGTGGGTGAAGCTTCGGGAGTTGGTGTTGGCGTTGGTGAAGCTTCGGGAGTTGGTGTTGGCGTTGGTGAAACTTCGGGAGTTGGTGTTGGTGTGGGTGAAACTTCGGGAGTTGGTGTTGGTGTGGGTGAAGCTTCGGGAGTTGGTGTTGGCGTTGGTGAAGCTTCGGGAGTTGGTGTTGGTGTCGGTGAAGCTTCGGGAGTCGGCTGAGTTTCGGCTGGTATTGTTTTTGTGAAAGCCACAGCCAAAGTTAGAGGCCCTGGAATATCTGTTTCTCGGTCAAATTCTAAAGTTTCGCTTTGCTGGTCGCTTTCACCCCAACTGTCGGGATAAGGTTTAGTTTGCAATAAGACAGTAGATTCAATACCCGCTACAGGAGTGATTTCTAAAGGTCTTGCTAATCGATAAAAGGAAATACCATTACCAAACTCTTTTGTAATAGGATGTTGTCCGTAATCTGTGACAATGGGAACAGCCGGGCCAAGTCCCACACCTGTCCCAGAAACATCCACACCTAAACGATTATCTAAGATAACACCCCACTCTTGCAGCAAGCTATCAAGATTAGTCTCAGTATTGGGGTCAATCATTAATAGTGCATTACCGCCACGATTGAGATAATTTTGTAAAGCTTTCACCTCGTTATCAAATAATTCTCGTTTCGGTCCCGCAACTACAACAACATCTGCATCTTCTGGAACTTGGGGTTTTTCTACTAAATTCAGTGGAGATGCAGTGTAATTTCTATCACCTAATCCCTGAATGGCTTGTGAAATTCCTCCCTGACCAGACGTTATCGCTTGTTCGCCATGACCTTGAAGAAAGTAAACAGAAGTCGTGGTTGCATTAGTAATTTGTTGTAGTCGATTTGTTAATCGAATTTCCGACAAACGTTCATTGACATTTAACGTTTGCACTAATTGGCGGTTATCTCCAGATTCTAAATAAACTTCCCCATAATCTTTAACACCAAATTTGTTGGCTAAAGTCGGTCTCGCTTGGGGGTCAATATACTCAAACTCAAAATTGGTACTTTCTCGCCGATAATTTTCTAGTAATTCCCGATCTTGGGGATTGCGATTAACATCAAATATCCAGACTTTGACTGATTTTGGTAAGCTACGCACTAAATTTTGCGATTGCGGGGCTAGGGTAAATAATTGGGCTTCAGTTAAATCCTGACGCAGGTTGTAGCGAGTTCCCAAAAAGTTAACTAACCCTAAAATTACAAATACAGCCACAATGGAAATTAAAGCATTAGTACTAACTTGAGTAGAACGACGATTCCACCATTTAGTTTGATAGCTTTGCAATCCTATCCATAAAGCACTGATAACAATTCCCGTAATTAGGAATACTAAGGGAATAATTCCCCAGTTTCCCGAAACTAATCCAGATGTTAAGCCCACAGCTATTGAAAATGGACCTAGCCAAAATAAATATTTTACCAGTTTGTTTTTTTTGATAATCTTCATGTTATTAGTCATTGGTCATTTGTCATGAGTTATTAGTTTAATTAACTACTAACTACCGACGTTGAAAACGTAACGCATCAATTGACTGGGCTGTGAGAAAGATGCCTAAAAAAATGTAACTGGTAAATAAAATCAAGGCGCTGGTATCAAAAATCCCTTGGATAAGAGTATTGTAATGTTTTAATAATGAGAAATGACCTACAATTTCTCCTACTGGCCCGCCGATACTTTTGGCAATCACATCAACAAACAATAACAATAAAACGAGGGCGAAGGTGAGGACAGCAGATAAAATTGTGCTGTCGGTGAGTGAGGAAATAAACATTCCTAATGATAAAATTGCGGCTGCTAGCAAGATTAAGCCCAAATGCCCTAGTAAGGGAATTGTTAGCGATATGGGAGGATTTGAGGCACTGATGGCGATCGCCTGAAATACAAACAATGGCACAATCATGGTGGTAAAAAATGTCAGTACCCCTAATAATTTACCTACAGCTACCGCCCAGTTAGTGACTGGTGACGTGGCTAAAAGTTCCAAAGTACCACGCTTGCGTTCTTCGGCATACAGCCCCATTGAAAGAATTGGTAAAATAAATAACAATAGCCAACCCAATCTATCCAAAAATGCCCGGACAAATTCATAAGGAACATCTATGGGTGGAACTGGTACGCCTAGCTGTTGTCCTTGTACATCTATTTGGTTGACTGCGGGGATAATTCCATCTGGCCCTAGTAAAATCGTCACAAAGAATAACCCGCCGATTAACCAAAATACGCTAGCGATCGCATAAGCTAAAGGCGAGATAAAATAACTCTGTAACTCTCGGCGATAAATGGCAATAATATTACCCAGTACTATACCCATTTATGCTGCTTCTCCTTCGTTGGTTTCTGAATCTGCAACGACATCTAAATTTTTTTCTTCTGTAGTCAGTTGCAAAAATACATCTTCTAGGGTAGCGCTGACACGTCGCATTTCATGTAATCCAAAACCTGCATTTAGCAAAGTAGCCGCAATAGCTGTTCCCGGTTCAATTCCTAGTTGCGATATTACCCGCAGGTGGGCGCGGTTGTCGCTAGATGGTTGATGACTCGAAACAGATTCTACCAGACTTACACCTGGGATATTTTGCAAAACTTGTTTTGCTAAACCACTATCTCCCTCAATTTCTAATTCATATCCTGCACCACCTGCCAACTGTGTCATCAAATTTTCTGGTGTATTAGTTGCTACTAATTTACCTTTGTTAATAATGGCGACTCGGCTACAAGTCATACTCACCTCTGGCAAAATGTGGGTAGACAAAATAATAGTATGAGTCCCAGCCAAGCTTTTAATTAAATTGCGAACTTCAATAATTTGCCGAGGATCAAGTCCTACGGTGGGTTCATCCAAAATAATCGCCGGGGGATCATGGACGATGGCTTGAGCAATCCCCACTCTTTGACGATATCCTTTGGATAGTTTGCGTATAATGACTTTGCGTTTCTCTTCTAAGTTGCAGCGTGCAATGGCGGC
Organism: Anabaena sp. CCY 0017; assembly: GCF_963920885.1. Lineage (NCBI taxonomy): Bacteria > Bacillati > Cyanobacteriota > Cyanophyceae > Nostocales > Nostocaceae > Anabaena > Anabaena sp. CCY 0017. The sequence continues at coordinate 19,935 of NZ_CAWUDG010000009.1, read as the reverse complement.
TGTTACCTTTTCGGCGCGATCACCTGCGGAAATGCCCTTAATTCGCGTCACAAAATGCAAAAACCCTTCTACCGTCATTTCTGGATATAAAGGGGGTGTCTCAGGCAAATAACCAATACGTTGGCGGACTGCGAGAGAATCATCATTAACATCAAAACCAGCAATTCTCGCTTTTCCCTCTGTAGCTGGGAGATAACCGGCTAAAATTCGCATGGTTGTAGTTTTACCAGCCCCATTCGGCCCCAAAAACCCTAAAATTTCCCCAGGTTCGACGCTAAAGGTTACATCATTAATAGCTGGGGTAGAACCATAGGTTTTACTGAGATGTTCTACTTCAATCATTTTTATCAGGCGATCGCTCAGATATACAATATCCAATCATCTTAGATCATGGACAGATTTGGACTGGGATCAGGTCAGGCTTTTTCGTTCATTTCGTTGATTGCGTACATTTTGAATAAATTCTATAATAGGCGATAAGTATCGCTATAACTTTGACATCAAAATAATCACAGGCTAGTATTTATGGCACTGAATGCTCACCAAATAGTAGGATGTGTTGCACCCACAGAAGAAGACACGACTCTGGCACAAGCTAGTAGTCAAGCCTTGGCATCCTATGTAAAAAATCATCAAACTGAGCAGATAATCAAAGTTCTGTTCCATGAAGGAGCGAGTGAAACAATAACCATACCAGCATCTGCATTTCATCTGCTCGTTGATATTTTGACGCAGATGGCCAAGGGAAATGCTGTGACACTTATCCCCGTTAAAAAGGAACTCACCACTCAAGAAGCTGCTGATATTCTCAATGTCTCGCGCCCTTATTTAGTAGGTTTATTGGAGTCTGGAGAAATTCCCTTTCGGAAAGTTGGGACGCGTCGGCGAGTGCATTACCAAGATGTCATAGACTACAAACACCAGATTGATGCTCAACGAATGCAGAATCTTGAGGAACTGGCTGCTCAAGCTCAAGAACTAAAAATTTGATGGATGCTCATGTTCGAGATTGTCTTGTGACTGATGATGAAGCATTAATTCCCAAGGTAGAAATAACCACTTTTATAGAGGATATAGATCATGAATTTTGCACCAACAGAAGAAAAAATGTGGGAAAAATCACCTTCTAGAAAACAAATTAGAAGGTCTGATACTGAGATAAATGAAAAGTATGAATCTGGTGAACAAAGAATACTGACTGAAATGAATCGGGAAAAGCTACCAAGCTTTGTTGAAGCCTTAAAAAAACCTAGCTATATGGATGTACGTCCTTTTTATCAAAGAAGAACTCGGTGGGATGAAACCATGCAATCAAGACTAATTGAGTCATTCTTGATTAATATTCCAGTTCCCCCAATTGTTCTTTATGAGAAAGAGTTTAACTGTTATGAAGTCATGGATGGTCAACAAAGAATTACTGCTCTCCATGATTTTTATGATAACCGGTTAAAATTGTCAGGACTAGAACTTTGGCCAGAACTCAACGGAAGAACCTATGCTAATCTTCCTGCCAAAATTAGAGCAGGGATTGATCGTCGCTCCATATCATCCATAGTTTTAATTACAGAGTCAGCATCAAATCCTGAAGAAGCGTTGCTATTAAAGCAACTTGCCTTTGAAAGACTAAATACAGGTGGTGTCGCTTTAAGTCGTCAGGAAATACGTAACTGTCTGTATTATGGTAAGTTTAATCAACTCTTACTTGAACTAGCAAATAATTCTATATTTGCCGATGCTTGGGGAATTCCAATTGATAATGAGAAACAACTGAATGAGAACAATCTATATAAGAAGATGGAAGATGCCGAATTAGTTCTGCGTTTTTTTGCTTTACGCCATGTAGAAGATTTCCGTAGGGGAATGGAAGGATTTATGGATCTATATATGATTAAAAGTCTCAATTTTTCTGATGAAGATATACGTATTCTCAAAAATATTTTTCTACAAACTGTAAATGTAGCACACCAAATCTATGCAAATAATTTATTTAAGCCCTTTGAACCCAGTACTGATACATGGAAGGAGAATGCTTATAAAGCTTCTTATGATGCAGTTATGGTTGGATTCAGCAGACATTTAGCAAATGCAGATATTTTAGTAGAAAAAAAGTTAATAGTAATTGAAGAGACAAAAAAACTTTTTAGAAGAGATACATCAAAGCTATTTACAGGTGGAGGTCGAACCAAGTCTGATATTCAAGAAAGAATCAGATTATTCGACGAAATGTTATCCCAAGTCATCGCAGGTTAAAGAGCGATGTTTGAGGAAATTTTAATGACAGCAAAAGTTAATATTAATACTGTCCGTTCTATTATTAAAACTAATGATAGGCTGAGGGAGATTTCGTTTGCTTCCGGTGCTTTATTTAAGACGGGAATATGCGAAGAAACAGAATTAGTCCTCAATGAACTTTTGCAAGATATACCGAAAGCGAGAGAATGGAGAATTTACGATCAATGTGCTGTATTAACACGCTTGTATGCAATTTATGAGCGTTTTGTAGAAGAATTAATTAGTGATTGGTTAATACTTTTACCAGGATTATATCCCTGCTATTCAGATTTGGAGAAAACAATCAGAAATACTCACCAGCTAGGAGTAGGAAGATTACTGACTGAACTGAATAAAAACAGATATGAACACCTCACTTCTGAGAAAGTTATGCAAGGTTTGTTTTATGGGACTACTGGTGAGAAAGAGTACGAATTACTGCCAGATGCGTTTCTCATTCATGAACAGAACTTACGCCGAGAAACTTTAGAAAGATTATGTGCAAATGCTGGTATATCAAACGCTTGGGCATGGGTTGAAAAACATAGATCCATCAAATATTTTTTAGAAGAAATTAGAGGAGATCAGAATAGTGCGGAAGGAGAACTTAATGAATTTATTAGCTATCGCAATGATGCAGCACACGGGTTCCCTGATGAAGTTCTAGGGGCTAGTACATTATTAGAATTATGTGACTTTGTAGATGCTTTGTCCCAAGCACTTGCTGAATTAGTAACTTATCAGGTTATTAAACGCAAGGAATCAATAGGGCAGATTAGAGAAATTGGCAAAATTACTGAGTGGTATAAGAAGCCGAATGCTTACATTGCAAGAGTTGAAGAAATTAAGCTATCCGTTGGTAACAGCCTTTTCTTAGTCAGTGAAGAGACATCTTGTTGCTATTTGGTTGCTATCAACAGTATTAAAATTGATGATAGTTCAGTCAATGATTTACAAACAACTACTGGGATGGAAGTTGGGTTACAGTTTGACTTGAGTGCTAAAATAGGGTTGCGTTTATATCAATTAGAATTTGAATAACATCGACACTGCGTTGGCGTAAATTGTTAGAGAGAGTAAAGCTGCTAGATTGATTAAAAACCTAGCAATAGGATATTTCTACACTCTTTTCAGAGATATGTATCGATTTTTCTTTTGGTTGCGTTAACCTATATATTGCTTCGCATCTTACGCCGCTAAATTTTCCCTGCTTACCAATGCAGTGCGATATCTTCACTATGTCTAATCAACGCAAAATTCAAAACATCTACACCGATGGCGCTTGTACTGGGAACCCTGGCCCTGGGGGTTGGGGTGTGGTCGCTTATTTCAACGATGGCAAAGTTCACGAAATGGGTGATGCTGCCAGCTATACGACTAATAATAAGATGGAAATGCAAGCGGCGATCGCAGCTTTAAATTTCTTCCATGCATCTGGACAAGTTGAACCTATAACCCTCTACACCGATAGCGAATACCTGATAAACTGCGTGACAAAGTGGTTGCCAGGATGGAAAAAAAGAGGCTGGAAAAAGGCAGATGGTAAACCTGTCCAGAACCAAGACCTTTTAGAACTTCTGGATCAACTCAATACTCCCCAAGTAAATTGGCAACACGTCAGGGGACATTCTGGTAACATAGGTAACGAGCGTTGTGATGCGATCGCTCGCTCCTATGCTAGCGGTCAAATCCCTTCTCTACAAGAATTATCCGCTACTGATTCCTACAAATCTTTACATTCTGTAAGTGAAGATAATGTAGAAAAGGTAGCAGATTATGCATCTAATTCTAAAGTAATTAACAAAAGTACACAAGATGACAGTACTTTTATATCAGATATAAACACTATGGAACCATCCACCGCACAAGTTGCGGCCGTAAATGAAGAAAAACTATCTACAACCAGGGTAAAGCAACTCAAAAACTTGCTGGAAACTCTGCGGATAGCTGATGAAATTTCGGAAAAAGGCTATTTAATTAGTAGTTCGGAACTAGCAGACTTGATGGATGTCCACGCCAGCGCTGTCACTAGTAGGGGAGACGAATGGCGCTGGCGGAACTGGATCGTATCACGGGTAAGACGGGAAGGAAATCAAATTCTCTGGGAACTAGAAAGAGGCGATTGCGCTTCGCGCAGTACCGGAGGCAATGGCCTAGAAACCGAAGACGATTCGTAATTCGTAATTCGTAATTCGTAATTCGTAATTCGTAATTTTTCCTTGTAGAGACGCGATAAATCGCGTCTTCCATCTTCCAGATCAAGCAATCAATTATACGTCCTTCCTCGCCATTCCTTGGGAGTGTGCAGTGCTGAGATAAAGATTCGCAGTACAGCGATGGGGTCAGCTAAAGGAGAAAGCCAAAATAACCAGCCACCTTGAGCATCTTTCCGATCATAAGAAGGTGCGATCGCCAATAGCATAGCAAAACGAATCGCCAAGAGAAATACATTTAAACCCAACAACAGAGGATGGGAGGAAAGCCAAAAGCAACTCAGCACAACCAACAGAGGTAAACCCTGAACTGCTGAAAGTAACCATAAATCCCCCCAAATTTGAGCAGATGGAGATGCGTCCTTCAAATCCAGACTGCGCCCCCATTCCTTCCAAGTCTCTACCGCACCCTCATACATCCGCACCTTCAGCACCTTTGCGCCATCGAAGAAGCCCACCTTAAAGCCTTGAGCCGCAATATGTCGCGCTAATGTGACATCATCACAAAAAGAACTCTTCGCACTGTTATAACCACCCACTGCTGCTAAAACCGAACGGCGACACAAAAAGCATTGCCCATTTGCCATCACCCGTTCTGGCTGTTCCGTGGTAATTCCAGCCGGGTCAAATCGGTAGAGCAAAGTCATTAATAATGCTGGTTGCAGCAAGCATTCACCAGGATACTGAAGGATAAATTGCGGTGAAAGGGAAACCAAATCATATTCTTGGGCTGCTGCGGTCTGCACCAAACTAGCAACTAGACCGGGATCTGGTTGGGTATCAGCATCCATCCCTAGAAACCACTCACTAGCTTCCGAACTATGCAAAAAGCCATTATGTAATGCCCAAGGACGACCCACCCAATTAGCAGGTAAGGGGTCATCAGTCATTAAGCGAAAACGGGGGTCTTGCTGCTGTGCAGTTTTGACTAAATCCGGCGTACCATCCTGGGAATTACTATCTACTACGATAATTTCCCGCACTTCGTAACTTTGCCGACTCAAGCCTGATAACAGAGGACTAATGCGAAGCGCCTCGTTTAGCGTGGGAACAACAACGCTGACAGTACCCAAAAGCTCAGGTGTTGGCTGTTGGGCTTCAAGGGGCGGATGTCGTCTTGGCCCCTTGACCAGACGTGAAAGCAGAATGGCTGTTGCTGGTATTTGGATAAGTAGCAATAGAAAAGTTATGACGCTTTCTACTGTTAAAGCGTTTTCCACAGTAAAAATATTTTGCAATGGGAATGGTGATTACAAAGAATTGGGTAGGGGACATGGGGTATGGCAAAAGTCAAAAGTCAAGAGTAGGGGCGGGTATGGCTACGCCACGCAAGCTACATAGATATCATTTAATATCAACGAGGATATTAGTAAACCCGCCCCTACTGTGAATTGGTTTTGGGATTTTGTCATGTCCTAACCGCCTTTGCTGTTGCGGTATTGCTTGTCTTCCTGTCCCCTAATTTTATTTCAAAGCAACTTTAATATTTGCCACTGAAACTGCGTTGGTTGTTGATTCCGCATCAGCTTGAGCAGATATGGCTGATCCTTTTAACCACAGTGCTAGAGAGGGACCGACACCTAACGCAAAGCCTAAGACTACAGGAATGGTGAAACCAGCCGCTAAACTCATGACTGTAGCAAAGCCAAAGTTAGCCAAATATACTACTAAGGGTACATTGAGTTGCGATCGCTCAAATTTAATCGGGTTGTTATTCCATAGCACAGCGGCCACAGTCATAAACACAGCACCAGTACCCAGCCAGCCCACAAAGTTTTGATAAGGCATTCCAAAGAAAGGCCCTGGTTGTTGCCAATACCAGAAAGGCAGAGAAGTTTGGCTCATTGCTGGGTCTAGCACAAAATCCCAAGAAGTCAATAGCAAAGAACCCAAACCGATAGCACAGATATGTCGCCATAAGCTAGGTTTTGTATCCACTTCTAAACCAGCCCGCGCCAGTAGGTAAGAAGCGCATCCGACATAAAACCATGACAGGGGAATTGTGAACGGTACTAAACCAGCGATTTTATAGCCCAAGCCACTGAGATAGCTGTAGTTACCGAAAGGAAAGCCTGTACTGGTTCCTAGTAGTTCACTGCCTAAAGAAATAAATATTGCGGGTAGCATAAATGCCAATATTCTACCCAAACCCAAAGTCCGCAAACCATATAAGAATACAGCGGCCGTTCCCAAGATCATATAGACCACACCACCGCCTGCCATACTCCACTGCATGGCGGTTTGTCCAAATTCAGATAAATGGAAGATGACTTCGGCATTAGGTACAACTAGTAGTATGCCTACCAATCCAAACACCATTGACACGATATGACCAATTAGGCATACGCGCTCCGCAATTACAAGTTGTTTCATAAATAAGTCCTTAACAAAATGTGACGTGTGGCAACTCGGCTGTTAATAGTTTACAAATGTTTACGCAAATATTTAACTAGTTTATGCCATTATTCTGGTGCAAGTGGTTTAGTTTTCTTGGCAAGAGCATAACAGCCTATTGATTTCATCTACAAAAAATAGGATGATAAACCTATAGTCTAAGTCATTGCAGCCAAGATTCATCCCACTAAATACAGCTTTTTCTAGTTAGCCTTTGTGATATCACCTATAGGTTCACAGGTGTTTAGCATCCAAAAATATATTCTAGGAGCGATAATAATTAAAGTAAAACCAAGGCTTTTATCACCCCAATACTTGTTAAATCACAGATTGAGCCACTAAGGTTACACCCCATGTCAATTGTGAAAACATTTCCTTGGATTTCCTTAGTGCTGGTACTGTTTAGCTACGGTACATTGGGTTGGGCATTATCCGAGACTCAAGCCCCTTTATATATCTGGATAAGTTTTATACTTGTAGTTTTTCTTTTAGTGGGTAGCTTGACTATTCCTGGCTCGGCCATATCAAAATACACTAATTTATTACTGCAATCAAATATCAGGTCTTTTGCTGTTGCCTCTTTTGGCGCATTCTTGTTTTTTTTAATGCTGGCGTGGTTCCGAATATTTCTCGATACCTTGCTGATTATTTCTGCTGGTATCTTAGCCAGGATAGACTGTCAAAGTGCCGGTTATAAGCAAGGACAAGCTTTTTTAATTACATTGATATTTTCATTAGCAGGTTTAGCCTTGGGTAAAGTCCTACATCTGGGATTTTCCCAGCCGTAAAGGGTGGGGAGTACCCACCCAACCAAATCTAAACAGCTGCTGCTTCCACTGGCGCAGCGACTGGATAAACGCTAACTTTTTTACGGGATTTGCCTTTTCTTTCAAAGGTTACTACACCGTCAACTAAAGCAAACAAAGTGTCATCGCTGCCAATACCGACGTTGTTACCGGGGTGAACCTTGGTACCACGTTGACGCACGAGAATATTTCCCGCAATCACATTTTGACCACCAAAGCGCTTTACACCCAGGCGTTGAGCATTAGAGTCGCGTCCGTTACGAGTACTACCTGTTCCTTTCTTGTGAGCCATAATTACCTCTTGTGTTTTTTGTATTTATTATTCAGCAACAGCTTCCGCCGGGGATTCTTCGAGAACAGGAAGTTCAACAGCTACACCGTTTTCGGGACCAAAGACTTCACCATTAAAGTTGATGGAATCAATCATCAGTCTCGTGATTTCCTGGCGATGTCCCCGTTTTTTGCGGGTTTTCTTTTTAGGCTTCATTTTATATACCAGGACTTTGCGGCCTCTAAAGTTCCGCACCACTGTCCCTTCTACAGTCGCCCCTGCTACTAACGGTTGTCCAATGGTGACTTCGCCGCCGTGCTGTACTAGTAATACTGAATCTATTGTAACTTTTTCATCCGCTTCGATATGGAGCAGTTCAATATCGTAAAAGCGACCTGGCTCAACTTTTAGTTGCTTACCGCCAGTTTCAATAATTGCGTAGGTCATGGAATGGTCCTTAAGGTTGCCGTACAGGTAGCTGGCTTTAAAGGCGATTTTTCTGGTTTTGAGCGATCGCTGTTGCTAGCTTTTTTATATGTCCACCTGATCCGAGCAGGAATGAGACAGACAATCTACTACTATAGTTTATGAACTGCGTTTAAGTCAATCTAATGATGTGGATTTAATAAAATCGCACCTCACCCCCAACCCCTCTCCTTATCAAGGAGAGGGGAGTTTAAAGTTGCGCCGTAACCCACCTTTTTCACTGCTTTTTAATCATTTTTAGATAAGTGATATATCCCTATTGCAGCTGCTATGCCTAACACAGCAGGAGCAGCAACAGCAGCAGCAATAAGACTTCCTCCACCAACTCCTCCGATAGGTGCTACAAATTTGTTGACTTGTTTACTGTCGGAACGACCTGTTTTGCAGTAGTGTGCAAAATGCTCACAGTTATTAAACAAAAGGTTATATTTTTGTTCACCCAACTTGCTGATTGCTCTTTGCACTACAACTTCTGGGGAATCACATTTACCGTACTTTTCAGTAAAAATTGTTTCTCCGTCAGCAAACACATATCTACTGACAAGGCGAATAATTTTTTGGTCTGTAATTGTACCATGATAGTGAATAACCGTACCGTCTCCACAATCAATCCCATGATGAGTGGTCATCCTTCCGCTAATCTTCATACTGCGGTAGATGTGATCTCCCTTGGCCATGAATAACCTCGCTATATTCAGCTACAAAGAATGTATTACTTTGTACTAAGATATTTGAGCTTTAATTATTACGTCAATTGTACAAATACGAAATTTTTCCCATGAAGCATGACTGCGGAAATGTAAAGATAACGTAAATTTTTTATCTATTCCTTCTTTGTTAACCGTGAATACCCTTAGTTGGCGGTTTGCTTTGAATTAGATAAAATAGCTATATTTAACCAATAAATATGAAAAGAATAGAAGTTGAACAAAGAACAATCTTAATCGGTCTATCTGGTAGCCACGGCTATGGGTTAAATCGTCCTGAATCAGACTTTGATTTTCGGGGGATATTTATTGCACCCAAAAGATATTACTTGGGATTTGACCGCATAGAACAAAAAGATACTGGTTGGGATGAACCTGGGATATTTCCCTTTATTGACGGTAATGAAGACACAGTTATTTATGAGTTAAAAAAGATAATTCAGTTATTAGCAGGGGCAAATCCTAATATTTTAGAATTGCTGTGGTTGCAAAATTATCCTGTTTTAACATCTGTGGGACAACAGTTAATTAAGCACAAAAGAATCTTTTTAACCAAAAAAGTTAAACATACTTATTCTGGTTATGCTTTTGCTCAAATCAAAAAGATGGAAACTCATCGTAAATGGTTATTAAATCCACCACAAAAGAAACCACTCCCATCTAATTTTGGCATAGAAGACGAAACCCCACTTATTAAAGATGAGCTAAACGCTTTTCTAGAGTATCTTTATCATTTAATTAGAGGCAGAATTGAGTTTTTAGAAGAAGCTGAAGAATTATATAAGTTGCTGACGGCAGATATTGATTTTAAAGGAGTATTGAAACAATATACTTTACCTGATGAAACTTTGGAATATACCCAAAAATTAACCAATAGCCGCAAAGATTTTATTCGTTTACTGCAAAAAAGCCAAAATTATCAAATAGCTTTAAGAGAATGGAAAGCTTACATATCTTGGCAGGAAAACAGAAATCCTGCTAGGGCGGAAATGGAAAGAAAGTCTGGTTTTGACCTCAAGCATGGAATGCACTGCATTAGATTATTACGCAGTGGGTTAGAAATACTACAGCGAGGGGAAATAATTGTAGATAGAAGAATAGCTGGTGATGTGGAAGATTTGAAAGCTATTTTAAGAGGTGATTACTCTTATGAACAAGTGATGAAAATGGCAGAGGATTTGGTTAGCCAAATGGAAATTGTTTACGATAAATCACGTTTACCCGCTCGACCTGATTTGGAGCAAATTAATGATTTATGTATGGAACTGGTAGAGATGCAAGGGTGGGGATGAAGAAGCAAGGGAGCAGGGAGCAGGGGAACAGGGGAAACAAGATTCTTGCTCCCTCTCCTTAGTAAGGAGAGGGTTGGGGTGAGGTTCTATTACAGCAAATCAGCAAAGCCGTAGATACTAATCAAAAGCAATAATAATGCGGTGAATTGGGTTAATCTTACTTGGGGTGAGGGCGCGATCGCTTCCCGTACTAAGATAGAAATAGAAGCCCCCACTACTAAGCTCAAACCCAATACTAAATAAGGTATATCTGGTAAAATTATCGCTACGATTAACATGGCGATCGCTAGCATGAGCATCAAGAACTCTACAAACCCTGGTGGGTTGTATTGGCTAGCTAAAATAAAGTTGTTTAAGCAAGAGTTCCACAATCTCATAATTTAGTGCTGAATGGAGACGCGATTCATCGCGTCTGTACAAGAAAGAAAGTGCTGAGTTATGAAAACTCAACACTGAAAAGCTTTTAATTTCTCGCCCCTATTTTTTGACCTACACCATTTTTTTGTGCAGCATCATCTTCAGGTGGTTCCAAACCAAAAACCCGTGCAAACGCTTTTTGTACCTTGTAGCCAGTATCAATTGACTCTAAGGGGTCTTTCCGCAGTCTGTGACGCAGACATAGAGTAATTACACGCTTGATATCATCAACAGTGACTTCAGTTCGACCTTCAAATGCGGTTAATGCTTTGGCGGCGCGGTTGCTAACAATATCACCACGCAAACCATCTACATCTAGTTCTGAACAAATTTCGGAAATTTTTACTCGTTGGTCGTAGTCAAGTGTCACCGATGGTAACAAATTCTGAGCATTGACAATTTTTTGTTGTAATGCTTCTTGTTCCGCTTGGCATTTTTCTAGAAATACAGGAGGATTCTGATCAAATTCCGCCCTCTGTTCTACAATCTGTACCCGCAAAACTGGTTCTTTGACAGTATGAATTTCTGCGTGCATCCCAAAACGGTCTAGCAGTTGGGGACGCAGTTCACCTTCTTCAGGGTTCCCAGAACCTACAAGCACAAAGCGGGCTGGGTGACGAATAGAAATACCTTCCCGTTCTACAGTATTCCAACCACTGGCTGCGGAGTCCAGTAGCACGTCTACTAGGTGGTCGTCTAGCAAATTCACTTCATCCACATAAAGAATGCCACGGTTAGCCTTAGCCAGCAATCCCGGCTCAAAAGCTTTCACACCCTCAGATAAAGCTTTCTCAATGTCGATAGTGCCACAAACTCGGTCTTCTGTAGCCCCCAATGGCAAGTCTACCATTTGAACTTTTTTGTGAGCTATGGGAATTTCCGCCCCTTGTTCTACCATTTGGCGAACTTCATCACTCATCACGTCGGGGTCGTTGGGGTCACTGTTGAAGGGGTCATTGGCAACCACGGGGATTTCAGGCAATAAATCAGCCAGCGCCCTGATAGTCGTGGATTTGCCGGTACCGCGATCGCCCATAATCATTACACCACCGATTTTGGGATCAATCACGTTCAACAGCAGCGCCAGTTTCATTTCTTCCTGGCCCACAATTGCCGTAAATGGGAATACCACGCGACGCGCACTTGCCGTGGATTGAGCAGTTGGAGTCACTAAATTACCTTAACAATATTTTTCTTATTACAATTCCTTATTGTGCCACAGTTAGGGGGTGGAAGCACGGGCAAGCAGATGTGAGTTCTAGGCAATTACGCTAGTTTGAGTGCATATTGAATTAATTTAAACAGCCCTTTTCGATGAATCAAAACCTCAGTTTTACTCCCACCCAAGAGTTACCGACTCATGAAAAACAAAATGTTACCCGACAAAAATTATATGTAAAGCTAGTAATTACCCTCAGCCTAGAACTGCTGCTGGCAATACCTTTGGGTTTAGTCTTAGTCAATTTACACGTAGGCGGAATTGCTTGGATATTTGGTGGAATTGCCTCTGGTGCAATAGTTTTACAAGGATGTCGGATTTTCTACCAGTATTATCCCAAACCTAATCGCCGGGCGAGGAAGGTGGGAATGGCACTTGTCGGCTTGAGTGTCGGTGCATCAAGTAGCAATAGCGATTTAACCAGTCTGGCTTCTGGTGTTCCTATATTTATTTTTCTCACTTTATTTTTACTGCTGTGTGGTGGCTGCATTGGCTACTTATACTCACGCTTGAGTCAAACCAATTTATTAACATCAATGTTGGCGACAGTTCCGGGTGGCGTGGGAGTTATGTCATCTATTGCCGCCGATTACAATAGAAATGTCACTCTTGTAGCTTTAGTTCAGGCAATTCGCGTTACCACTGTAGTATTACTGATTCCGTTAATTGCGCGCACATCAGTTGATCATGTTCTCAGCCCCCAAACCTTACCTGTCACAGTTAAATTACTGAGTTTTGATCCATCTCAACTCGGATTACTCTTTTTAGCATTAGTAATTACCACATTAGTAGTTTCTCTAGCTGGATTATGCAAAATGCCAGCTGCCGAGTTTTTTGGGGCATTAGTAGTTGGTCTAGCCTTTAATTCTTTGCTACACTTGCTACCTGTTTTCGGTGATGTGGATTTTAGCCCGCCAGTGTTCATCAAATTATTAGGTCAACTGCTACTGGGAATTACCATTGGGGAGTATTGGGGAGATAAACCCAACATTGACAAAAGGGCTGTAGGTTATGCTTTTATGTCTGTAGCCATGACTCTGATTGCGGGTGCGATCGCTGCTATGCTGGCCATGCAATTAACCTCTTGGGACTGGTTAACTTGTCTATTAGTTACAGCACCAGGAGGCGCGCCAGAAATGATTTTAGTATCGCTGGCATTAAATCATAATGTAGAAATTGTCACAGCTGGTCATTTAGTACGACTCCTTGCTATTAACAGTTCCCTACCACTATGGATATTTTTGTTTCGCCATCTTGATAGACAGTTATCAGAGTCTGTTTAGTTACCCCAGATGCTCCTGGTAATGAGGTAATTTATTCCCAATGCCCAATGTCCAATGTCCTATTTTTGAACTATTTTAGACAACACTTTCTCTAATTCAGTTCAAAAGGAGACAGGAGATGGTTGCCCAAGTTCAAGAATTAGATGCCCAGCAATGGGTGAAGACTCGTTCTTCCCTTAACCATAATAAATCTACATTCCTCACCTGGACAGGTAAAATTTATAGTTTTATCCCTGGTGAGAAAAGAAAACTGCTCTTTAAAATGTCAGGAGTCAGCGTCAGTAGATGCATTCCCACAGCAGAAGATAGCTGGGATTTTACTTCTAGAGAACTGACTTACTACCTTAATCCCCAAACAGACGAGATCCTACGGCACTGGGAAAACCCCTGGACAGGTGAAACAGTAACTGTCATCCACGTTGCTAATAATCCGGTGCAGGGGCAGTTTCAAGGCAAATTTCCTGCCCAAGTCGAAGGAGATACGACAACTTTTGTTTTTGATATTTTTCCCACATATCCTAATTTACTGGCAGAAGACCCCAAGTTTGCCGCATATAGCCCATATCCAATTTATCAAGCCACGGAATTATTCAAATTAGCTGTACCAACAGTAGATTTATCTAACTTAGAACTAGATTCGGTGTCTCAACTTAGACTCAGTTGGGATAGAATTGGTCAATGGTTGCCCTGGATGAAAATGGGCGATAGCTCTGGTTATCTGATTTACAGTGCTTCAGGAAGTAAAGTCAATGGTTTGACAGAATTACCCCAGTTGCTTCAAGATGAAATTAATACTCGTGTTCCCCTGTACAAGCAAGCGCCAAAAGCTTTTGTAGATGGTGAAGACATGACATCTTGGCTGTACTTCCAAAAACACTTTCAGTCTTACTTAGCTGGTGAAATCTTCCCCCTTCCTGAAGCAGAGGAGTTGTAATTCGTAATTTGTAATTCGTAATTCAGAATGCAGTTAAAATTTCTGCATATTTCTGCTTTCGGGGTAGAAACCTCTAGAAAAACGGGTGCTTTCATCATAGTAAGCCCCAGTAAAGTCAGCACCGTAAAACTTGGCTAAGTTGAGTTTCGCTCCTCGGAGATTGGCCTCGTTCAGTTTAACGCCAGACAAGTTAGCTCTAGTTAAGTTGGCATTGGCTAAATTAGCATGACTTAAATCTGCTCCCCAAAGCTTGGCTTTAGCTAGGTTAGCTCCACTCAAATCTGCTCCCCACAAGTTAATTCCAGGTAAGTAGGCAGCAATTAGCTTGACTCGAACGAGGTTTGCGGCGGGAAAATACCTCTGTCCTGAGTTATAAAGTCGGATTAATTCTTTGGCATCCATGAGTTTCTTGTATGAAATCTCTATTTATAGAATAGTTTGCAATGGGTTTAAACGCAGAGGGGCGCGGAGGTTTATTTTCTCAGAGAACTAGCCTATTTCCTTGTAGAGCAAAGGTTTCATGGCTTAGATAAACTAATACTACTCATTTACTACTCAAAAGCACTGGTTTCACCCCTAATTTTTAAGGTTTTCCCAGTGCGATCGCTCTACTCATTTACTGCTCATTTATGTTTTTCCAGGAATTCATCAAGTTTGCTTTCGAGCCGCTCGAAAACTATGATTCCTGATGCCCGCTTTTTTAAATTTTCAATTTCACCCCCTAACCTAGACCCTTGCCCATCCAGGCGATAGGTAAAACTATCTCGACTAGCAATAGAATCTTGTATGTGTAGGTCAAGCCGCTTATCTATAAGGTAAAGCTGTTTTTCTACGCCATCCTTAACTCTATCTATATCTTTATAAATCGCTGCTTCCATCCTGGCAATACGCCACACAAACCCCACGAAAGTAAAAAAAGCGATTATAATTTCCAACGCATCTTTTGTACCCATAGGTAATAACTCCTGTCATAACTAAACCCACACATCAATTTCGACTATCCAAAAGAATTGAGATTTAACCCCTGCCCTTTTCCTGACTCCAAAACGGCGACTGGAAAAGGGTAGGGGCTTTTTCATTTCCAGGACAGTATTATTTTCAACTGGGTAGATGCGAGAAAAATCTGCAAAGTCCTGATAATTATCAACTTGAGCGATGTACCCGTAGTTAATAAAAAGTGGATCGGAGTTTAAGATATTCCTCACTCGAATCCACTCCACGGAGCTATCAATTAAATATGTAAATTGCCAGTCGTCAGATATTGGGATAGCTGCTACATTTACCCATCCCACTCCCATTCCTCCTCGGATTCACCAATTTCGTCTAGGCGCTCATCATATTCCCCCCCATAGAGATATTCCTCCAGGTCTGAGGCAGTAGCGACTCGTGCCAGTCCACTGCCAGGCTCAACCACAAAAGCAAATCCATCTGGGTCTTTGGCTGCTTCGCTCTTCCAGTTTGGAGGAGGGAAAGCTAAAGTCCAATCAAAGTCCGGGTCGCCAGGGAGGATAATTACCCTCCCATCATCAGGGTATTGGGTTCTATGCGTTAGGGATGAGGTCATAGCTCACACCTCTAACAGTCCAACCTTTATCCACAGCAGCATCTATCACAGAAGCTTGAGGCTTGATGAAGGTCGAAACCGTCGAACCACCTTCTCTCTTAGATGCTCTAGGCGGTTTAGGTGTGGAACCCCAAACCATATTATCTGTAGACCCAGAAGCCTGTTCTATACCCAGTTCTCCAGCCTTGCTAACTTCTGCGGCGGTTAGGTTCCAGGCGTACTTGTAGCCACCGGGCATATCAACGTAAACAGTCCGAGTAGCGCCAGCCGTCTTAACCCCGCGAATACCAGAACCACTGGCTGTTACAATCCAGTTCGCTTTTTGTAGGTCGTTAATTTTAGCGCTAGAGCAGAAACTACTAACCCTACTACCCCCAGCTATTTCCAATGTGGCCCTGTTCGGCTTTGGACTATTAGCACCAAAAAATACACCCGCAGCGCCTGCAAAAGTAGTCTGTCCCAGTACGCCTTTGTATTGATTATGGAAGGCTTGATTGATTTGAAATCCATACTTCAATCCAGAAAATTCAACATAAGCGGGTACTTTATTCCCCCTACGTCTTGGCATTTTTAATCTCCTATGTCTTAGTTAAAATTTCAAAATATCAGCCCTAGACGTTAGGACCAGTGATGGTATCCAGGTTTAACGGAATGTTAAAGGATGAAACTTGGGTAACACCAACAACACCCTCCTCTGTTGGTGCTGAATAGCTGAATGCCGGAAATGAATCAAGTTGTTCGCCTGCAATTTGTCCCTCATTGACAGCGACCTGCGCCCTGCCTGCGGCATCCCTAATCTTGTACAAAAATTCAACGACGGTTTCCTGCGTCAAGGCAGTAAGACTTTCACCAGTAATTACTCCTGCGTCAATCATCACCTTTCCACCACTAACGATGATTGCATCTTCCAACCCCATAGCAGTCAGCGCGGTCTGAAGTTGCACCCAGGTCAAATCAGTTATAGCAGCCATACGGTCAATCAATTATTAAATGATGCTCTCACTATGGCACGGCTACTGAGGATTGTATAGTGGATGTAATCGCTTCCAGGGAGGGGGCTTTAGCAATACTGAGAAATCAGCACCCCTATAGGGTTCTTATTTTTTGGCATTAATGGAAACCAGCAAATGGTTGTAAATGTTAATTTTTATTAAGTTATCCAAGCGGGGTTTTATCGTCAGGTTCCCTGTACAAATCTAATCTTCTGCGAGTCTTTTTATAGGCTTTTTTCCCCTGCCTGGGCTTACCAGCTAAATCTGTAGGCTCAGATATTAATGTTGCGTAGCATGGGTAGTATCTTGTGGGCAGTTTAATTTTATCTGGGTCTACTTGAACATCATCACTCACACGCAATTTAGTAATTTTATCTACAGATAGAGTGGCTAGCAGGCGAACGACTTTTACAGCTTCCTCTTTCGTCGCTCCATAAACAGCCATTTGCCTGCCTGATGACATTGTTGCAGTGGCTCTATATTCCCCCCAGGTAAAAGGAGCGGCAGCCCTCCTCACTTGCTCCCAGGTTAGCCCTTTTTTACAGTTTGGGATATGGTAACTAGCAGCTGTAGGATTTTCGCCGCGAACCTTCCAGGGGGGCTTCTCTTTAGATTTGAAAATAATATTTAAAATTCTTTCCTGCCTTCTGGGTCTTTGGACATCGGCAACTGGTAAACCCATGATTTGACCAACATCTTTATTCCAGATTGTTCTTTGATTGGCCATCGCTTGGAGTATCGCCAGTTTAATATCTTTTTGCCTACCAAAAAAAACGATATCTTGTGATGATTTGACGATACTAGCCATAGTTATGGTTCAGGGTTGATGCGAACTGATTTATTCTCTCCTAATTCTATTTCATTTTTAAATTGTTCCATCCGCCAAATATCATCCAATCCCATCGTAACGATATATCCTGAGTCCCAGAAAGCATTTTCTACTCCGCCCAAATATCCCTTTACGAACTCCCGCAAAATTTCAGGCTTGATAGACTGAATTTTCTCATCAACCTTTTTCGCAAAACTCCAAGCTTCTCCCGGTTGTGCGACTGGGGATAAGCCAAACATCCTCAAACTTCGCAAACTTAATATTGATTGGTTAAAAAGATTCTGTAACCCAAGCTGACCTATCAGGGTGATTCCGAATTTAAATTGATTCTCAATGTTTGTTCTGGATTCTGCGGTCACGTCTTGGCGTAATGCTGCCACCCTTTCTTTTGCAATATCAACAGCTACCCGTGCTGGAATGATTGGGTATTTAATTGGCACGCCGTTAACTACGGCGACTGTGGCAACTCTAATAGTTGAATCTCCTAAAATGTATCCAGCCATATTAGATATTAAATTGTTGGTAGATTCAATCTGTTGCTTGATTTGCGCGTCTGATTGATTCCAATCGAAGTTGTAAACCGTGTAGCTAGTCATCTGCAAAAACTGCCATAAACTAGACCAGCTAATTTGAATTCCAAGGGCATTAGCTACAGACAATGCAAAACCACCAAGCCGCTTTAAACCTCCCAGTACCCGTCCAAATAACCCCTTCCCATCACTACTAGCAGCATCAGCTAATTGACTTGAGAATTTGCGGACACGATGCCAACGATTAGCCCCTTTATACTGGGCTTGCTGACCAATAGTAAAAACATCCTTTCCCGGCTCTAAATCAATAGTTCCGTCTGGGTTTATTTTCATTTCAATCCCCTCAGATATTGCTTTAATTTATCGGTCAAGTCCTCAATTTCCATGAGTGGTACACCGTCAATCTTCATATCTCCTACGGGTTCTCTGAGGAGCTTTAAGAATAGCTTCCAATCATCCTCGTCAGCCTTCAATCGTGCCAGAGCATCTTTAGCAATAATTCCCCCCATGACAGCATCCCCAGGCTTGTATTGATTGGTGAGAGCCGCTTTTGTGATGCCTGCTGAAATCAAGAGGGTATTTAGTTTATGTTCGAGGTGTCCACTCCGGTGAGAGTAGCTAATTATTTGTTGGTCAGATTCCTTAATAAATTCCTTAATATTCTGCGTTCCTGGGGTGAATAAAGTTTTAATAGTCTTTGGAGTTCTGTTAATTTGATACCCAAGATATTTAGCATTAGCCAAACTAATATCCTGAGAAATTAAAGCGGCGTTTTTAGTTGCTGCTGTTTCAATTAAGCTTTTCATTCCTAATTGAGTGTTGAGTTGTAAATCATCCTGAATTACTAGCGAAATCCCCATTATTTCGGCTATGCCATCACTAATATTATCAATACGAATATTCTTCTCAACTATCTTGCCCCCTTCCTCTACCTCAACAGATATATTTAACGGGAATTCACCTACTACAGACCTAAATTGAGCATACTGATAAGCTTGGAAGCTAACATTATCAGTGATTTTTTGATATTCAGCTTTGTTCCAATCACTAATATTAATAATTTCCCCAGTTGCGGGATTCCGAGTAATTTTAGGCATGGTGCTAGGAGGAGCATCTACAGGCAATTTATGCAACCCGGAGCGCCTCCATGTAGCAGCATCCAGCCCGAATAGCATTTGTGGCAAGCTTGTAGCCTGCATTGTTAAGGGCTGAGTATCAACAAGTGGGGTAGATTGTTCTCTGTATGCAAGCTTGATTGATTTTTTAATTGAAGTTTCAGGGTTAAAATCGTATGTCACGACATCGCCTTTAAACCAATCATTACCGCCCATGATTCTGTATGTTCTGCAAACGACTTTGGAAACGGTCTCTAGCTGTGTTGACAACTGCTGAACCTGCGATTGGATGCCATACAATCCAACGCCACCATAAGGTAATGAAACATCCTGTCCAACTACACAATCATGCGCCGTAATAGCCCCTGCTATTGGTGGGAAATTAGCAGCAATATTTGCTGTTGTATTTGATATGTTGGTGACTTGGTTGTTGATATTAGTAACCTTGTTATTAACATTAGTTGTATTTGTATTTATTTGGGTAATTTGTCTTTGAATGCCTGCCAATTCTGCCATATCAAAACGTCCCACTTCACCAGTCAAACCACGAGGACCAACACTGCCAGTCAAACCACGAGGACCAACACTGCCAGTCAAACCACGTTGACCAAC